>NZ_JBIDAJ010000052.1:0-42576 GCF_043202395.1 Streptomyces sp. NPDC048197
GGGACGTAAAGCGTCAGCAGTCCCAAACACCGGCCCCGCAGGCCCGTCACCGCACCCACCACAAACCCAGCCCGCCGCAGGCGCAACGGCGAGACGACCCGCGGCGCCGCAGACAGCTACGTACGGGGCGCCGCAAAGCGCAACGGCGACCAAGCCCCGCGGCGGGACAGCCAGCTACGTACGCGGCGCCGCAAAGCGCAACGGCGAGCAACCACCGCGGCGGGAGAGACGGGTACGTACGCGGCGCCGCAAAGCGCAACGGCGGGAAAGCCAAGTACGTGGGACCCTCTCACCTGCCGGTACCTGGTCCACCCGAACACAGGAGAGCGCACATGCGGACACCGATGACGATCGCGGACTTCCTCGACCGTGCCGAGCTGGGGTTCCGGGACAGTCCCGGCGTGGTCGACGAGCCGCGGCAGCCTGCGCCGCCGGTGGCCGTGGCGAGTTACGGGCGGTTCGCCGAACGGGTCCGTGCCTGGCAGGCGGGACTGGACGCCCTCGGGGTCGGTGAGGGCGAGCGGGTGGCCGTGGTGAGCCACAACTCCGCGCGCCTGCTGGAGTTGTTGTTCGCGGTGCCGATGAGCGGCCGCATCTGCGTCCCGGTGAACTTCCGCCTCAAGCCGGAAGAGGTCGATTACGTGGTGGCGCAGAGCGGGGCGTCGGTCCTGCTCGTCGACCCGGAACTCGACGCCGCGCTGGCCGAGGTGAAGGCCCGCCACCGCTTCGTTCTCGGCGAGGAGACCGAGACCGGGCTGATGCGGTTCGGGGTCGAGCCGCGCCCGTGGTCGCAGCCGGACGAGGACGCCACCGCGACGATCAACTACACCTCGGGTACCACCGCCCGCCCCAAGGGCGTGCAGCTGACCCACCGCAACATCTGGGTCAACGGTATGACTTTCGGGCTGCACACCCGTGTGTGGGAAGGCGACGTGTACCTGCACACCCTGCCGATGTTCCACTGCAACGGCTGGGGCATGCCGTACGTGATGGCGGGTCTGGGCGTCAAGCAGGTGGTGTTGCGCAAGGTCGACGGCGCCGAGATCCTGCGGCGTGTCGACGAGCACGGGGTCACCCTGATGTGCGGTGCCCCGGCCGTCTGGAACATGGTGCTCGACGCGGCGGCGACCTGGGAGGGCGGGATCCCGGGCCGCGACCGCGTGCGGATCGTCTGCGCGGGGGCCCCGCCGCCGACCAGGACCATCCAGCGCGTGGAGGAGGAACTGGGCTGGGAGTTCACCCAGCTCTACGGCCTGACCGAGACCTCACCGATGCTCACCTTCAACCGCACCCGGCCGGCCGATGCCGCCCTCCCCGCCGAGGAACGGGCGCGCAAGCTGTCCCGTGCGGGGCTGCCCGCGCTGGGGGTGAAGCTGAAGGTCTCGGCGTCCGGTGAGGTCCTGGCCCGCTCCAACACGGTGCTCGACGGGTACTGGGACAAGCCGGAGGAGACGGCGGAGGCCCTGGAGGACGGCTGGTTCCACACCGGCGACGGCGGCGCCCTCGACCCGGGCGACGGCCACCTCACCATCTCCGACCGGAAGAAGGACGTGATCATCACCGGTGGGGAGAACGTGTCGTCCATCGAGGTGGAGGACACGATTTTCAGCCACCCGGCGGTTGCCGAGGTCGCGGTCATCGGGGTGCCGCACGAGAAGTGGGGCGAGACGATCAAGGCCCTGGTGGTGCTGGCCGAGGGCGCGACGGCCGACGAGTCCGAGATCATCGCCCACTGCAAGCAGCACCTGGCCGGCTACAAGGCCCCGACCTCCGTGGAGTTCCGCGAGTCCATTCCGCGTACGGCCACCGGCAAGATCCAGAAGTTCAAGCTCCGGCAGCCGTATTGGTCGGGGATCGAGCGAGAGGTGAACTGAGAGCGAGAACTGAGAGCGAGGGGTGAACTGAGGGAGCGTACGTTGCTCCTCGCGTGTCCGAGGGCGCCCGGGGCGGGGCGGGGTGCGGCCGTACGGCGGCACCGTGCCCCGCCGCCGCGCCGGGCCGTCAGGTGGCGGCCGGCGGGGTCGGCCGTACGGCGATCGCGTCGACCTCGAACAGCATGCCGGGCAGGGCGAGAGCCGCGACACCGCTGAGCGTCTGGGCCGGCAGCCGCTCACCGAAGCGCGCGTGCAGCGCCTTGCCGAGGACCTCCAGTTTGTCGGTGTCGTGGTCCACGACGTACGACCCGAGCCGGACGACGTGGTCGAAGCCGAGCCCGACGCCTTCGAGCGCCAACTGGAGCCGGTCGAAGGCGAGTTCCACCTGGGCGGCGAAGTCACCGGGCACCGGCGATCCGGTGGCGTCGGAGGCGTACTGGCCGGCGATGAAGACGACTTCGCCGGGCGCCGAGGCGGCGTGACTGTAGCCGAACGGCGTCGGGTCGTGGAGAGTGGCCGGGTTGGTGATCGTGCGCAGGTCGCTTGTCATGATCAGTGGAACATCACCTGTCGCCCCCTCCATTCCCCGGTCCGCGGCCTCGGGGCCGCTAGTGGCGCACCGTCACCACGATCTTGCCGATCTGGCTGTTGGACTCCAGATGGCGGTGCGCCTCGACGATCTCCTCGAAGCCGAAGGTGCGGTCGATGACCGGATCCAGGGTGCCCGCCCGTAGGCCGGCGTCCAGGAAGTGCCAGATCCGGCGCCGCGTCTCCGGATCCCCGGTGACCTGGAGGTTGCCGTAACCGAGGATGCGCAGCGTCCAGTTGAGCGGCAGGGGCGTCGGCCTCGGGTCGAGCCAGCCGTAGACGATCAGCAGCCCGCCCGGTGCGACCGCCCGGGCGACCTCCGCCAGTCCGGGGCCGGACACCGGGTCGAAGACGATCTCGGCCCCGCGCCCGCCGGTGACCTCGGCGACCTGGTCGAGCAACCCGCCCTCGTCGAGCGCGATCACATGCGCCGCGCCGAGCTGCGCCAGACGCTCCCGCTTCGCCGCGCTGCGGGTGACGGCCACCGGGATCGCGCCGAGGTGGCGGGCTATCTGGATCGCCGCCACCCCCACGCTGCTGGAGGCTGCGGTGATCAGTACGGTGTCGCCCGGCCGCAGTCCGCCCTTCTCCACCAGCGCGCCGTAAGCAGTGCTGTACGACAGCCAGAGGGCGGCCCCCGTCGCCGCGTCCGTGCCGCCGGGGCGACGGAGCAGGCTGTCGGCCGGGATGCGCAGGTGGTCGCCGTACACGCCGTGGGTGCTCATGTCACCCGCGCCCGCGGTCAGCACCGGGTCGCCCACCGAGAAGCCGGTCACGCCTGCGCCGACCGCCAGCACCTCCCCGGCCGCCTCGTAGCCGATCCGGGACCCCGGGAGGGCGGCCTGGTAGTAGTAGCCGCCAGAACGGAACAGCGCCTCCGCCCGATTGAGGCCGAGTGCGTCCACGCGGAGCAGCACCTCGCCGGGACCGGGCGCACCGAGTTCCACGTCCTCGATCCGCAGTACTTCCGGGCCGCCGAGCTCGTCGAACACCACGCGTTGGGCCATCATCACCGTGAATCCGTTCCTGTCATTTTTCTGTCCTGCGACATGCGTGAATCACCTGGGAAGCAGGGGATTTCGCCTCCGTCGTGGAGGCGTGGATCCACCGTAGGAAGAGCAGGTTCGCCGGCCCATGCCACAACGTCTTGCGATCATGTGCAGGCGTCTCCTCGGTACGCTCACCGGCATGGACGTACTCAGCGACGCGATCACCGCGATGCGCACCGGGCGGCCGCACGCCTCCCGCAAGCAGCGGCACGGCTCGTGGGGCCTGCGCTTCCCGGCCACGACCGGCGTCGGTTTCCATGCCGTACTGGAGGGCTCCTGCTGGATGCTGCCCGAGGACGGCAGCCCGCCTCTCCGGCTCACCGCCGGTGACCTCGCGTTCGTCCATGGAGTCGGGCACGGCCTGGCCGACGACCCGGGGACGCCGCTGGTCGAGGTCCGTCAGAACCCGGACGGCTCGTGGCCGCCCGGTCCGGACACGCCCGACGACGGAACACCCCGCACGCTGACGCTCTGCGGCGCCTACCGCCTGAACCGGTCCCGCCCCCACCCGCTGCTGACCTGTCTGCCAGGCCTGGTCCGGCTGCCCACCCACGGCCGGCCGCTGGGCGCGGTACTGGACCTGCTCCGCACCGAGACGGCCCACCCGCGGCCCGGGGCGGAGGCCGCCGTCTGCAACCTGCTCGACACCGCCCTGCTGTACATCCTGCGGGCCTGGTACGAGGAACACGCCGCGGCCACGAACGGCTGGGCGGCGGCCTTGCGCGACCCGGCGGTCGGACGGGCCCTGAGCGTGATCCACCACGATCCGGCCCACCCCTGGACGGTGGAGGAACTGGGCGCGGTGGCGGGTCTGTCCCGGGCGGCCTTCGCGAAACGCTTCACCGCTCTCGTCGGCGAGCCGCCGCTCGGCTATCTGACGTGGTGGCGGCTGACCCTGGCCGGCCGTCTGCTGCGCGAAGGGGACCAGCCGCTCCGCGTCATTGCCCAACGCACCGGCTATGCCTCGGAGTTCGCTTTCGCCAAGGCCTTCAAGCGGGAATACGGCACCGCCCCGGGCCGCTACCGGGCAGAGCCGGTGGTTCTGCTCGGCAACGCCGGCTGAGCGCTCGACTGCCCCTCGCCGGCCGCCCCTGAGGTCGTTCCGCGGCCACGTGCGCCTCAGGCGCCACGCGCGCGGTTCCCGTCCGGGTCAACTTGCCGAAAAGGGGCTTCGCGCGGCCGCGTCGAGCCTTCACGATGGCGATCGTGAATGGTGATCGCCCTCGTGCCATGGACCGTAGCCGGGCTCTTCGGGCCGGTCTGGCCACCCTCAGCCTGCTGTCGCTCCTGTCCGCCCTGCCCGCCGCCGCCCAGCCGACCAACTCCCGTCCGCGGTCAGCGCCTTCCGTACGTCCGCGCACCGCGGCCGAAGTGCGGACCGCCGCCTATCTGGAGTCCATCCGCCAGGAGCCGAGCAGGCTCCGCGATTTCTTCCGGGCCCTGCCCAAGGGCGGTGATCTGCACAACCACCTGTCCGGCGCCGTCCCCACCGAGTACCTGATCGAACTCGCCGCCGCGGACGGACTGTGCATCGACGAGAAGACGATGACCGCCGTCGTGCCGCCGTGCGGTCCGGGGAAGCGGTCCGCTGCGGACGCCCGGACCGACCGGGCGTTCCACGACGCGCTGGTGCGTGCCTGGTCCATGCAGGACTTCCCGCCGGGCCGGTCGGGGCACGACCACTTCTTCGACGCCTTCGGGAAGTTCGGGGAGGTGACGTGGCGCCACCGCGGCAAGCTGCTGGCCAGGGTCGCCGACGTCGTCGTCGCGCAGAACCAGTTCTACCTGGAAACGCTGGTCACCCCCGCGTCCGAGGAGGCCAAGCACCTTGCCGATCAGGTCGGTTGGCAGGACGACCCCGGCCGTATGCACCAGGCGCTGCTTGCCGACGGCAAGCTGGACCGCCTGGTGGCCACCGCCCGCAAGGAGGCCGACGACGCGGACGCCGAGTTCCGTACCACCTCGCACTGCGGCACCTCCCGTCCCGCGCCCGGCTGCCGCCTGACCGTGCGCTGGAACGCCCAGGTGTCCCGGGGCAGCAGTCCCGAGCGGGTGTTCACGCAGATGGAGCTCGGCATGCGGCTGGCCGAGCGGGACCCGCGGTTCACCGCGGTCAACCTGGTGGCGCCCGAGGACTGGGACAGCTCGCTGCGCAACTACACCAGCCAGATGCGGATGCTCGACTTCCTGCGCCGGAAGTATCCGCGGGCCCACCTCACCCTGCACGCCGGCGAGCTGTGGCCGGGCCTGGTCAAACCGGAAGACCTGAAGTTCCACATCAACCAGGCCGTCACCCTCGCCCACGCCGAACGCATCGGCCACGGCGTCGACCTCGTCCACGAGGACAACTGGCAGGAACTGGCGAGGACCATGGCCGCCCGCCAGGTGGCCGTCGAGGTCCCCTTCACCAGCAACGCCCAGATCCTCGGCGTCAAGGGCGCCGAGCACCTCTTCCCGGCCTACCGCGCGTACGGGGTGCCGATCGTGCTGGCCACCGATGACCCCGGCATCTCCCGTATCGACATCTCCCACGAGTACCGGTACGCGTCCACGACGTACCACCTCGGCTACGGCGACCTGAAGGACCTGGCCCGGGCCTCACTGCAGTACGCCTTCCTGCCCGGCCGCAGCCTGTGGCGGGGCAACCCGACGCGGGACGGCTACCGGCCCGTCGACGCCTGCCGCGGCGGGCTCCCCGGCACCGGATCGCCCGGCGCCGCCTGCCGGCAGCTGCTCGCGTCCAGTCCCAGGGCGGCCGTCCAGTGGCGGCAGGAAACCGCCTTCGCCGCCTTCGAGCGGCGCTTCACCACCCACCGCTGAACCGCCCCTCTCCCGGCCTCGGCGCCCCCGCCCGCAGCGGGACGCCGAGGCCGTCCGCTGCGACAGCCCGGACGGTCTCGAACTTTTCTTCATGAGGCGAACGGATGGGTGGTTGTGGTCCCGTCCGGGCACGCCGGACGCCATCCTGTACACGGCGCGCACCGGGTGTCCTTGGAGCGGCTCGTCCCTTCCGACGGGCAACCTTGCGGGTGTGTGGCAGCGATGGCCGATGCCGGGCTTCTGGGAGCAGCTGATGAACGCAGTGGAGGCGCCGCGGGACGCGCCGCCGGAGGGGGAAGCGATGCTTCTGCCCCTTGAGTCACGGGGACGCACCGTCCCCCGGCCGAGATGCTCGGAGACGATGAAGGCGATCACCGAGCGCACCACCTACGAAGTCCCGGCCCCTTACCCGCACATCCGGCGTCCTGAGGTCGCCGTCCTGCCGAAGACCGTCCCCGGCACCCTCGGCCGCAGTGAACGGCCCGCGCGCACCGCGCCGGGCGGCGGTGGTGCCGCGTACTGGGAGGAGAACCACCGATGAGCCCGTCGCACCAGGAGCTGTCGTACGCCAGCGGGGCCGCCGAGCGGCCGCTGCTCGGGCACACCATCGGCGCCGACCTGGCCCGCACCATCGCCCGGTGCGGTGACCGTGAGGCGCTGGTCGAGAGGGCCGGCGGCCGCCGCTGGACCTATGCCGAACTCGGCCGGGCCGTCGACGAGGTGGCGCTCGGCCTGCTCGCCAAGGGGGTGGCCAAGGGCGACCGGGTCGGCATCTGGGCGCCCAACTGCGCCGAATGGGTGCTCGTCCAGTACGCCACCGCCAAGATCGGCGCCATCCTCGTCAACGTCAACCCGGCCTACCGGGTGCACGAGTTGGCGTACGTCCTCCAACAGGCCGGCATCACCGTCCTGGTCTCCGTGCCCCGGCACCGGACGAGCGACTACCGCCGGATGATCGAGCAGGTCCGCGCCGAGAGCCCGGCGCTGCGCGATGTGGTCTACATCGGCGACCCCACCTGGGGCGGACTGCTGGCCGCCGGCGCCGGGGTCCCGCACACCCGGCTCGCCGAGTGCGAGAAGGCCCTGACCGCGGACGACCCGGTCAACATCCAGTACACCTCGGGCACCACCGGCTTCCCCAAGGGCGCCACCCTCTCGCACCACAACATCCTCAACAACGGCTACTGGGTGGCCGAGACGCTCGGCTACACCGAAGCGGACCGGGTCTGTCTGCCGGTGCCCTTCTACCACTGCTTCGGCATGGTCATGGGCAACCTCGGCATCACCTCGCACGGCGGCTGCATCGTCATCCCGGCCCCCGCCTTCGACGCCGGCGCCACCCTGCAGGCCGTCCAGGACGAGCGCTGCACCTCGCTCTACGGCGTGCCCACCATGTTCATCGCCGAGCTCAACCACCCGGACTTCGCCGACTACGACCTGACCTCCCTCCGGACCGGCATCATGGCGGGCTCGCCCTGCCCCGAGGAGGTCATGAAGCGGGTGGTCTCCGAGATGCACATGGCCGAGGTCGCCATCTGCTACGGCATGACCGAGACCTCACCGGTCTCCACCCAGACCCGCCGCGACGACGACCTGGAGCACCGCACCGCGACGGTGGGGCGGGTGCTGCCGCACATCGAGGTCAAGGTCGTCGACCCGACGAGCGGGGTGACCGTGCCGCGCGGCACCCCGGGCGAGCTGTGCACCCGCGGCTACAGCGTGATGCTCGGCTACTGGCAGGAGCCCGAGCGCACCGCCGAGGTCATCGACCCGGCCCGCTGGATGCACACCGGCGACCTCGCGGTGATGAACGACGACGGCTACGTCCGGATCGTCGGCCGCATCAAGGACATGATCATCAGGGGCGGGGAGAACGTCTACCCGCGGGAGATCGAGGAGTTCCTCTACACCCACCCCAAGATCGCCGATGTCCAGGTGGTCGGCGTCCCCGACGACAAATACGGCGAGGAGATCGCCGCCTGCGTCATCCTCCGCGACCCCCAGGACCCGCTCACCCGCGACGAGTTGGCCCGCTACTGCCGCTCCCGCCTCGCCCACTACAAGGTGCCGCGCTACCTGGAGATCCTCGACGCCTTCCCGATGACCGTCAGCGGCAAGGTCCGCAAGGTCGAGCTGCGCGAACGGCTGGCGGAGGGGGTGGCGAAGGTGGGGAAGGCGGCGCCCTGACCGGTACTCAGTGGTGAGGTGTCGGGCCCCCGGTGGGGTCGTCCAGTGCTCCGTAAATCGCTGGACGGCTCCACCCCTCGATGTAAAGATATGCATCATGACGCATACGAATGCAACAGGGTCCGGCGTTGAGGCCGGCTCCCTCTCCTGGCCGACCGGATTCCGTGCCTACACCGGCCACGGCGGGCTGCGCGACCAGGGCGATGACATCTCGGTCGTCGCCTCGGACC
The DNA here is from genome assembly GCF_043202395.1 of Streptomyces sp. NPDC048197. Taxonomy (NCBI): domain Bacteria; kingdom Bacillati; phylum Actinomycetota; class Actinomycetes; order Kitasatosporales; family Streptomycetaceae; genus Streptomyces; species Streptomyces sp. NPDC048197. Next base: position 8,749 of record NZ_JBIDAJ010000052.1, read on the forward strand.
GCCCGGCGGTCAGCGCCGCCATGTTCACCCGCAGCCTCTTCGCCGGCCCCGCCGTCGTGCTCAGCCGCACGCACGCCGCCGGGCGGGACCTGCGTGCCGTCACCACACTGGCGCAGAACGCGAACGTCGCCACCGGGCGCCAGGGCGAGGCCAACGCCGCCGAAGTCGTCGGCCGGGTCGCCGCCCTGCTGGGCATCGACGACCGCCAGGTGCTCATCGGCTCCACCGGAGTCATCGGGCGCCCGCTGCCGATGGACACGATCCGCGCCCACTTCGACGGCGCGGCAGGATTCGGACCCGGAGCCTTCGGAGCCGGGCCGCTGGACGTGGCCCGCGCCATGATGACCACCGACACCCGCCCGAAGACCGCCGTCCGTACGGTCGGCGCCGCACGGATCGTCGGTGTCGCCAAGGGCGTCGGCATGCTGGAGCCGAACATGGCCACGATGCTGGCCTACCTCTTCACCGACGCCGAACTGCCGCCGGACGACCTGGACACGGCGCTGCGCACCGCCGTCGACCGGACCTTCCACTGCCTGAGCGTCGACACCGACACCTCCACCTCCGACACCGTCGCGGTCCTCGCCAACGGCGCGGCCGGGCCGGTCGACCCGGCGGAGTTCACCGCGGCGCTCACCGACCTCTGCCTGGACCTCACCCGGCAGCTCGCGAGCGACGGGGAGGGCGCGACCAAGCTCCTGCGCGTCACGGCCGGCCGGGCGCGGGACGAGGCCCAGGCCCGGCGCATCGCCAAGAGCGTGGTGAACTCGCCCCTGGTCAAGACGGCCGTCCACGGAGCCGATCCCAACTGGGGCCGGGTGGTGATGGCCATCGGCAAGAACACCGAAGACCGCGACATCACCCCGGACCGCGTCACGGTCGCGTTCGGCGGCATCGAGGTGTATCCCGAGGAACCCACACCGGAGACCCTGGACGCGCTCACCGACGCCATGCGGCAGCCCGAGGTCGCGATCACCCTCACCCTCGGCCTCGGAACCGCCGAAGCGACCGTCTACGGCTGCGACCTGTCCGCCGGCTACGTCCGGGTCAACGCGGACTACACCACCTGACCGAAGAGCGCGCCGTCGGGGTCGAGTACGGCACGCCCGCCCACGGGCGGTCAGCGGCGCCGCGACTCGCCCGGCCAGTCGAGCAGCAGGCGCTGGGCCCGCGGCAGCGAGGCGACCACCAGGTCGTAGGAGTCCTCGATCAGGTCGCGGACGAGTTGGTCGGGCAGCGCCCCGGCCAGCGAAACGGTGTTCCAGTGCCGCTTGTTGAGGTGGTAGCCGGGCACCACTTCCGGGTGGGCCGCCCGCAGCCGCTCGGCCAGCTCCGGGTCGCACTTGAGGCTCACGCTGAGCGGCGTGTCCGTGAGCGTCGTCAGCGCGAAGATCTTGCCGCCGACCTTGAAGGTGCAGACGTCCTGATGGCGCGGGAAGGGGAAGTCCTCGGTCGCACCGTTGAAGGCCAGGCAGTAGTCCCGGAGCGCACTCGCGTCGATCATGTCCTCATTATGGGCGGACGATGTTCATGACCGCTCCGGCACCTGACGGCTCATCAGCTGTGCGCCCGGGCCGATCGGCCGCACGCCCGGCTCGCGGCGCATGCACACCCGCGGCCAGCGGTCCAGGCCCAGCGCCGCTTCCTGCGCCCGTACCGCCCTGATCCCGGGGGTCAGTTCGGCGTCGGTGAGCACCCGGAAGCCGAGGCGGGCGTAGTACGGCGCGTTCCACGGTACCTCGGCGAAGGTGGTCAGGGTCAGCGGCACCGGGCCGCCGTCGCGCGCCGCCCGGTCGATGAGGGCCCGCCCGATGCCCCGGCGGGCGTGGTCCGGGTGCACCGACACCTGCTCGATGTGGGTACAGCCGTCGACCGGCTCCCAGAGGAGATAGCCGACCGGCCGGCCGTCCCGCCCGGCCCCCTCGTACGCGGCCAGGGCCCGGCCGGCCCGCTGAAACCGCGTCAGGTCAGCCAGCGGGGGCGGTTCATCGTCCGCGACCGGGACCATGCCCAGGTGACGGAACGGCTCGCCGGCGGCACGTTCCAGGTCGCGCAGCAGGGGGAGTTCGGCGGGCGACGGGACAGAGATGATCACTCCGCCAGTGTCGCCGGTTCCGCCGGGCCGGGCGAACGGGTTTCCGCGGCCCGCGGGGCGAGGGTGTCGTGGCCTGCGGCGTCGCGGACGGTGGCCTCACGGGCGGGCCGCGCCGTACCTGATCAGTTCGTCGGCCGGGTCGTTGACCGGCTGGGGGGTGCCTGTGAGGTCCATGACGAACAGTGGGATGTGCAGTTCGTCGGCGCGGGTCCGGGCGTCCCTGGCGTAGCCGGCGAGTGAGAAGAAGACCGCGATGGCGGAGTCGTTGAGGCCGTTCAGCCAGACGCACTCGATCTCGCGGAGCTGGGTGGCGCGGGTGGTCGGGTCGACCTGGGCCACCACGCCGGTGCCCCGCAGGTCCACACCGGTGGCGGTGCGTTCCTGGGCCCGGGCGACGTCGGCGTAGCCCAGCCACTTCAGATACTGCTGGGCGGCGGTGACGCAGTCACGGGCGGTACGGATCGTCACCGGGCGGAAGGCCGGCCGGAGGACCGCGCGCCGGGGCTCGGCGACGGGTGGTGCCTCGGGGGCCGGCCGCGCGGGCGAGGGGAAGTTCGGCGGGGGCGGGGTGGGCGCGGGGACGACCGGGACCCGGACCACCGTGCCGCACACGCAGCCGGACTCCGGCGCCGGCCATTCGTCGTGCCGGCCGCACACGTCGCAGCGCACCTCCACCCAGGACGCCTGCCAGGTGCGGTGGAGTATCTCGACCGGCACCCCGCCGCGCAGCACGGGCATGGTCAGCGGGGCACCGCATGCGCACGGGAAGGTGGGCGGGGTGAAAGCGTTCTCGCGGCGGCACGTGGGGCACCGCACCGGCACGCTGTCGGCCATGGTCGGCTCCTGGCGGTAGGGCGGCAGGCAGTTGGGTTCTGCTGCTGTCCCATAGTCTCCGTAAACAAGGGTGCCGTGGGGGGGAATTACGGCGAGAGGGCGCGGGGCGGGGAGATTCCGCGGAGGAAACCACGGCGCACGCGGCGCACCCGGCGCGCACGGCGGCGCACGGCGGAGTGCACAACGGAGCCGGTCGGTGGTGGCGCGTCAGCAGCGAGCCCCGAGCGGGCCAGCGGGCCCGGCACCGGCCCGAGGTCCCGGCATGACACAAGGCCCGGGATCCGTGACCGTACGGATGCCGGGCCCTGTGCGGTGGTTCCCGTCCGACAGTGCGAGAGTTGGGCGCGACGGGACATCGCACCGCCGGACGGAGTCTGGGGGAGGGGTCAAGGAAGAGGGAGCAGGCGGGCTCCGCGGTGTGGGGAGGTGGCTCGCCCTTCCTGTCGGGCGAGCACTGCCACCGCACTGGACTCCCGGTGACCGCGGAGCTCGCGCTACCTCTCCGTACCGGCCGACCACCCCTCAACGGGCCGGCCGGTACGGAGTGCGCAAGGAAGCTGACCTCCCGTCAGTCCTCGCGCAGTTCGCGGACCCTGGCCTCGACGCGCTTGCCGTAGTCCTGGTCGGCGGCGTGGAAGTGGGCGAGGTTCTTCTCGATCACGTCGTCCCGGCTGACCTGGGAGAGACCGCCGGCGATGTTGTCCACCAAGCGCTTCTTCTCGTCCTCGGACATCAGGCGGTAGAGCTCACCGGCCTGGAAGAAGTGGTCGTCCTTGGTGTGCAGCGGCGCCTCGTGGGTGCCGGTGTGGCCGGCGACGGCGAGCGGGGCGGAGAGCGCCTCGTTCGTCTGCACCGGGCCGCCGTAGGAGTTCGGCTCGTAGTTCTTGGCGTGCCGGTCGTAGGCGTTGGTCGCCATGAAGCCGTCCCGGCCGTAGTTGTTGGCCTTCGCCGCCTTGGGGGCGTTCACCGGCAGCTGGGTGTGGTTGACGCCCAGGCGGTAGCGGTGCGCGTCGGCGTAGGCGAACAGCCGGCCCTGGAGCATCTTGTCCGGGGACGGGCCGATGCCGGGCACGAAGTTGTTCGGCGAGAAGGCGGCCTGCTCGACCTCGGCGAAGACGTTGTCGGGGTTGCGGTCCAGGACCAGCCGGCCGACCCGCTGCAGCGGGTAGTCCGCGTGCGGCCACACCTTCGTCAGGTCGAACGGGTTGAAGCGGTAGTCGGCCGCCTCGGCCGCCGGCATGATCTGCACGTAGAGCGTCCAGGAGGGGTACACGCCCCGCTCGATGGACTGCAGCAGGTCGGTCTGGTGGCTGTTGGGGTCCTTGCCGGCCAGCTCGGCGCCCTGCTCGCTGCTCAGGCAGCGGATGCCCTGGTTGGTCTTGAAGTGGTACTTGACGAAGAAGGCCTCGCCGTCGGCGTTCGTCCACTGGTAGGTGTGCGAGCCGTAGCCGTTCATGTGGCGGTAGGAGGCCGGGATGCCGCGGTCGCCCATGAGCCAGGTGATCTGGTGGGTGGCCTCGGGGGCGTGCGCCCAGAAGTCCCAGACGTTGTCCGGCTCCTGCTTGCCCGTGAAGGGGTCGCGCTTCTGCGAGTGGATGAAGTCCGGGAACTTGATCGGGTCCTTGATGAAGAACACCGGGGTGTTGTTGCCGACGAGGTCGTAGTTACCCTCCTCGGTGTAGAACTTCAGGGCGAAGCCGCGCGGGTCGCGGGCCGCGTCCGGGCCACCGAGACTGTCGGCGACGGTCGAGAAGCGGAGGAACGTCTCGGTCCGCTTGCCCACGGTGTTCAGGAAGTCGGCCCGGGTGAAGGCCGTGACGTCGTCGGTCACCTCGAAGTAGCCGTACGCGCCGGATCCGCGGGCGTGCACCACGCGCTCCGGGATGCGCTCGCGGTTGAAGCGGGCGAGCTTCTCCAGCAGGTGCTGGTCCTGGAGGATGATCGGGCCGCCGACGCCGGCGGTTGAGGAGTTCTGGTTGTCGGCGACGGGGGCGCCAGCCTCCGTAGTGAGAACGCGCGCCGTCGGCGTGGGCTTCGACATGGTGACCTTCCGTACGAGAGCGCGGAAGTTGACTTCCGCATGTCGGAGCGTAAGAAGAGCTCCGACCAAACGTCAACAGTTTGTTGAAACAAACCTGGGTGGGTATTCCGGGCGGCGGCCGCGCCTGGGCGCGACAGGACAGGTGTCAGCGCAGCCACCGCCCGGAAGTTCGGGGGCCGGGCCCTCGGCGGGTGCCTAGGGCCCGTGGGTGTACGCGTGCACCGGCTCGGCGGCCGGGCCGGCGGGAAGGCGTACCGCGGGACCGGTCCGGACGTCGACCAGGACCGGCCGCCGGGTGGAGACGGCCTCCTTGCGGGCCCACTCGACCGCCGTGCGCAGCTCCGCCGGATCGACGAGGTCCCGGCCCGTGCAGCCGTACGCCTCGGCGAGCTTCACGGGGTCCGCGAAGTCCTCGCCGGCCCGGTCCGGGGTGTGCAGGAGCAGCACCATCGGGACGCCGAAGCGTGCCGCGGCAGCCAGTTCCCCGGCCAGGGACGGGAACCCGTCGCCGTCGAGGACCACGACGACCTCGGCGTCCCGCTCGCCCCGGCCGTCCAGGGCCTTGCGGACCCCGATCGCGGCCGGGACCTCCCAGCCGGGCGGCCCGCTGCGGCCGTAGAGGTACCGCAACCGGGAGCCGCCCGGACCGACCGCGGACGGTGCTTCCGGAGGGCCGCTGACCAGGTACGTGTCCGACGCGGTGGCCGGGTCCTGGCCGGTCCCGAAGATCGCGGCGAGCTCCGTCAGGAACCAGGGCGGCGCCCCGCGGACGGTACCGGGGTCGGCATGCCCACCACGGTCCGCCGTCAGGCCCGCGGGCGCCGCCGCCCTGGTCGGCGGGACGGACCACCGGCCGCCACCGGTGGCCCGCCCCGCGTCGGATGCGATCTCCGCCACGGCCAGATCGGCCGGGACGTCGATCAGCACCGGGCCGGGACGGCCCTCCCGTGCGATCCGGAAGGCCTCACGGAAAGCCCCCGGGATGCGCGCGGGATCCTCGATCCGCTCGGCCCGCTTGGTGACCGGAGCGGCCAGCCGGACCAGGTCCGGCGGACGGTGGGCCGCCCGGCGCGGCGGCCCGGCGGCGGTCGGCCGGCCGGTGAGGCACACCAGCGGGACCGCGTCCTCGGCCGCCGCGCACAGACCGGCGACCAGCCGGGCCGCTCCCGGCCCCGCGGCCACCGCGACGACCCCGGGCCGGCCGCTCGTCCGGGCCCAGCCGTCGGCCATGTGCACGGCGGCCTCGGCATGGCGCACCGGCAGGTGGGCGATACCGCCGGCCTCCGCCATCGCCGCGTACAGCGGGAGCAACGGGCCACCGGGGCAGCCGAAGACGAGGTCGATGCCCTCGTCCCGCAGGATCTGCACGGCCGCCCGTGCGGCCGGGATCCGCTGCGCCGGCATGGACGTCAGGCCCCGGTCGGGTATCCGGAGAGGCGTTCGACGCCGCGGAGGAGGGCGGAGTGGTCCAGGCCGCCGTCGCCCTGGGCGCGCAGGGAGGCGACGAGTTGGGCGACGACGGAGCCGACGGGCAGGGCGGCGCCGACGGTGCGGGCGGCGTCGGTGACGATGCCCATGTCCTTGTGGTGCAGGTCGATGCGGAAGCCGGGGGCGAAGTCGCGGGTTTTGAAGTTGTCCTTCTTGCGGGCCAGAACGGTGGAGCCGGCCAGTCCGCCGCCCAGGACGTCCAGGGCGGCACCGAGGTCGACGCCGGACTTCTCCAGGAAGACCACGGCTTCGGCGCAGGCTTGGATGTTGACGGCGACGATGAGCTGGTTGGCGGCCTTGACGGTCTGGCCGGAGCCGTGCGGTCCGCACCGCACGATGGTCTTGCCCAGGGCTTCGAGGATCGGGCGGGCGGCGTCGAAGTCGGCCTGTTCGCCGCCGACCATGATGGACAGGACGGCTTCGATGGCGCCGGCCTCCCCGCCGGAGACGGGGGCGTCCAGGACCCGGATGCCCTTCTCGCCGGCGGCGTGGGCCAGGTCGATGGAGGTCTGCGGGGTGATCGAGGACATGTCGATCAGCAGTGCGCCGCGCTGGGCGTTTTCCAGGATGCCGTCGGGTCCGTAGGCGATGGCTTCGACCTGGGGGGAGGCCGGGACCATGGTGATGACCACGTCCGCGTCGGCGACGGCCTCGGCGATCGAGCCGGCCGCACTGCCGCCGGCCTTGGCCAGCCGGTCGAGCTTGTCGGCCTCCAGGGTGTAGCCGGTGACGGTGTAGCCGGCCTTGATCAGGTTCTCGGCCATGGGCGAGCCCATGATGCCCAGACCGATCCACGCGATCTTGGGGAGGTTGCTCACAGGGGTGCCTTTCACAAAACGAAAACGTCAGACGAGGGGAGGGCCGCACTCAGAAGCGGCGCGGTCAGGAGGTGGTGGCCGCGCGCAGCGGGGCCGGGAGCCATTCGAAGGCGCCGGCGCTGGGGCCGTCGCCGGGCTTGTACTCCAGGCCGATCCAGCCGTCGTAGCCGGCCTTCCTCAGCCGGTCGAGCAGGTCGGGGAAGTCCAGTTCGCCGGTGCCGGGGGCGCCGCGGCCGGGGTTGTCGGCGATCTGCACATGCGCGGTCTTGGCCGCGTAGCGGTCGATGACCTCTTCGAGGTCCTCACCGTTCATCGACAGGTGGTACAGGTCCATCAGGAACCGGGCATTGTCCAACCCGGTCGCGGCGTTGACCGCGTCGACGATCTCGATGGCCTTGGGCGCCGAGACGATCGGGCACTTCGGCGACTCGGGCGCATTGAGCGCCTCGATCAGCAGCGTCCCACCCACCTCACCGACCGCCCGCGCCGCGAACACCAGATTCGCAAGCGCCAGCGCATCCTGCTCGGCCGCCGCCACGCCCTCGACGCGGTTGCCGTACAGGGCATTGAAGGTCGTGCAGCCCAGCGAGCGGGCGAACTCGATCGCCACCGGCACATTCGCCCGGAACTTCTCCGACTCCTCCCCCGGAACCGACAGCGCACCACGATCGGGGCCGGGCAGCTGGCCGGCGTAGAAGTTCAGCCCCACCAGTTGCGTACCGGCCTCGCTCAGCGCGTCCCGCAGCGCGGCCAGCTCCGCCTCGTCCGGAACCGGGGCGTCCACCCACGGCCACCACAGCTCCACCGCCGTGAAACCCGCCGCCCGCGCGGCCGCCGGCCGCTCCAGCAACGGAAGCTCGGTGAACAGGATCGACAGATTGACGTTGAAGCGCGTGTCCGTGAAACCCATGAGGGCCGGCGCTCCTTCCGGATAGTGGAACTGTTTTTCTGCGTACTGGAACATTGCCCGCCGTGCTCGGAGGCTGTCAAGGGGGCTCCCGAGCAATTTCTGGTGAGTCGGGCCCGCCACGCGTAGGTTGAGCGACGTGCGATTGAGAGTTGAGTTCACGACGGAGCCGTTCGATCTGGACGAGGCGCCGGCGCATGCGGTGGTGGCCCGCGAGATCGTCACGGGCGCCGAGCTGGACGCCGTGGACGTCGGTCCGTTCGGCAACACGGCCGAGGGTGACGCGGACCAGGTGCTCGGTGCGGTGACCGCGCTGCTGCGGGAATCCCTGCGGGCCGGGGCCACCCGGGTCTCCCTGCAGGTCAATGTGATCGGGGACGCCCGGCAGGACGAAGGGGGCGCGTCGTGACCGAGCCTGCCGACCACCCGTTCGTCCAGGCGGTCAAGCCGCTGGTGGACGCGATGGGTGGACAGATGGTCGCGCCGGACCAGGCCCGGGGCGACGATGTCGTGCTGGCCTGGGAGGGGGAGGACCGGGTGGCCGTCCGGCTCCCGCACCTGTCGGATTCGCTCGACCACATCCTCGCCGAACTCCAGCGCCGGCACGGCATGCCGCTGTCCGAGCTGGACCGCAAGACCAAACAGTCGGTGGTCCGGATACTGGAAACCCGGGGCGCCTTCTCGGTCCGGCACGGCGTCGAGACCGTGGCGGGGGCCCTTGGCGTCAGCCGTTTCACCGTCTACAACTACCTGAACAGGGAGAACGCCGCGAAGGACGCCGACTGAGGCGAAGCGGGCAGCCACCCCGCCCAGGCCGCCGAAGCCGTCGTCCCGCAACCCCGGACGGCGGCTTTTGTGTCGCCGAGTTTTCAACAAAGTGTTGACGTGATGTTGCCGGGGGTCTTAGCTGTTTCCAGCCAAGCAGAGCTGTCCAGCACCAGGCCACGGAGGCTTCCCGTGTCTTCGAGTACCACCCCGGCGGCGCTCGCCCGGTTCAACACCTCCGACGACGGTACGGCCCGCTCCGTACTGCACGAGGTGTGCGCCAGCCGGGCATGGGGGAGCAAGGTCCTCGCCCAGCGCCCCTACGCCACCACCGACGCCCTGTTCGCCGCCAGCGACGCCGCCATGGCGGAGCTGACGGCACAGGACCTGGCCGAGGCGATGGCCGGGCACCCGCCCATCGGCCGGCCGAAGCCGGGCGACCCGACCTCGAACCGCGAGCAGAGCGGGATGGCCGGCGCCTCCGACGAGCTCAAGGCGGAAATGCTCGAACTCAACCTGGCCTACCAGGAGAAGTTCGGGCACGTCTTCCTGATCTGCGCCTCCGGTCGTACCGGGGAGCAGATGCGCGACGCGCTCCGTAACCGGATCGACAACTCGCCGGAACAGGAACGGGAGATCGTTCGTGTGGAGCTCGGCAAGATCAACCGCATTCGCCTGACCCGTATCGCGGAAACCGCGGAAGGAGACGCAGCATGAGCAGCGAGACGGCTGCACAGACGTCGGTGTCCACGCACATCCTGGACACCAGCGTGGGCCGCCCCGCGGAGGGCGTCGCCCTCACGCTCTCGGTGCGCTCCGGCGGCGACGGTGCCTGGACCGCCCACGGCGCGTCCAAGACCGACGCGGACGGGCGCTGCAAGGACCTCCCGGCACTGCCGGAAGGCACCACCCACGTACGCATCGAATTCGAGACCGAGGCGTACTTCCTTTCCCATCAGCACAGTTCCAGCCAGCAAGCCGAGGAACAGCAGGACGCCCCCCGCGTAAGGGACAGCGGAGCTTTCTTCCCGGAGGTGGCAATCACCTTTGCCGTCAAGCCGGGCGAGCACTACCACGTACCGCTGCTGCTCAACCCGTTCGGCTACTCCGTATACCGAGGGAGCTAGCACCGACATGACTGCCCATTCCCGCCCGGCCCGCCCGGTGATTCTCGGCCAGAACCAGTACGGCAAGGCGGAAAACCGCGTCGTCAAGATCACCCGCGACGGCGACACGCACCACATCAAGGACCTGAACGTCTCCGTCGCGCTCTCCGGCGACCTGGAGGAGGTCCACCTCTCCGGTTCCAACGCCCACTGCCTGCCCACCGACACGACCAAGAACACCGTGTACGCCTTCGCCAAGGATTACGGGATCGAGTCGGCCGAGCAGTTCGGCATCCACCTGGCCCGGCACTTCGTGACCAGCCAGGAGCCGATCCACCGGGCCCGGATCCGCATCGAGGAGTACGCCTGGGAGCGGATCGAGACCTCCGACGCCAACTCCAAGTTCATCGGCTCGGACGAGGTCAAGCACTCCTTCGTCCGCAAGGGCCAGGAGACCCGGGTCACCGAGATCACCTATGACGGCGAGCAGTGGCAGGTCATCTCGGGTCTGAAGGACCTCGTGGTGATGAACTCCACCAACTCGGAGTTCTGGGGCTACATCAAGGACAAGTACACGACGCTGAAGGAGGCCTACGACCGCATCCTCGCCACGCAGGTGTCCGGCCGCTGGCGGTTCAACTGGACCGACGACGAGCAGCGGATGCCCAACTGGGAGCGTTCGTACGAGCAGGTGAAGAAGCACATGCTGCACGCCTTCGCCGAGACCTACAGCCTCTCGCTCCAGCAGACCCTGTACCAGATGGGGTCGCGCATCATCAACAACCGCTCCGAGATCGACGAGGTGCGGTTCTCCCTCCCGAACAAGCACCACTTCCTGGTGGACCTGGAGCCGTTCGGGCTCAAGAACGACAACGAGGTCTACTACGCGGCGGACCGCCCGTACGGCCTGATCGAAGCCACTGTTCTGCGCGACGGTGTCGAAGCCAAGATCCCGGTGGATCTGACGAACCTCTGAGGGCTTCAGACGCAGCGCCGTGCCTCGCGTCCCCTCCTCGCACCGCAGCGGGGAGGGGGCGCGGAACCCGAGGGGAACGACCCATGGCACAGCAATCGCAAGTCCCGCACCATCCCTCGTCCCCGGTCCATCCGGTCGACGAGAAGCCGGCGGCCAGGCGGCTCGTCCCCGCCGCACTCCAGCACATCGCGGCCATGTACGCCGGCGTCGTCACCCCTCCGCTCATCATCGGCCAGGCCGTCGGCCTGGACACCGCGGGCCGGACCCGGCTGATCGCCGCCAGCCTGCTCATCGCCGGGCTCGCCACGCTCCTGCAGACGCTCGGCATCCGGAAGTTCGCCGGCAACCGGCTGCCGTTCGTCAACGCGGCCAGCTCCGCCGGCATCACCCCGATGCTCGCCATCGCCGAGACCACCGCCAAAGGTCACCAACTCCCCGCCATCTACGGCGCGGTGATGGTCGCCGGGGTCTTCTGCCTCGCGATCGGCCCGTTCTTCGGGAAGCTGCTCCGGTTCTTCCCGCCGCTGGTCACCGGCGTGGTGATCACCCTCATCGGGGTCACCCTGATGCCCGTACCGGTCGGCTGGGCCCAGGGCGGCGACAAGCACGCCGCCGACTTCGGCGACATGAGCAACCTGGCGCTCGCCGCCTTCACCCTCGTGGTGATCCTGCTGATCCAGCGCTTCACCCAGGGCTTCGTCAAGCAGATCGCGCTGCTGATCGGCCTGGTCGTCGGCACCCTCGCCGCGATCCCGTTCGGGATGGCGAGCTTCGAGGGACTGCGCTCCGCCCCGATCGCCGCACTGCCCACCCCGTTCTCCTTCGGCCCGCCCGAATTCCAGCCCGCCGCGGTCCTCTCGCTGTGCATCGTGATGCTGGTGCTGATGACGGAGTCCTCGGCCGGCATGCTGGCCCTCGGCGAGATCTGCGACCGGCCCACCACCGGCGCCACCATCACCCGCGGACTGCGCACCGACGGCATCGCCACCCTCCTCGGACCGGTCTTCGGCGGCTTCCCGACCAGCGCCTTCGCGCAGAACGTCGGAGTGGTCTCGCTGACCCGGGTCCGCAGCCGGTACGTCGTCGCACTGTCCGGCGCCGCGCTCCTCGTCCTCGGCGCCTTCCCCGTCCTGGGCGCCGTGGTCTCGCTGGTGCCGATGCCGGTGCTCGGCGGTGCGGGTATCGTCCTGTTCGGATCGATCGCGGTCAGCGGTATCCGTACGCTCTCCGAGGCCGGTCTCGACGACAGCTCCAACATCATCCTGGTGGCCGTGTCGCTCGGCGCGGGCATCATCCCGCTCGCCGCGCCGACCTTCTACGCGGACTTCCCCGCCTGGGCACAGACCGTGCTCGGCTCCGGGATCAGCGCCGGAGCACTGGTCGCGGTCGCACTCAACCTGTTCTTCCACCATCTCGGCACCCGGAGCACCCCACGGGCAGCGGTACTGTCAGCCGCCTCGCCCGGCTCCGGCACTCAAATCCCCTAGGGCCATGCCGTGCCCAACCGCCATCACCGAAAGTACGAGGACAGCACCATGGCTGCATCGGCATCCCCTGACAGCGCGGTGAAGCAGCGCATCGTCATCGAGAACTGCGCCATCGCCACCGTCGACGCCGACGACACCGAGTACGCCTCCGGCTACCTGGTCGTCGCCGACAACATCATCGAGTCGGTGGGCGCCGGCCAAGCCCCCGAGGGGCTGGAGAACGTCGTCCGCCGGGTCGACGGCACCGGGCACCTCGCCACCCCGGGCCTGGTCAACACCCACCACCACTTCTACCAGTGGATCACCCGCGGCCTGGCCACCGACCACAACCTGTTCAACTGGCTGGTCGCGCTGTACCCGACCTGGGCCCGGATCGACGCGGAGATGCTGGCCGCGGCCACCCAGGGCTCGCTCGGCATGATGGTCAAGGGCGGCGTCACCACCGCCTCCGACCACCACTACGTCTTCCCGCACGGCTCCGGTGACCTGGTGAGCGCCGAGCTCGCCGCGGCCGCCGAGATCGGCGCCCGGATCACCCTGGCCCGCGGTTCCATGGACCGCAGCGAGAAGGACGGCGGCCTGCCCCCGGACTTCGCCGTCGAGACCACCGAGGGTGCCCTGCTGGGCACCGAGGAGGCCATCGACAAGCACCACGACGCCTCCTTCGGCTCGATGGTGCACATCGCCGCCGCACCCTGTTCGCCGTTCTCCATCTCCACCGAACTCCTGCGGGAGGGCGCCAAGTTGGCCCGCCGCAAGGGCGTACGCATGCACACCCACGGCTCGGAGACGGTGGAGGAGGAGAAGTTCTGCCACGAGCTGTTCGGCATGGGCCCGACCGACTACTTCGAGTCCACCGGCTGGCTCGGTGAGGACGTGTGGATGGCGCACTGCGTCCACATGACCGACTCGGACATCGCGGCCTTCGCCCGGACGAAGACCGGCGTCGCGCACTGCCCGTCCTCCAACGCCCGCCTGGCGGCCGGTATCGCCCGCGTCCCCGACATGCTCGCGGCCGGCGTCCCGGTCGGCCTCGGCGTCGACGGCACCGCCTCCAACGAGTCCGGTGAACTCCACACCGAGCTGCGCAACGCCCTGCTGATCAACCGCCTCGGCAGCCACCGCGAGGCCGCCCTCAACGCCCGCAAGTCCCTCCGCCTGGGCACCTACGGCGGTGCGCAGGTCCTCGGCCGGACCGCCGAGATCGGCTCGCTGGAGCCCGGCAAGCTCGCCGACCTGGTGCTCTGGAAGCTCGACGGACTCGGCCACTCCTCCATCGCCGACCCGGTCACCGCGCTGGTCTTCGGCGCCGCCGCACCGGTCACCCTCTCCCTCGTCAACGGCAAGCCGGTCGTCGAGGACAACCACCTCACCAACGTCGACGAGGACGCCATCGCCCGCACCGCGCGGGCCGAGGCGCAGCGTCTGGCCCGGATCGCCGCCGAGGGCTGACCCCCGGCGCGGCACCGCCGCCGACGAAACCCCCCAACTCGGCCGGGAGGGACGGCTCCCGGCTGAGCTTGTGGATCCGAGCGGGATCCGCAAGCGCCGGACCCCGGGGGTGCGGGACTTCTCGTACCCCCGGGCCGGTCGGTCCGGTTCGCCCGTACCTGCGCCACAAGCGCGGCCCACCACTCGACGCTCACCAGGCGACTTCTCCACCCCGCACCACATGGCAAGCCCTCCGTGACAGCCTCGCCTCGCCGGCCCCGGCGACGCAGAAATCGACAGGAGGCCCGCAGTGGCCGCAATTACCGGGCAGAAGTCGGAGGGGGACCGGAAGCATCCGGTCGACGAGACCCTCCCGCCCTTCAAGATGTTCACCAGCGGCCTGCAGCACGTGGCCGCCATGTACGCGGGTGTGGTGGCCCCGCCGATGATCGTGGGGCCGGCCTGCGGGCTGAGCGCCACCGAGACCGCGTTCCTGATGGGCGCCAGCCTCTTCACCGCGGGCATCGCCACCCTCCTGCAGACCCTCGGTTTCTGGAAGGTCGGCGCCAAGCTCCCGTTCGTCAACGGCGTCTCGTTCGCCGGCGTCACGCCGATGGTCGCCATCGGCAAGGCCCAGAGCCCGCAGCACGCCCTGCCGATCATCTTCGGCGCGGTGATCGTCGCCGGGGTGCTCGGCTTCGTCCTCGCCCCCTACTTCTCCAAGCTGGTCCGGTTCTTCCCGCCGGTCGTCACCGGCACCGTCATCACCCTGATCGGCGTCTCCCTGCTCCCGGTCGCCTTCCGGTGGTCCCAGGGCGGCAACGAGGCGGCGCCCGACTACGGTTCGCTGACGAACATCGGGATGGCCGCGCTGACCTTCCTGATCGTGCTGGTCCTGCGCCGGGTGCTGCGCGGCTTCCTCCAGCAGATCGCCATCCTGCTCGGCCTGATGGCCGGCACCCTGATCGCCATCCCCGTGGGCATCACCCACTTCTCCGCGATCACCAAGGCGAGCCGGATCGGCTTCCCGACGCCGTTCCACTTCGGCGCCCCCGAGTTCGACGTCGCCGCGATCGTCTCGATGTGCATCGTGATGCTGGTCTGTATGACCGAGTCGACGGCCGACATGCTCGCCCTCGGCCGGATCGTCGACCGCCCGGCGGACGAGCGCACCATCGAGGGCGGACTGCGCGCCGACACCCTCGGCACGGCGCTCAGCCCGCTCTTCAACGGCTTCGCCAACAGCGCCTTCGCCCAGAACATCGGCCTGGTCGCGATGACCAAGGTGCGCAGCCGGTTCGTGGTGGCGACCAGCGGCCTGATCCTGATCGTGCTGGGGCTCTGCCCGATCGCCGCGTCCGTGATCTCGCTGGTGCCGCTGCCGGTCCTGGGCGGCGCCGGGATCGTGCTCTTCGGCTCGGTGGCCGCCAGCGGCATCCAGACGCTGGCCACCGCGGCGATGGAGAAGGGCGACAACGCGCTGATCGTCGCGGCCGCCGTCGGCATCGGCCTGATCCCGATCGCCGCGCCGGACTTCTACCACAACCTCCCCAAGGACCTGCTGGTCGTGCTGGACTCCGGCATCAGCACCGGCTGTCTGGTCGCCATCGTCCTCAACCTCGCCTTCAACCACTTCGGGAGGCGAGACCCGGAGGCAGAGGCAGAGGCAGAGGAAGCGGCCGCGGAGGCCGCGCCCGGCGATCCACAGATCCCGCACCAACCCGACCGCGGCGCGGTGGATGACAGCGGGGAGCCGGCGACCACCCCGGCCCACTGACGTTGGGCGCGGCGGCATTACGGAACCCGCACGGCTACGGCCCGTAGGAAAGCGGCAACTGCCGTTCTCCTACGGGACGTTCCGGTGCTCGTGGCTCAGCCGATGTGGTAGCTGTCCCCGTAGACCTTCCAGTCCAGCGGGGTGTGCAGGTCGAGGTTGCCGTTCTTGAGGAACACCCGCTGCTCGGTGTCCACCCGGCTGGTGTCGCTGTGCGCCTCCTCCTGCTTCATCGCCCAGACCCGGGCGTCGAGGAAGGCATTGAGGTACGTCTTCTCGTCGCCGCCCTGGGCCGGCGGCTTCGCCTTGGCCAGCGCCCGCTTGCGGATGCCGGAGAAGCTCGTCGGGTCGTCGCCGTCACCGTGCATCACCAGCGCGTCGTAGTACGCGAACTGGCCCAGGACGCCGATCCCGTCGGCCTTGCCCCGCTTGACCGCGGGGTTGAAGTAGACCCGGTCCCGCTCGTCGTTCTGGGCCTGCTGGAACGCCGGGTCCTGGGCGGCCTTCTTCCAGTCCTTGGTGTAGTTGGGGTCCAGGCCCTCGTGCGAGTCGCTGCCGTCCACCTCGCGCAGTGCGGGGAGGTACTTGGCGAGGACGTTGCCGGGCTTGCGCTGTGTGTAGAGCTCGACGAGTTCGAGCATGTCGTGCGTGCCGGAGGTGAAACCGATGATGCCGCCGGTGTAGCCGCGGCCGTCGCCGATGTCCTCGATGTACTTGTACTGGGCCTTCCAGTCCAGCGAGGAGTTCTCCGCGCTGGAGACCAGCTGCATGGCGATCTCCTTCTTCGCCGGGTCGTCCAGGCCGGTCGCGGCCCGGGCGGTCCGCGCGGCGTCGTGGGCGGCGGCCGGGCGGTGGTGGTCGGCGGGGATCGCCGTGGTGGCGACGGCGGTGGCCGGTACGGCGACGAGGGCGACGCCCAGGGCGACCCGGACGCTGGTCCGGGAGAGCAGGGGGCGGGTCCTGCCGGCTGTCGATCGGGTGCGCATGGAGTTGGTCCTCCAGTCAGGCGAGCCGTGGGGGGTTCGGGATTCCCCAATCGTTAGGAAGCTTTCCTACCAGACTTGAGGAAGGTCGTACAGCCGTCCGGGCGGACCCAACTCCCTTTCGGCGGGCCACGGTTGTCCACCCCGACGGCCCGTGCGGCGACCCAGCGGCGAACGGGCCGCGCCGCCCGCCGCCCGCCTCCTGCCCCTCGCCCCGCTATGGCCGATATGCTTCCTTCGCCCTGAAATGACGTCAGCACAGCAAGTGCGCGCACCGGTCCGGTGCCACGGAAAGGGGTTCCGCGGTGAATCAGGAAACCAACGATCCACCCGCCCGGGGCTCCGGCGCCCCGGCCCTGGAGGACACCGTCGACGCCCTGATGGACGGGGTGTGTGCCGACCTCAAGCGGCTCGCCGCCATCCCCTCGATCGCCTTCCCCGGCTTCTCGCCCGAGCCGGTCCTGCAGGCCCGCGACCTCGTCGTGGCCCTCCTCAGGGACGCCGGCGTGGCCGACATCGGCGAGCTCAACCTCCCGCACACCGCCCCCGTCATCACCGGCTCCGTCCCACCGCCCACCCCCGACGCCCCCACCGTCCTGCTCTACGGCCACTACGACGTCCAGCCGCCCGGCGACGAACGGCTCTGGTCCTCACCACCGTTCGAACCCACCGACATCGAGGGCGGCATCCGCGCCCGCGGCATCGCCGACGACAAGGCCAACCTCCTGGTCCACATCGGCGCGCTACGGGCCTACCGCGGCCGCCCGCCGGTCGGCATCCGGATCGTCTTCGAAGGCCAGGAGGAGTACGGCAGCGCCTTCGAGGACTACCCGCCCAGCGAGCCCGGCCTGTTCGCCTGTGACGCGATGATCATCGCCGACACCGGCAGCATCCGCCCCGGCACACCCACCCTCACCACCGCCCTGCGCGGCTCGGTCGTCGTCCACGTCGAGGTCCGCACCCTCGACGCCGCCGTACACAGCGGCGAATACGGCGGTGCCGCCCCGGACGCCCTGCTCGTCCTGCTCAAGGCCCTCGCCACCCTCCACGACGTGCACGGCGACGTCGCGGTCGAGGGCCTGCGCCGCGAACCGTGGCACGGCACCACCTTCACCGACGACGAGTTCCGCGAACTGGCCGGCGTCCCGCACGGCACCCCGCTCATCGGCTCCGGCGGCCTGGGCGAACGCCTCTGGAGCGGCCCCGCCCTCACCGTCACCGGCCTGGACGCCCCGTCCGTCGAGCGCGGCGCCTCGGCCGTCGTCCCGTACGCCCGCGCCAAGCTCAACCTCCGCATCCACCCCCGGCAGGACCCGCACCAGGCCCAGACCGCCCTCGTCCGCCACCTGACGCGCCTGCGCCCCTACGGCATCCCCCTCACCGTCACGCCCACCGACGCCGGCCCCGGATACGAGGCGGCCACCGACGGCCCCGCCTACCGCGCCGCCCGCACCGCCCTGCGCCGCGCCTGGGGCGCCGAACCCGTCCACACCGCCACCGGCGGCTCCATCCCGCTCGTCAACGGTCTGGCCCGGGCCGTACCGGACGCCGAGATCCTGCTCTTCGGCGCCGAGGACAACCTCTGCAACCTGCACGCCCCCGACGAGCGCGTACTGCTCTCCGAACTCCGCGCCGCCCTGCTCGCCGAGGCGGCCTTCTTCGCCGAATACGCCGCCACCCACCGCGCCGGCGCCGGATCCGCCCCGTGACCTCCCCGGTGCCGGGTACCTGACGGACCGGCTCAGTCCTCGGCGTGGGACGTGCGCCGCCGGACGTCGGTCATCAGCTTCTCCAGCAGCGTGACGAGGGCGTCGCGTTCGTCCGCCGACAGATCGCTGACGAGGGTGGCCTCGCGGCCCAGGACGGCGTCGACGGAGCGCTCGATGAGGGCATGGCCGTCGGGCGTCAGTGACACCAGCACGGTGCGGCGGCCGGTGGTCCCCGGGCTCCGCCGGACCAGGCCGTCCCGCTCCGCCCGGGCCACGCGCTGTGAGATGGCCCCCGCGGTCACCAGCGTCAGTTCGGCGATCTCGCGGGTGCTCAGGGCGTACGGCGGTCCGGAACGCCGGATGACGGACAGCAGGTCGAGGGTGGCCGCATCGATCCCCGCTTCCCGCAGTACCCGGTTGCGGTCATTGGCGAACAGCTTCGCCAGCCACCACAAGGGCGTGACGATCTCGATCGACTCGGTGGGGGTCCCGGGGCGTTCCCGCCGCCAGGCCGCGGCGATCCGCGCGGCGGGATAAGAGGGCACGAAGTCCCCTGCTGCGGAGGTGGGTTCAGCCACGGCGCGACCCCTTGATCCCTTGCGTGTACGGTTGTGTTTAGACCTAAACGTAGCAGCGAGGGGAAGGGCCCCATGACCCGCACCGTGCTCATCACCGGAGGAACCAGCGGTATCGGCCGAGCGATCGCCGCACGATTCGCCGCCGACCACGCGGAGGTCCACATCACCGGGCGCCACGCCGACACCGTCGAGCAGGCCGCCGCGGAACTGGGCGTACAGGGCGCGGTCTGCGATGCCACCGACCCCGGACAGGTGACGGAACTCGCCGCCCACTTCAGCGAGTTGGACGTACTCGTCAACGCGTCCGGCGGTCTGCCCCAAGGAACGCCGGGTGACGGACCGGCTCTGGAGGCGGTACTGGCCCAGTGGCAGGCCAACCTGGCGCAGAACCTGCTGGGCGCGGTCCTGACCACCACCTCGGTTCGGGACAAGCTCACTTCGGGCGGTTCCGTCCTCAGCATCGGCTCGATCGGAGCCGAACGCGGAGGCGGCTCCTACGGCGCGGCCAAAGCCGCACTGGCCGCATGGAACGCCGCACTGTCGGCCGAGCTCGGCCCCCTCGGCATCACCAGCAACGTCATCTCCGCGGGCTATATCGCCGGTACCAACTTCTTCCAGGGCCGGCTGACCGACGAGCGGCAGAGCGCGCTCGTCGCGGAGACGCACAACAAGCGGCCCGGCACGGTCGAGGACATCGCCGAGACGGCGTACTTCCTCGCCTCCCCGGGCGCCCGGCACATCACCGGCCAGACCCTCCACGTCAACGGCGGTGCCTTCACCACACGGTGAGGCCGAAGGGCGGGGGCGGCGAGGCCGAAGGCCGGGGAACACAGCGCCCGCGGCCGGGTCCCGCGACCCGGCGGCGGGCGGGCCCCGCCCTCCTACGCTTCCTGAAGCGCCTTCACCAGTCCGGTGACGAGGTGTGCCCGTTCCGCCATCGTGTCGACGACCAGGTACTCGTGGTCGGCGTGGGCGCCGCCGCCGACCGCTCCGAGGCCGTCGAGCGTGGGCACCCCGAGTGCGGCCGTGAAGTTGCCGTCGCTTCCGCCGCCGACCGCCGTGGCTTCGATGCCGGGAAGCAGCCGCTGGGCCAGCGCGAAGAGCCCGGCCGACGCCGACTCGGGCATCGGCGGGCGGCCGATGCCTCCCGTCACCGCCACCTGCGCCTCGTCGAGATGCGGAGCCAGTGCCGCGAACGCGGATTCGATGCGTTCCTTCTCGTCGGCCGACTCGACCCGGACGTCGACGACCACGGTCGCCTCCGCGGGAACGACGTTGTCGAGGGTGCCTGCGGACGCGACGGTCGGGGTGACGGTCGTGCCGGTCCCGGGTCGGGCGAGTGCCGCGATGTCCAGCACCTGGTGTGCCGCTTCGACCAGGGCGTTGACCCCGGCCGCGGGCTCCAGTCCGGCGTGTGACGCCCGGCCCTTGATGACGACCTGGAACGTGCCGCAGCCCTTCCGGCCGGTCTTCAGTGCCCCACCGTCCGCGGCGCCCTCGAAGACCAGCACCGCCCCGCACGCAAGGGCTCGTTCTTCGATCAGCGCACGGGAGGAGCGGGAGCCGACCTCCTCGTCGGCGGTCACCAGGATCTCGGCGCCCGACCGGTCGTCGAGCGCGGCCAGGCCATGAACGGCCTGCACCAGACCGCCGAGCATGTCGAAGACCCCGGGGCCGGTGGCATGCCCGTCCTCGACCCGGAACGGGCGGCGCTCCAGGGTGCCGAGCGGAAACACCGTGTCATGGTGCCCGAGGAGCAGCACCTTCGGATCGCCGCCACCGGACCAGCGGACGTGCGGTCCGGCCTCGCTCTCCACCAGAACGGCCCGCCCGCCGAGACGGTTCTCGATGACGGCGGCCACCGCTTTCGCCGAGGCCCGCAAGGCGTCGACATCACGCGAGGGAGACTCGATCTCGACCAGTGTCCTGAGGTCCGCAAGCATCGCGTCGACACTCACATCGACCGCCTTGTGCATCGTCACGGGGCCAGCGTACGCGGCAGGCTCACCACCCTGCCCTCCGCTCCCAGGACGGCGGTGGCAACTCCGGATCCACCACCGGCCCCGGCGTCACCACCCGCCAACCGTCCTCCCGGGCCACCCGCTCGAACCCGCGGATCTTGTACGCCAGCCCCTCCGGCTCCCCGACGTCACAGGAATCGGGCGCCCGCTCCCACTCGCGGCTCCACCTGCCGCAGCAGCAACCGGCCACCACTCCGCCCGGCGACAAGAAGCGGCACCCACTGCCCGCCCAGCCACACCCGGAACACCAACTCCTCGCCGGCCCCGACCACTTCGTATCTCGGCCGCTCGGCGACCCACTCCAGCGTCAGGCCGTGCTTCCAGTGCGCCACCTCCCCAATCGCTTCCGCACCCGCCGTTCCCCGCCCACCCCGAGCCCCTCCGGCTCGACCGTCTCGCCCGGCGCCAGCTCCGCCAGCGACGCCAGCTCCCAGAGCGCGAACCGCCGTCCCCCGCCCAGCCCGACGGGACGTAAGCCGCCGCCCCTGACCAGCACTTCATGCGCTCGTAGCGCTTCGTGATCCTTCATGTGCACATCGTAAGATCCGGCACTGACAACGCCGCCCGACACAAGCGGGTTCCAGCGGGGGGAGCGGCGGCATGCCGGCGGTGGTACTGGGGCATGCCGAAGGGCCGGTACGGCGGTTCGTACCGGCCCTTCGGTGTTCCTGCCTGAACGGGCTGCTCAGCCGAGCAGTTCGTACGCCGGCAGCGTCAGGAAGTCCGCGTAGTCCGCGTCCAGGGAGACCTTGAGCAGGAGGTCGTGGGCCTGCTGCCACTTGCCGGAGGTGAAGGCGTCCTCGCCGATCTCGTCGCGGATGGCGACGAGTTCCTCCTCGGCGATCTTGCGGACCAGGTCGGCGGTCACCCGCCGGCCGTCGGAGAAGGTCACCCCGGCGTCCACCCACTGCCAGATCTGCGAGCGCGAGATCTCGGCGGTGGCGGCGTCCTCCATGAGGCCGAAGATGGCGACGGCGCCCAGGCCGCGCAGCCATGCCTCGATGTAGCGGGTGCCGACCTGGACGGCGTCCACCAGGCCCTGGTAGGTGGGCTTGGCGTCCAGGGAGTCGATCGCGATGAGGTCGGCCGCCGCGACGGAGACGTCCTCGCGCAGCCGGTCCTTCTGGTTCGGCTTGTCGCCGAGGACCGCGTCGAAGGACGCGCGGGCGACCGGGACCAGGTCGGGGTGGGCGACCCAGGAGCCGTCGAAGCCGTCCCCGGCCTCGCGGTCCTTGTCGTTCTTGACCTTGGCCAGTGCCTTCTCGTTGGCCTTCGGGTCGCGGCGGTTGGGGATGAAGGCCGCCATGCCGCCGATCGCGTGCGCACCGCGCTTGTGGCAGGTGCGGACCAGTAGTTCGGTGTAGGCGCGCATGAACGGCGCGGTCATCGTCACCGCGTTGCGGTCCGGCAGGACGAACTTCTCGCCGCCGTCGCGGAAGTTCTTGACGATGGAGAAGAGGTAGTCCCAGCGGCCGGCGTTCAGTCCGGAGGCGTGGTCGCGGAGTTCGTAGAGGATCTCCTCCATCTCGTACGCCGCGGTGATGGTCTCGATGAGGACCGTGGCGCGGACGGTGCCCTGGGGGATGCCGACGTAGTCCTGCGCGAAGACGAAGATGTCGTTCCAGAGGCGGGCCTCCAGGTGGGACTCGGTCTTCGGGAGGTAGAAGTACGGGCCCTTGCCCAGGTCCAGCAGCCGCTTGGCGTTGTGGAAGAAGTACAGGCCGAAGTCGACCAGGGCGCCGGGGACCGGGCGGCCCTCGAACTGGAGGTGCCGCTCCTCGAGGTGCCAGCCGCGCGGGCGCATCACGACGGTCGCGAGCTCCTCGGCGGGCTTGAGGGCGTACGACTTGCCGGACTTCGGGTCGGTGAAGTCGATCCGGCGCTCGTAGGCGTCGATCAGGTTGATCTGGCCACCGACGACGTTCTCCCAGGTGGGGGCCGAGGCGTCCTCGAAGTCGGCGAGCCAGACCTTGGCGCCCGAGTTGAGCGCGTTGATGGTCATCTTCCGGTCGGTGGGGCCGGTGATCTCCACCCGCCGGTCGTTGAGCGCGGCGGGCGCCTCGGCGACCTTCCAGCTGTCGTCGGCGCGGATCTGCGCGGTCTCCGGGAGGAAGTCCAGCGCGCTGGTCCGGGCGATCTCCGCACGGCGCTCGGCGCGGCGGGCGAGCAGTTCGTCACGGCGCGGGGTGAACCGGCGGTGCAGCTCGGCGACGAAGGCGAGCGCGGCGTCGGTGAGGACCTCGCCCTGCCGTTCCGGGGTGTGGGCGGGGTCGACTTCGACGATGGCCAGCGGGGACGGCGCTGGTGCGGACATGAGCTGTCACTCCATTCAGCGGCGGTGCCTGGCGGCCGCCGGGACGCCGGGCGGCACGGGGTGCCGCGGGCTCCGGGATACGGTCGCGGGCGCCGTCTGGATTCAGGGCGCTTCTGACCAGTGGAGACTAGTTTCCTTATCGCGGAACTTCAATGGTTTGTTGATGTCGAGATTCTCAGGGTCGACAGAAGTGGTGATCGAATGGCTCTCGGTGCCACACCGGTCACTCTCCATCACACGCCCCCGGGGGCCGTGCAGCCCTGGTGAACCGCGCCGGCCCGGGCGTCACTCCAGGCGGTACAGGTCCTCCGGGGTGTCGATGTCGTACGGCTCGGCGATGTCGCCGCACTCGACCAGCGTGAGCGCGTTCACATGCTGCTGGAGGTAGGCGCGGGCGCCGCGGTCGCCCTCCGCGGTCGCGGCGATCCCGGCCCAGCGCCCGGCCCCGAAGAGGACGGGGTGGCCGCGCCGGCCGTCGTACGCGGCCGCCACCAGGTCCGCCCCCGCGGTGTACGCCTCGATCAGCCGGGCCACCACCGCGGCTCCGATGCCGGGCTGGTCGACGAGTGACACCACCACGGCGTCCGCCCCCTCACCGGCCAGTGCGGCGAGCCCCACCCGGAGCGAGGAGCCCATGCCCTGCGCCCAGTCGGGGTTGACCGAAACCCCGTATGCGGCGAGGTCGGCCCGGGCGCGTACGGAGTCGGCGGCCGCGCCGAGCACGATGTGCACCGGCCGGCAGCCGCCGTCCCGCAGGACCGCTGCCGCGTGCTCGACCAGCGGCCGTCCCCGGTGGTCGAGCAGCGCCTTCGGTCGTCCTCCCAGGCGCCGGCCGCCGCCCGCGGCGAGCAGCAGGCCGGCCACCCTCCCCTCGGGCCGGGACGTCGTGCTCCGCGCCTGTGGCGCTTCGGAGGTTTCGTTCGCTGTCGAGTTTTCGATCGCTTCGGATGTTTCGTTCGCTTCGGATGTTCCGTTCGGCGAGGTCGGTGCCATGGGGACTGCTTACCTCATGGCACCGTGCCTCGTGGGTCGTTGGCCGTCGTCGCCCGTGGGTCAGGCCGCATCGTCGGCGGCGCGCTGGCGGGGGATGCTCGGCCGGAACCGGTCCCGCAGGTCGTGCGTGCGTTCCTCCGCGCGCCGCCGCTCGGTCACATAGCGGTGTATGTGTTCCAGGGTGATTTCCGATGCGTCGGAAAGGCCGAACGCGCGGCAGATGAGCGTCACGACGCTGACGTCGTGACGGTTCGGTCCGGTGCCGGGGCCGGGTTGGGGCTCCATGCCGTTCTCCGATCCAGTGATATGCCGGATATTTCCTCGGAGGGAAGAATGCTCCATCTTGCCCCTCTGTACGCATCGGTTCGGCCGCGCCCACGCCAACGGGTGGCAGGGGGAACGTATGTGCACGCCACTCATGACGCATGGTCAGTTCAATACGGGGAACGGGCGCGTGATGCATGCGCCGGCGCTCCCTCGACCCCCGTCGCCGGGCCCGGCCGCAGCCGGAGTCGCCGCGAAAAGCGGTCGCGAAACCGGCTCTTCGGACAAGGCGCCCCCTGCTCGGCCGGCGATGTCACGGTGCCGCGTGCGGCCGGATAAGGTTCTGCCCCGTTGCGGGCAATCTTGGCCGTCTGCCGGTGGGGCGGACCGGGCCATTTTCTGAAGTCGGGGGACGTTCGTGGTGAACAGTGTGGGCTCGTCCGGGATCTTCCAGCCGCTGGAGGGCGACGACCCGCGGGCGATCGCGGGCTACCGCCTCACGGCCAAGCTCGGTTCCGGCGGCATGGGCAAGGTCTACCTCTCGTACACGCCGGGCGGCCGGCCGGTGGCCATCAAGGTGATCCGGCCCGAGTTCAGCGAGGACGCGGAGTTCCGCCGCCGCTTCAAGCAGGAGGTGCAGTCCGCGCAGCGGGTGCAGGGCCTGTTCACCGCGCCGGTCATCGACAGTGATGCGGACGGCCCGAGCCCATGGCTCGCCACCGCCTACGTCCCCGGCCCCTCGCTCTCCGCGGCGGTCGCCGAACACGGCCGGCTCCCGGTCCCCACGGTCCTGCTGCTGGTCGCCGGCATCGCCGAGGCGCTGCAGGTCATCCATGGGGCGGGCATCGTGCACCGCGACCTCAAGCCGTCCAACGTGCTGCTGGCCGCGGACGGCCCGCGGGTGATCGACTTCGGTATCGCCCGGGCCGCCGACGCGACCTCGCTCACCAGTAGTGGCGTCACGGTCGGCACGCCCACCTTCATGGCGCCCGAACAGGCCGCCGGCAGCACCATCAGCCCGGCCACCGACGTCTTCGCGCTGGGCCAGGTCGCGGCGTACGCGGCGATCGGCACCCCGGCGTTCGGCGAGGGCACCTCGCACGGCGTGCTCTACCGCATCGTCCACGAGGAGCCGGACCTGACCGGACTCCCCGAGGAACTGCGGGAGTTGGTCGGCCGTTGCCTGGCCAAGGACGCCGCGGACCGGCCGTCGGTGGCCGAGGTGATCGCGCTGTGCGGGGCGGCCTCCGGGCAGACCCAGCTGCGGCGTCCCGAGGACTGGCTGCCCAGCGCCGTCGCCGCCGACATCACCACGCGGACCGCGGCCCCGGCGCCCGTGCAGACCCCGCCGCCCCCGCTGGAGGCACCGACCGCCGGCGCCCCGGCCAGGCCCGCGCAGCCGCCCGTGCCGCCCGCCCAGCCGCCGGTCCAGCCGGCGCCCACCGTCCCGCCGGTGCCGACCCAGTTGGACCACCCGCAGACCCCGCCGCCGGGCTTCGGCCCCGCGGCCTACGCACCGACCGTCGGCGCCACCGCGCAGGGGACGCCGGCCGCCGCACCGGCCGCCACGGGCCCCACGCCCATCGCGACCGCCCCCACCGTCGCCACCCCGGCCGGCCCGACGGCCACCGGCCCCACCGCCGCCTACCCGGCCGCCGCCGCGCCGGCCCCGCAGCCGCCGAAGAAGAAGCGCAAGGGCCTGGTCACGGCGCTGGTGCTGGTCTGCCTGCTGGCCTTCGCCGGTGCCGGCGGCGGGGTCGTCTACGCCCTGATGAAGGACACCGGGCAGACGAAGAAGAACCAGGCCGACGGCAGCGCCAAGGCCAAGAACAGCGGTGCCTCGGCGACGCCGAGCACGGACCCGACCGCCACGCCGGGCGGGGACGGCACGAGCACGCCCGCCGCGCCCGTGCAGGACCCGACGCCGGTCGACTTCAAGAACATCAACCTGCCGGACGACTACCACCTGTCGATGGCCGACGAGTCGATGAAGCCGACCAACTCGGACAACGACACCGACGTCGACTTCTCCTACCAGGACAACAGCTACTCGGACGACCAGGTCGGCACCGAGAACGGCAAGCTGGTGCTGCTGAACCCGGGCGAGCAGGGCTCCCTCGACACCTGCCGCAACGAGACCCGGTTCACCGAGAGCATCCTGACCAAGCAGCTCACCAAGGGCGCGCAGATCTGCCTGACCACCGACTACGGCCATGTCGCACTGATCACCTTCAAGGGGTTCGCACCCAAGTCCGACCCCAGCAGCTACATGACCGTCGACGTCCGCGTCTGGCGCAACGCGGTCCAGCCGAAGCAGGACTGACCCGCACCGCCTCCCCCGCACCACCTCCCGCCGCCCATCCCCCGAAGGGGTGGGTGGCGGAGACGTTCGACCGGTGGTTTTTTCGCGCTCCGTGTGGCGCGGGCAGCACGCAGTGGCGTTAACTGTCCCGCATTGTGGGACGGGCAACGGCCTGGGAGGGCAGCCGTCGTTGTGGAACAACTGCAGGGGGACGTACGGGTGACCGGGGCCGACGGGGACCCGCGGGTGGCCGAGCTGCGCGGGGCGGTGGCCCGGCTGCGGCGCCAACTGGCCGTGCTGCCGGGGGAGTTGCCGGACCGGGCGGCCGCCGACGAGGAGCTGGCCGCACTGGATGCGATGGTCAGTCACGGGCTGCCGGAGGTGCCCCGGCTGCGCCGCTCGTTACTGCTGATCGCCGGGGCGGTCGGTTCGGTGAGTGCGCTCTCGCCCGCACTGAGCGAGGTGCGTGCGGGCATCGACCGTTTCGGCCAGCTGCCGGGCGGCCGGTGACCAGGACGGCCGGTGTCGGTGAGGCCGGTAATCAATAAGGGCCAGTGATCAACAAGGCCGGTGACCGGGGCGGTCGTGCCGCCCCCGGCCGGGGTCCCGCGGGCGTTACGCCGGTGTCTGGTTGGCGAGGGCGACCGACAGCTGGGCCGCGACGTCCTGCAGTACCGGGACGATCTTGTCCGTCGCCGCCTCCGTCACCCGGCCGGTCGGACCGGAGATCGAAATGGCCGCGGAGGTGGGAGAGTTGGGCACCGGCACCGCGAGGCAGCGGACGCCGATCTCCTGCTCGTTGTCGTCCACCG
Source organism: Streptomyces sp. NPDC048197 (assembly GCF_043202395.1). NCBI lineage: Bacteria > Bacillati > Actinomycetota > Actinomycetes > Kitasatosporales > Streptomycetaceae > Streptomyces > Streptomyces sp. NPDC048197. Next base: position 36,447 of record NZ_JBIDAJ010000052.1, read on the forward strand.
CGTAGCCGAGCCGGCGGACGTCGGCGAGCGCCTCCAGGAAGCGCTCCGGTTCGGTGATGGTCTTCTCGGTCGCGGCGGGCATGCCCGTACGGCCGAGCAGCGCGCGGACCTCCTCGGGCGGGTGGTTGGCCAGCAGGGCCTTGCCGACGCCGGTGGAGTGCGGCAGGACGCGGCGGCCGACCTCGGTGAACATCCGGACCGCGTGCCGGGACGGGACCTGGGCGACGTAGACGATCTCGTCACCGTCGAGCAGCGCCATGTTGGCGGTCTCGCCGGTCTCCTCGACCAGGCGGGCCAGGAACGGCCGGGCCCAGGTGCCCAGCAGCCGGGAGGCGCTCTCGCCGAGCCGGATCAGCCGGGGGCCGAGCGCGTACCGGCGGTTGGGCTGCTGGCGGACGTACCCGCAGGCGACGAGCGTGCGCATCAGGCGGTGGATGGTGGGCAGCGGCAGTCCGCTGCTGCCGGAGAGCTCGCTCAGGCCGACCTCGCCACCGGCGTCGGCCATCCGCTCCAGCAGGTCGAAGGCGCGCTCGAGGGACTGGACACCGCCGCTGGCGCCTGCGGGCTTGGCTTCGGCGGCGGAGGTGCTGGCGCTGGACGGCGGCACGGCGCGTTCCTTTCGGGGCGGGTCGGATCGGTCTCGGCTGGGACTTGCGGGCGCCGGGCCCGACCGCGCCAGCCTACCGGTCCCCCCACGTTGACACATCGTCCTTCGCACACTCGTTCTCGCCGGTCAGGCCCTCTTTGTCCCACCGTAGGGGGTGTCGGACAGGCGGGTAGTCGCGATCCCTTGACGGTGCCAGTGGCCGTAGTTACGTTCTGCTGCGCGAAACCTACTGTCCATTCTGTGGAATCCTCCAAATCGTTGGAGCGTCATGCGCATACTCGTCATGAACCCGAACACCACGGCTTCCATGACCGCGTCGATCCGCGCCACCGCCACCGCGGCCGCCGCGCCGGGCACCGAAATCGTCGCCACAGAACCCCTGTGGGGACCGGTGTCGATCGAGGGACATTTCGAGGGCTACCTCAGTGCCGCGGCCGTCCTCGACCGGCTCGCCACCCTCGATACGCCCTTCGACGCCCTGGTCATGGCCGGTTTCGGCGAGCCCGGCCGGGAGGGCGCCCAGGAACTGCTCGACGTCCCCGTACTGGACATCACCGAGAGCGCCGCCCAGATGGCGATGATGCTCGGCCACGCCTACGGCGTCGTCACCACCCTCGACCGCGCCGTACCGCAGATCCAGGACCGGCTGCTGACCGCCGGACTGCTCCAGCGCTGCGCCGGCGTCCGGGGCACCGGGCTCGGGGTGCTGGAACTGGAGGAGGATCCGGAGCGCACGGTCGAGGTGATCATCGAGACCGCCCGGGCGGTCGTCCGGGCCGGCGCCGAGGTCATCTGCCTCGGGTGCGGCGGGATGGCCGGACTGGACGAGAAGGTCGCGGCGGAGCTCGGGGTGCCGGTCGTCGACGGGGTCGCGGCCGCGGTGAAGTTCGCCGAGGCGGTCGTCGGCCTCGGACTGGCCACCAGCAGGAGCCGCAGTTTCGCCCCGCCCCGGCCCAAGGTCATCGGCTCCTGGCCGCTGAGCACCCACCTCGACCTGGGGCGCGCCCAGAACTCTCCACGGCACACCGATTTTTCCGCACAGACATCAGACATCTGACAACTCTGCCCACTCTCGCCCTGAGCTCCACCCAACCTGCCTGGGAGGACACGTGACGACATCCCCGCAGCACCCGCAGCCGGACCCGCGGCTCTTCAACGCCGACCTCGCGCCGGCCGCCACCCGCACCTGGGGCACGTACAGCATCTTCGCGCTCTGGATGTCCGACACCCACGCGATCAGCAACTACGCCTTCGCCGCCAGCCTCTTCGTGCTGGGGCTGCCCGCCTGGGAGGTCTTCCTGTCCCTGCTGGTCGGCATCACGATCGTCCACCGGCTGATGAACCGCATGGGTCATGCCGGCCACCGGACCGGCGTGCCCTACCCCGTGCTCGCCCGCGCGAGCTGGGGCGTCTACGGCGCCAACATCCCCGCCCTCCTCCGGGCGGTCATGGCCGTGGCCTGGTACGGCATCCAGACCTGGCTGGCCTCGACCGCCGTGGTCCTGCTGACCCTGCAGATCGCGCCGGGCCTGGACGCGTACAACCACAACTCGGTGCTGGGCCTGTCCACCCTGGGCTGGACCGCCTTCATGGTGATGTGGGGGCTGCAGGCCGTACTGCTGACCCGGGGCATGGAATTCATCCGCAAGGTCCAGGACTTCGCGACCGGGCCGGTGGTCTGGCTGGTGGTGCTGGCGCTCGCCGTCTACCTGGTGATCAAGGCGCACGGGGAGATCTCGCTGACCCGCAGCCTCACCGGACTCAGCGGTTCCGCGCAGCTCCAGCAGAGCCTGATCGCGGTCAGCCTGACCGTCGCCACCTTCCTCACCCTGGTCCTCAACTACGCCGACTTCGCCCGCTTCACGCCCGACCACCGCTCCTACCGCCGCGGCAACCTGATCGGGCTGCCGGTGAACTTCACCGCCTTCGCGGTCGTCGCCGTACTGGTCACCGCGGGCACCATCGCGGTCTTCGGGGAGGCGATCTACGACCCGGTGAAGGTGATCCAGAAGATCGACGACCCGGTGGTCACCGTGATCGGCGCCCTGGCCTTCATCGTCGCCACCATCGGCATCAACGTCGTCGCCAATTTCGTCTCGCCCGCCTACGACTTCGCCAACCTCGCGCCGAAGTACCTCGACTTCAAGCGCGGCGGCATGATCACCGCGGTGCTGGCCGTTCTCGTCATGCCCTGGAAGCTGTACTCCTCGGCGCTGGTGATCCAGTACTTCCTCGGCGCGCTGGGCGCCTTCCTCGGCCCCCTGGTGGCCATCCTGCTCGTCGACTACTACCTGGTGCGCCGGGGCCGGATCGACGTCGACGCGCTCTTCTCCGCCGATGCCGCCGGCGCGTACTACTACCGCCGGGGCTACAACCCGAAGGCCGTGATCGCCTTCCTCCCGGCCGCCGCGGTCTCCGCCGCGCTCGCCCTGGTGCCGGCCTTCGACGCGGTCGCGCCGTTCTCCTGGATCTTCGGGATGGCGCTGTCCGGCGGGATCTACGCCGCGGTCTCCCGCGAGGGACGGGTGCCGTCCGGGGGCGGTCCGATCCCGGACGGGATCATCCCCGCGCAGGTCGGCCCGGCGGCCGAGGAGCGGACGGACGGCCCCCGGATCGCCGGCCCGGCGGTCGCGCCGGTGGCCGCGGAAGGGTCTTGACGGGCCGGGGTCCGGAGTGAAGACTCATTCAACAGACTGTTGAATCCTGAATTCCAGATTCCGAATTCCGGATCCGGCTGCGCCGACGGCGGCATTCCGCCGCGCCGCCACGCGACCATGAAGACACGATATGAGGAGGGGACCGGGTGTCCGAGATCGAGCTGGTGCTGCGCTCCACGCGCGTCGTGACGCCGGAGGGCACGCGCGCCGCGTCCGTCGCCGTCAAGGAGGGCAGGATCGCCGCGGTGCTGCCGCACGACGCCGAGGTACCGGCCGGGGCGCGGCTCACGGACGTCGGCGACGACGTCCTGCTGCCCGGCCTCGTCGACACCCACGTCCACGTCAACGACCCCGGCCGCACTGAGTGGGAGGGCTTCTGGACGGCCACCCGCGCGGCCGCGGCCGGCGGTATCACCACCCTCGTCGACATGCCGCTCAACAGCCTGCCGCCGACCACCACCACCGCCCACCTCGACACCAAGCGCGAGGTCGCCCGCAGCAAGGCACACATCGACGTCGGCTTCTGGGGCGGCGCCATCCCCGGCAACGTCAAGGACCTCCGCCCGCTGCACGACGCCGGCGTCTTCGGCTTCAAGTGCTTCCTCTCGCCCTCCGGCGTGGAGGAGTTCCCCGAGGTCGACCAGGAACAGCTGGCCGCCGCGCTCGGCGAGATCGCCGGCTTCGACGGACTGCTGATCGTGCACGCCGAGGACCCCGGCCACCTCGACGAGGCACCCGAACCGCACGGCCCCAAGTACGCCGACTTCCTCGCCTCCCGCCCCCGCATCTCCGAGAACGAGGCCATCGCCGGGCTCATCGTGCTCGCCAAGCAGCTCGACGCCCGGGTCCACGTGCTGCACCTGTCCTCCAGCGACGCGCTGCCGCTGATCGCCGCCGCCAAGCGCGAGGGCGTCAAGGTCACCGTCGAGACCTGCCCGCACTTCCTCACCCTGACCGCCGAGGAAGTCCCGGACGGCGCCACCGAGTTCAAGTGCTGCCCGCCGATCCGCGAGGCCGCCAACCAGGACGCGCTGTGGGAGGGCCTGGCCGACGGCACCATCGACTGCATCGTCTCCGACCACTCACCCTCCACCGCCGACCTCAAGACCGCCGACTTCGGCGCGGCCTGGGGCGGCATCTCCTCCCTCCAGCTCGGCCTGCCCGCCATCTGGACCGCGGCCCGCGAACGCGGCCACAGCCTCGACGACGTCGTGCGCTGGATGTCCACCGCCCCCGCCGCCCTCGTCGGCCTCGACCGCAAGGGCGCCATCGAGGCAGGCCGGGACGCCGACTTCACGGTGCTCGCGCCCGACGAGACCTTCACCGTCGACCCGCAGGCCCTCCAGCACCGCAACAAGATCACCGCGTACGCCGGCAGGACCCTCTACGGCGTCGTCCGGTCCACCTGGCTGCGCGGCCGGCAGATCAACGACGGCACCACCCTCGCCGAACCCACCGGCGAACTGCTCGAAAGGCCGCAGCGCGCATGACCACCGACGGCATACCCCGCTACACCGGCGATGCCGGCCCCTACCAGGGCGGCGACCCGTACGCCGACTACCGCACCCCCGGCGCGGCCGGCTTCCCCTTCACCCACCTCCCCGACCTCGCCGACCGCCGGCTCGGCGCCGGCGTGATCGCCGCCAACGACGAGTTCTTCGCCGAGCGGGAGAACCTCCTCAAGCCCGAGCCCGCCCACTTCGACCCCGAGCTGTTCGGCCACAAGGGCAAGATCATGGACGGCTGGGAAACCCGGCGCCGCCGCGGCACCGACGGCGCGCACCCGTTCCCCGCCGAGGAGGACCACGACTGGGCGCTCGTCCGGCTCGGCGCGCCCGGCGTGATCCACGGCATCGTCGTCGACACCGCCCACTTCCGCGGCAACTACCCGCAGTCCGTCAGCATCGAGGGCACCTGCGCCGAGGGCACGCCCTCGCCCGGGGAACTGCTCGCGGCCGACGTGACCTGGACGCCGCTCGTCCCGCGCACCGCCATCGCCGGCCACGCCGCCAACGGCTTCACCGTGGACCCCACCCGGCGCTTCACCCACCTCCGGCTCAACCAGCACCCCGACGGCGGCATCGCCCGCCTGCGGGTTTACGGCGAGGTGGCCCCCGCCCCCGACTGGCTCGCCGCGCTCGGCACCTTCGACCTCGTCGCGCTGGAGAACGGCGGCCGGGTCGAGGACGCCTCGGACCGCTTCTACTCCTCACCCACCCACACCATCCAGCCGGGCCGCTCCCGCAAGATGGACGACGGCTGGGAGACCCGGCGGCGCCGCGCCACCGGCAACGACTGGGTCCGCTACCGGCTCACGGAGCAGTCCGTGATCCGCGCGGTCGAGATCGACACCGGCTACCTCAAGGGCAACGCGGCCGGCTGGGCGGCCCTGTCCGGCCGGGACGGCGAGGACGGCACCTGGACCGAACTCCTGCCCCGCACCCGCCTCCAGCCCGACACGGTGCACCGCTTCCTGCTCGACGACGCGCCCGCCGTCACACACGTCCGCCTCGACATCTTCCCGGACGGCGGCATCGCGCGCCTGCGCCTGCACGGCTCCCTCACGGATGCGGGCTACGCCCGCCTTCGGGGTACGCCCACGTAGTTGGCTTTCCCGCCGCGGGGCGCTGCGCTTTGCGGTGCCTCCCACGTACTTGGCCGTCCCCGCCGCGGGGGTTGCTCGCCGTTGCGCTTTGCGGCGCCGCGTACGTGGCTGTCTGCGGCGCCGCGGGTCGTCTGGCCGTTGCGCCTGCGGCGGGCTGGGTTTGTGTTGGGTGCGGTGACGGGCCTGCGGGGCCGGTGTTTGGGACTGCTGTCGCTTTACGTCCCAAACACCGGCCCCTCCGGCCCGTCCCCTCCCGTTGGG
>NZ_JBIDAJ010000053.1:0-39388 GCF_043202395.1 Streptomyces sp. NPDC048197
GTGTGGACGTAAAGCGTCAGCAGTCCACACAACCGGCCCCGGAGGTCCGTCACCGCACCCGACACCCACCCAGCCCGCCGCAGGCGCAACGGCGACCAAGCCCCGCGGCGCGAGAGACGGGTACGTACGGGGCGCCGCAAAGCGCACCGGCGAGACGACCCGCGGCGGGACAGACGGGTACGTACGGGGCGCCGCAAAGCGCGCACCGGCGAGACGACCCGCGGTGGGACAGACGGGTACGTGGGCTACCGATCCGGAAGGTGGATGACGGGAAAGCTGCCCGTATTCGTCGGGGCGTTCTCCGGTAGCCAGAGGACGGAGATCGCGCCCGTCGAGCCGTCCGTCACTTCGTCCGCGTTGCGGAAGGTCAGACGTGCGCCCAGCACGCGGGCCTGGCCTGCCGCGATGGTCAGGCCCAGCCCGTGGCCGCGGCCCGCCCGGTCGCTGCTGCCGGTGCGGAACCGGCTCGGCCCCTCGCGGAGCAGCGCCTCCGGGAAACCGGGCCCGTGATCGCGCACCCGCAGCACCCGGCCCTCGACCGTCACCTCGATCGGCGGCTTGCCGTGCCGCGCCGCGTTCGCGATCAGATTGCCCAGGATCCGCTCCAGCCGGCGCGGATCGGTGGTCGCCTCGGAGTCCCGTACGACATCGATCCGGATGTCCGGGTCCAGGGCCCGCACCCGGCGGGTGACGAACTCGCCCAGCGCCACGTCCTGCAGCTCGGCGCGCTCGGCGTAGCCGTCCAGCCGGGCCACCTCCAGGACGTCCTCGACGAGCGTCCGCAGCGCCTGCGCACGGTCCCGGACCAGCTCCGACGGGCGGCCCGGCGGCAGCAGCTCGGCCGCGGTCAGCAGACCCGTGACCGGCGTACGCAGCTCATGGGCGATGTCCGCGGTCACCCGCCGTTCGGCCTCGATCCGCTCCTGGAGCGCGTCCGACATGGCGTCCACCGCCCACGCCAGATCGTCCGTCTCGTCCCGGACCCGGCCGCCGACCTCGTCCCGGATCCGTACCGACCGGTCCCCGTCGGCCAGCTTCCCCGCCGCCGCGGCCGCCTTCCGCAGCCGCTTGGACAGCCGCCCGCCGACCAGTACGCCCAGCGCACAGCCGCCCACCACCACGGCGGTCGAACCGATCAGCAGCGCCTGGTCGAGATCGTCCAGCACGGCGAAACGGTCCGGGAAACGGTCGTGCATCGACAGCACCCGGCCGTCGCTCAACGGCGTCGCCGCCCACACCTCCGGCGCCGTCTCCCCGGTGTCCTGCAGATACGTCGCGCGCTCGTTCTCCGCGACCTCCCGGCGCAGCGGCCCCGGCAGCGCCGGATCGTCGAGCTTCGCCCCGAACTGCAGCCGGCTGGTCGACTCGAAGATCTTCTGGGTGAAATTCAGCCGCTCGACCTGCACGTCCCGGCTGTTGTCGAGCATGGAATGGCGGGCCGCATTGTGCACGACGAGGCTCAGCGCGATCGCGACCAGCGCTCCGACGAGCGCGATCGCGGCACTGAGCTTCCATCTCAGCCCTGTCCGCAGGGCCAGCCTCACCACCGCCGGCGTCAGCCTCTCAGCTTGTATCCAAAACCGCGGACCGTCTCGATCCGGTCCTGGCCGATCTTGCCGCGCAGCCGCTGGACGTGGACGTCCACGACCCGGGTGTCACCGCCCCAGCCGTAGTCCCACACCCGCTCCAGCAGCCGGTCGCGCGAGAGGACCGTACCCGGCGCGTTGGAGAACTCCAGCAGCAGCCGCATCTCGGTCGGCGTCAGCGCCACGTTCTCGCCGCCCTTGCGGACCTCCATGCCCTCGGTGTCGACCTCCAGATCACCGAAGCGCAGCACCGCCTCGTCCGGGCCGGCGTCCGCCGCCGCGGCCGGCTTGGCGCCGTCCGGGCCACTGGCATGGCCGAAACGGCGCAGCACCGCACGGATCCGCGCCACCAGCACCGCCCCGTCGAACGGCTTGGTGACGTAGTCGTCGGCACCCGCCTCCAGGCCCAGCACCACATCGATCGAGTCGGCCCGCGCCGACAGCATGATCACCGGAACCGTCGACTCGTCCCGGATCCGCCGGCACAGACTCACCCCGTCCAGCCCCGGCACCATCACGTCGAGCAGCGCGATGTCCGGACGGTTCGCACGGAACGCCTCCAGCCCCGCGAGCCCGTCCGGCATCGCGGTGACCACGAATCCGTCCCGCTCCAGCGCGAGCTGCGTCGCCTCACGGATCACGTCATCGTCCTCGACGAAAAGCACATGGGTGTCGGCCATGCGGTTGTCTCAACCCTCCGGTCCCGCGCCGCTGTCATCCGGCGCCGGGATGCTGTCGACGGTGGTCTTGCTGTAGTCGGTGTGGTACTCGTCGTCCTGGCGGAAGCGGCCGCCCGCCCAGCGGTACGTCGTCACGTCCTCACCGGACGGACAGCACACCTGGTCGCCGGCCGCGTAGGTCTGCTTCGAAACCTCCAGCTGACCCTTGTTGACCGCGGCCGAGACCGACGGCTGCTCATTGGCATACACGTTGTCATACCCGTCCTTCGCCCCGCTGTCCCTGCGGTACACGTAGGACCCGATCCCCACCGAATCCGCGCAGGTCATGACGTTGACGATGACATCGGGCGACGAACCGCCGGTCAGCGACGCGTACGTCACCTCCACCGGATACTCGTCGGCGGCGCACGGCTTGTACAGGGACTTCTTCACATCCGCGCCGACCTTCGGATCGTTGCGCATCAGCCGGACCGCGTCGACCTTCTTGTACCCGGCCGACGAGGTCGGACTCGGCATGCTGCTCGCCGCCGCCTTGGGCGCCGGGGTGCTGCTCGCCGACCCCTCGCTGCGCACACCCTCGCCCCCCGGATTGCACCCGGCCAGCAAAAGGCCGACGGCGGCCACCCCCGCCGTGGCCGCGCCGCCTCTGGTCAACCCGATCCTGGTCAACCTGTTCCTGGACAATCCGCTCCTGCTCACCGTGCTGCTCGCACAGCCGCCGATCCCGCTGCTGTTCGTGAGTGACTGAAGGGCCTGAAGGCCGAGTGACTGACGTGCCTGGAGGCTCTGAAGGCTCTGAGGGTTCTGAAGTGACGATAGTCGTCGGTCTGCGTGGGGGTCGTGGTCCTCGTGGTGCTTGTGATCCTCGCAGTGCTTGTGATCCCGCGGTGGTCGTGGTCCTCGTTGCTGAGTGAAAGCCGTCATCGCTACGGAATGCCGTCCGCCGAGCGGCGCGCTGCCGTCCGGCGAAGCCGTTCCTGAGGTGTTCCGAGAGGTTCCCGGGGGTTCCCGAAGTGTTCGGGGGTGTTCCGGGGAGTGCCCCGGGGGTTCCCGAAGTGTTCCGGGCTGTTCCGGGGGTGTCCCGGGGTATTCCCTCATGCGATTGTGACGCCTCGACCGGTGAACCGTACGACTCCGGACCACGTGACCGTTTTCACACATTTGTCACGCGCGTGCCCGGGGAGCCGCTCCTCCGCACGTCAGGCCGCGCACCGCTCCTGGTCCTGGCGCGCCCGCTCCTGCTCGCCGCGCTCCAGCATCCGCGCGTCGATGTCGCGGGCCTGCAGCTCCTGACGCAGCCGCGCCAGCGCACGGTGCAGCGTGCTCTTGACCGTGCCCGTGGACATCCCGAGCGCCGCAGCCGTCTCCTCCGTGCTCATCTGCTCCCAGTGCCGCAGCACGACCACACTGCGCTGCTTGGGGGCCAGCACCCCGAGGATGTCCATCAGCAGCGCCCGGTCCGCGCGCTGCTCGGTGCCGTCGTCCACGCTCGCGTCCGGCAGCTGCTCGGTGGGCACCTCCTCCAGCTTGCGGGCCCGCCACCACTCCGTACGGGTGTTGATCATGACGCGGCGGAGGTAGGCGTCGGCCAGCGACTTGTCCGCGATCCCGTCCCAGCGGCCGTACGTACGCACCAGCGCCGTCTGCAGCAGGTCCTGGGCGTCGACCGGATCGGGCACCAGACGCCGGGCGCTGCGCAGCAGGGCCTCCTGCCGCGTCCGCACGTACTCTTCGAAGTCCAGTACCTTGCCGCCGCTGGTCGCCATCCCGACGCCTCCGATCCGCTTGCGATTCCCCACGTTGACTGCGCTGGCGGTCATCTCCAGCACGTGGAAGACGCTACGGAGGGGGTGTTGCGACGTAATGTGCGTGGGCCCCACAGCGAGTGCACGGAAAACCCTCGGTTGTGTAACAGCCCGCCGGGGGTCATACCTCGGGGGGACGGCGACCCCCGCCCCGTCATACTCCGGACGGACAGCACCCCCGCCCAAAGGCCCATGAGGCTTACGGCATTCGTCATGACACCTGCCGGGCAGCCGCCGTGGCAGCCGTCGGGCGGCTGTCGTGACACCCGTCGGGCAGCTGTCGGGCGTTCGTCATGGCATCCGTCATGGCTACTCGTCTACTCGTGCAGCGCACGAGTCCCCGCCAGCGGGTTACCGTGCCGCCGCCCGACCGAAGAATCACCATCCAGCCAATTACCGCCCCTTTTCAGCCGTGAAAGCCAGTCAGGGGCGGCTGCGTGCGCAGCCGCCCCTGGGGGAGGTGGGCGGTGTGGGTGTGCGGGGGTATGTGGGGGCCGGGCGGCGGTTGCGTAGGGGTGCCCACGGGCGCGGTTACGCACGGGCAAAGGCGAAGTACCGGCACCAGTAACTCGGCCGACTACTCGCTCGAACTCGACCGACTACATCGATCGAGCCCGAGCTCCGGGTCCCGCCTACGACAGCGGCAACCGGTACCGGCCACCGCCCACCGGCTCCACCAGGCCGTCCGAGACCAGCCCGTCCAGTGCCCGGGCGCGCTGCACCGGCTCGTCCCACACCGCGTCCAGCACCTGCTGCGGAACCGGCGCCACCGCCTCCCGCAGCACCGCGAGCAGCTTCCCGCGCACCTGCCGGTCGGTACCGGCGTACGTCTGGGTGCGCCGCGGCGGACCGTCGTGCGCCGGGGAGCCGGCCAGCCGCCACGCGCACCGCGAGGCGATCGGGCAACGGTGGCACTCCGGCGTGCGCGCCGTACACAACAGCGCCCCCAGCTCCATCGTCGCCGCCGCCCAGCGCGCCGCCAGCCCCTCGTCCTCGGGCAGCAGTTGGCGGGCGAGCTTGCGCTCGGCGGCGGTGGTGGCGTTCGGCGGGAACTGCCGGCCGGCGACCGCGCGCGCGAACACCCGCCGCACGTTGGTGTCCAGCACCGCGTGCCGCTGCCCGTACGCGAACGAGGCGACCGCCGCGGCGGTGTACTCGCCGACGCCGGGCAGCGCCAGCAGCTGGGCGTGCTCACGCGGGACGTCACCGCCGTGCCGCTCCTGTATGGCGGACGCGGCGGCGTGCAACCGCAGCGCGCGCCGCGGATAACCGAGCCGGCCCCAGGCGCGGACCGCCTCGCCCGGCGCCTCGGCGGCCAGGTCGGCGGGGCGCGGCCAGCGGGCCAGCCACTGCTCGTACACCGGCAGCACTCTGCTGACCGGCGTCTGCTGGAGCATGAACTCGCTCACCATCACACCCCAGGCGCCCGCCTCGGGGCGGCGCCAGGGCAGATCGCGGGCATGCTCGTCGAACCAGTCGGTGACCGGCCCGTGCAGCGCGGTCCCGTCTGCGGCCTCCGCGGCCGGAACGGCGGCGGAAGCGGTCTCGGCGGCGTCGGACGTGGCAGATGAGGTGACAGGCGTCGAAGTCATGGCACCGACGATCCTGGCACGTCCGCACGCGCCCAGGAAACGCACCGGCCGCGCCCCGCCGCACGCCCACCCACTCGCAGGACGACCACATACGCACGCTTGGCCGCTACCGCCGGTACGCCACCCCCGCAAGACCGACTCCGCAAGCCTTACCAAAACTCATTACACTCCGAGGGAACTGATTACTCTCCGTAATCGTTGCCGGAACAAGAAGGAGGCGACAAGGCAGAACGACAAGGCGGACCAAGGCAGGACGAGGGAGGACGAGGCAGGACGAGGCAAGCAGGGTAGATAAGGCGCGGCGAGGCAGGGCCGGGCAGGCTGGAGACGCGGCGGGGCCGGACAGGGCGCGGCAGGACCGAGCGAGGCGGAGACGCGGGAGAGTCGCGCAGGCGGGGGTGCGGCACGGTCGGGCAAGGCCGGGGACGCGGCAAGGTCGGGCAGGCTGGGGACGTGGCAGGGCACGGTCAGCTGGGCGCATGGGCGCATGGGCGGCTGGGCGGTTCAGCCCGAGGTCGGCTCGGGGCCAGCCGAGGGCCGCTGGAAAATGCACGGGGCGCAGGAAGCGCAAGGCGCAGGGCGCAGGGCGCAGGGCGCGGGTATAGGGCAGGGCACAAGGCCGGGATACGGATATGGCGAAGACGAACGACAGCGACAGGCAGATGCCCGAGACACCAGAAGCGAGTGGTGGCCGTACGGCGAAGCCGGACAACAGCGCCGGCGAGCCCTTGCGCAAGCGCAACAGTGCCCCTGCGCGTGGCGGGGAGCCCGTTCGTGGCGGTGGGCCCGTTCGTGGTGGGGAACCCGTACGAGGCGACCGGTCCGTGCGCGGCAACCGGTCCGTGCGCGGCGATGAGTCAGGGCGTGGCGGTGACTCGGTGCAAGGTGGCGAGTCAGTGCATGGTGGCGAGTCGGTGCATGGTGGCGCGGCAGTCGGGAGCTCCCCGCCCTGCCCGCGTGTGATCCAGCAGGCACTGGCCGCCCACACGACGGTCACCCTGGCGTACGTGGACGAGGACGGCCCCCAGGCCTGCGCGGTCCTGTACGCCACCGACACTGCCGCCGCCCCCGCCGCCCCCGCCGCCCCCGCCGCCCCCGCCGCCGCGAGCGGTGCGGTCGGCGGGCCGGTGCTGTACTTCGTCACGGCGACCACGACGCGCCACGGACGGGCTCTGGCCGACCCGGGGGCACGGGTCGCCTTCACGGTGCAGCGCGACGGCCAGGAGTGGAGCGCGCTGACGGGAATTCAGGGCAGGGGTCGCTGCCGGACTCTGTCGGGCGCCGAGCGAGACGCCGGCTGGCGGGCCTATACCCGACGCTTCCCCTTCGTCGAGGCGGACGAGCGGCTCCGGGGCGCGTTGGAACGCACCACCCTCTGGGAACTACGCCCTGACTGGCTACGGCTGATCGACAACGGCCAGGGCTTCGGCCACAAGGTGGAGTGGCCGCCTCCGGAGGGGGCGTAGGCGCTGGGTGCCGCCGGGAACGCTACCCGCGCGGTGGCCCGGGGGGATGCTGCCCTATGCGGTGGCCCAGAGGATGCTGCCCGCGTGGTGGGCCCGGGGATGCTGCCCGCGTGGTGGGCCCGGGGATGCTGCCCGCGTGGTGGGCCCGGGGATGCTGCCCGTCCTGTGGTTTGGGGGGTGCTGCCCGCACTGTGGGGGCGCTGCCCGCGCCGTGGGGGTGGTGGGTTGGTCGTGGGGCGAGGGGTGGGTGTGGGTGGTGGTGCATGAGGGCGGTGGGGGTGTGGGGTTGGGCGGCGGTGCTTGGGGGGTGGTGGATGTGTGGGGTTGGTGGGGTGGAAGGGGTGTGTGTGGGGGGTTGGGCGGGTGTGGGCAGTGAGGGCCAGGCTGATCATGGGAAAAGTTGCAGTCTCATGCGGCGGGTAGTGGCCGGTGCGGCTGCTGATCTCTCGTAGAGTTTCCGCGTGGGATCACTGCGCAATCCGATCGGGCCGCTTCCCTCCTCCATCTACTGGCGGCGGAGGGCCATTGCGCTGGCCATCGTCGTACTGCTCGCCCTACTGGTCGTGTGGGCCCTCAACTTGGGCGGCGGCGACAACAGCGGCGACGAGGGCAAGGGCGGTGCGCACGGCAAGGGGCCCGCGACGTCGATCACGCCCGGACCCTCGTCCGCGGGCCCGGCGATCAGCCAAAAGCCGGGCGGGCGCGGTGAGTCGGGGTCCGGAGGGGAGTCAGGGGATGACTCCGGTTCCGGCAGTGGTGCGGGCTCGTCGGACGGCGGGAGCGGCGCCGGCGGTGAGGACGGCGGGGCCGGCGGTGGTTCCGGGGGCGGAGCGTCGGGCGGTGGCGCGGGAGCCGGCGGGCCGATCGGCCAGGGGTCCGGGAAGGGTGTTCCGGCCAGTTCTTCGTTGCCCAACTGCACTGATCCCGATGTCGAGTTGGTGCTGCGGAGCGTGAAGGGCTCGTACGCGCCGGGCAAGAAGCCGCAGTTCGAGCTGACCGTCAAGAACACGGCCGACGCGGCCTGCAAGGTGGACCTCGGGCGGAAGGCGGCGGTGCTCACGATCAGCGACGCCGCAGGTGACGACCGGGTGTGGGCCTCGAACGACTGCCCCTCGGGCACCGCGCCGGCACTGTTGCAGGTGCCGGCCAACGGCTCCGTGAAGCGCACCGTCGAGTGGGACCGTCGGGCGAGCGGACCGCAGTGCGCGACGCCCAGTTCGGCCATGGTCCCGGCCGGCAAGTACCGGATCGAGGCCAAGGTGCCGGGCTTGAAGTCCGCCCGTACGTCGTTCGTCCTGGCAGAAGACTGAGCCGCGTCGCCCCCGTCGTTCATAGCGTCCCTCGTTCATAGCGCCCCCTCGTCCACTGTTCGGGCGTCGTCGTCCACTGTCGGGCGTCGGCCCTCGGCGGGCGTCGGCCAACGTAAGGGGTCGGGCCTCGGGGCGAGCGTTGGGTGTGTGCGTTCACCACCGTTGGCCGTTCACCGTTCACCGTTCACCGTTCACCGTTCACCGTTCACCGTTGGGCGTGAGACGTCCGCGGTTCGGAGGCGGGGGCTCCGGTAATTCCGCTGGTAGGGATTCCGCTGACGGCGTGCGGTGCTGGTTCGGGTCGGCGCGGTCCGGCACAGTCGGCGGTATGAAGCTACTGATGCTGGGCGGTACGGAGTTCGTGGGGCGGGCGGTCACCGAGGCGGCGCTGGCGCGGGGTTGGCAGGTGACGGTCTTCCACCGGGGGCGGCATGCGGCGCCGGAGGGCGCGGCGGTCCTGCACGGTGAACGGGGGGAAGTGGGCCCGGAGGGCCTCGCGGCGTTGCGGGCCGGGGAATGGGACGCCGTCGTGGACACCTGGAGCGGTGCGCCCTCGGCGGTGCGGGACGCGGCGCGGCTGTTGGCCGGGCGGGTCGGCAGGTATGCGTACGTGTCCAGCCGGTCGGTGTACGCGTACCCGGCGGCGTACGGGCTGGACGAGGACGGGCCGCTGGTGACGGGGTCCGCGGATGCCACGGACGCCGAGGACTACGCGGCGGCCAAGCGGGGCGGGGAGTTGGCGGCCCTGGAGGCGTTCGGGGAGCGGGCGCTGCTGGTGCGGGCCGGGCTGATCCTCGGGCCGTACGAGAACATCGGGCGGCTGCCGTGGTGGCTGGGCCGGATCGCCCGTGGTGGGCCGGTGCTCGCGCCGGGGCCGCGGGAGATGGCGCTGCAGTACATCGATGTGCGTGATCTCGCGGAGTGGACGCTCGACGCGCTGGAGGCCGGGCTCGGCGGGGCGTACAACCTGGTGAGCGAGGTCGGGCACGGCACCATGGGGGAGTTGCTGGAGAGCTGTGTGGAGGTCACCGGCTCGGACGCGGAGCTGCGCTGGACGGCGCCGGAGGACGTGCTCGCGGCCGGTGTGGAGCCGTGGACCGAGTTGCCGGTGTGGCTGGCGCCGGGTGAGTTGCGGGATGCGATGTACGGGGCGGATGTGTCCCGGGCGCTGGCGACGGGGCTGCGGTGCCGGCCGGTTGCCGAGACGGTGGCCGATACGTGGGCGTGGTTGCGGAGCATCGGCGGGGTGGCGCCCCAGCGTCCGGACCGGCCGGCGGTGGGGCTGGCGGAGGCGAAGGAGGCGGCGGTTCTGCGGTAGGCCCCGAGGCCCCCTCCACCCGCCCCACCTACACGTACCGCTCCAGGATCGAGGATTCCGCCAGGCGGGAGAGGCCCTCGCGGACGGAGCGGGCGCGGGCTTCGCCGACGCCGTCGACGGTCTGGAGGTCGTCGACGCTGGCGGCGAGGAGTTTCTGGAGGCCGCCGAAGTGGTCGACGAGGCGGTCGATGACGGTGCCGGGGAGGCGGGGGACCTTCGCCAGGAGGCGGAAGCCGCGCGGGGAGACGGCGGAGTCGAGGGTCTCGGGGGCGCCGCTGTAGCCCAGTGCGCGGGCCACGTTGGGGAGTTCGAGGAGTTCGGCGTGGGTGAGGGAGTCCAGTTCGGCGAGCGCCTCGGAGACCGTGCGGGCGCGCTTGGCGGTGGGCTCGGGGACGTAGTCGCGGACGACCAGTTCGCGTTCCGGTTCGACGCCGGCGATGAGCTCTTCGAGCTGGAGGGCGAGCAGCCGGCCGTCGGTGCCGAGTTCGACGACGTATTCGGCGATCTCGGTGGCGATGCGGCGGACCATTTCCAGCCGCTGGGCGACGGCGGTCACGTCCCGTACGGTCACCAGGTCCTCGATCTCCAGGGCGGAGAGGGTGCCGGCGACCTCGTCGAGGCGGAGCTTGTAGCGCTCCAGGGTGGCCAGGGCCTGGTTGGCGCGGGAGAGGATGGCCGCGGATTCCTCCAGGACGCGGCGCTCGCCGTCGACGTAGAGCGCGATCAGCCGCATGGACTGGCTGACGGAGACGACGGGGAAGCCGGCCTGGATGGAGACGCGCTGGGCGGTGCGGTGGCGGGTGCCGGTCTCCTCGGTGGGGATGGAGGCGTCGGGGACGAGCTGGACGCCGGCCCGGAGGATCTTGGTGATGTCCTTGTCGAGGACCAGTGCGCCGTCGAGTTTGCACAGCTCGCGGAGGCGGGTGGCGGTGAATTCGACGTCGAGGACGAAGCCGCCGGTGCACATGGTCTCGACGGTCTTGTCGAAGCCGAGGACGATCAGGCCGCCCGTGTTGCCGCGGAGGATGCGCTCCAGGCCGTCGCGCAGGGCCGTGCCGGGGGCGACGGCGCTCAGCGAGGCGCGCATCAGGCTCTCGGTGCCGGATCCCCCGCCGGACCTGCCGGGAGTCGATGCCCGGTCGTTGGCTGCCACTGCACTCCTCCGTCGCACGGTCTGTCGGTCCGCGGGCCGCCCGGCCCTTGCTGTGGTTGATGCATCAGCCTGTGGTTGGCGTACCAGCGGAGCGTACGTGGCCGACAGGCAATTCTGCGGTGACGGGCGAGACCAGGGCAAAGTCTACCGGCGCACACCCTCCTCCTGTGGGGCCTCCCGGCGTACGCGCTTGGGCAGGACGGTGAGCGCCTGTCCGACGTCGGCGACCTCCATCACCCGCATCCCGTCGGGGATCTTGCCGGGGTCGGTGGGGACGAGGGCGTGGGTGAAGCCGAGCCGGGCGGCTTCGGAGAGCCTGCGCTGGACGCCGGTGACGCGTCTGACCTCGCCGGCGAGGCCGACCTCGCCGATGGCGACGAGGTTCTTGGGCAGCGGGGTGTCGCTGGCGGCGCTGGCGAGGGCGAGGGCGACGGCGAGGTCGGCGGCCGGTTCGGTGAGCTTCACGCCGCCGACGGTGGCGCTGTAGATGTCGCGTTTGCCGAGGGCGCTGATCCGGCCGCGCTGTTCGAGGACGGCGAGCATCATCGAGACGCGGGAGGTCTCCAGGCCGGAGGTGGTGCGCCGGGGTGAGGGGATCTGGGAGTCGACGGTGAGCGCCTGGACCTCCGCCACCAGCGGGCGGCGGCCCTCCAGGGTCACCGTCAGGCAGGTGCCGGGGACCGGTTCGTCGCGGCGGGTGAGGAAGAGGCCGGAGGGGTCGGCGAGCCCGGTGATGCCTTCGTCGTGGAGTTCGAAGCAGCCGACCTCGTCGGTGGTGCCGTAGCGGTTCTTGACGCCGCGGACGAGGCGGAGGCGGGCGTGCCGGTCGCCTTCGAAGTGCAGGACGACGTCGACGAGGTGCTCCAGGAGGCGGGGGCCGGCGATGGCGCCGTCCTTGGTGACGTGGCCCACGAGGAGGGTGGACATGCCGCGTTCCTTGGAGGCGCGGATGAGGGCGCCGGCGACCTCGCGGACCTGGGCCATGCCGCCGGGGGCGCCGTCGATCTCGGGGGAGGCGACGGTCTGGACGGAGTCCATGATCAGCAGGGACGGCTTGACGGTGTCGAGGTGGCCGAGGACGGCGGAGAGGTCGGTCTCGGCGGCGAGGTAGAGGTGGTCGTCGAGGGCGCCGATGCGGTCGGCGCGGAGCCGGACCTGGCTCGCGGATTCCTCGCCGGTGACGTAGAGGGTGGGGTGGGCGGCGGAGGCGGACTTGGCGGCGGCGTCCAGGAGGAGGGTGGATTTGCCGACGCCGGGCTCGCCGGCGAGGAGGACCACGGCGCCGGGGACCAGGCCGCCGCCGAGGACGCGGTCGAGCTCGTCGACGCCGGTGGAGCGGGCGGTGGCCTGCTTGCCGTCGACCTGGCCGATGGGCAGGGCGGCGGTGGTGACCCGGCCGGGCGCGGTGGTGCGGACGGCGGGGGTGCCGCCGAACTCCTCGACCGTGCCCCACGCCTGGCATTCCGGGCAGCGGCCGAGCCACTTGGCGGTGGTCCAGCCGCATTCGGTGCAGCGGTACGAGGGGCGGTCCTTGCCCGGCGCTTTACGAGTTGCCATGGGGATCACCGTAGCGGCGGGGTCTGACAGTGCCGCGTCCGCCGCCGGGCCCCGCCCCGGGGCCGTTGCCCGTCTCGTCTCCCGCCGCCTCGTTGCTCCGACCGGGTGGCGCACGCCGCGTGCGCTTTGGGCGCCGCGGGCGGTTCCTGTCCCCTTTTGAGGGAGATGGTCACCCGTAAGGGTTAAAAGTGGTCCGGGAGAGTAAGTCCGGCTGCATCATCCGCCTACCGTCGCCGGGGTGATGAGCAGCAGGCCCGAGCACCCCACGGGCGTACACCGGTCGCGCGGCGACGACCGGCGCCGGAGCCGTCCGCAGTCCGCCCAGCCGTCCTCCCGGCCCCTCCAGCCGCCCGCCCCGGGTGTCCCGGAGGAGCCCGGTGACGGCTATCAGCCGTATCTGGACGGCCTGTTCACCTACTGCCTGTCGGTGCTGTGCGAGCACGACGCGGCGACCGCGGTGCTCGGCGAGATGCTGGCGCTCGCCGAGCGGCACCACCACCGTCGCCCGGCCGACCCGGCGCTGCACCGCGCCTGGCTGTACGCGCTGGCCCGCTGGGCATGTCTGCGGCGGCTCGCCGAGCGGACCGGCACCGGCTCCCGCTCCGGAACCGGCTCGGGCATCGGCACCGTCGCCCCCGCCTCCACCTCCACCGGCCCGGCCACCGGCCCCGCCACCGCCACCGGCTCCGGTCCCGTGGCGGCCCGCGAGGGCGAGCGGCGGCAGCGGGAGCTGGCCGTGCTGGCCTGGCCGGAGGCCGCGGGCACCTCTCCCGGGCAGCGGGAGGCGCTGGAGCTGTCGGTGCGGCACCGGCTCTCCGCCGACGAGGTCGCCGCGGTGCTCGGCGCCGACCCGATCGCCACCCGCGCGCTGCTCGCCACCGCCTCCTGCGAGGTCGAGCGGACCCGGGCGGCGCTGGCCGTCGTCGAGTCCGGCCGGTGCAAGGAGGTGGCGCAACTGGCGGCGGACAGTCAGGTGCTGCTGGGGGCGGCGCTGAGCCGGGAGCTGGTGCGGCACGTCGACGACTGCGTGACCTGCCGGCGGACCGCGGAGCGGGCGACCGTGCCGGGGTCGTGGCCGGGCACCGCGCCGGCGGTCCGGGGTTCGCTGCCGCTGGTCGCCGCGCCGCAGGAGGCGGTTCTGGGGGCGCTGGCGGCGGCCCGGCGGTCCCGTACGGGCCGGGCCGACGGCTCCGCCGTTGCCGGACGCCGCGGCCGGTCGGGTGGGGCAAACGGTTCTCCTCGCTACGACCGCAGCGGTTTCCCGGCGGGCCCGCCGCCGGACCGGTCGGCCCGGCGGCGCAGGCTGCGCGCCCGGGCCCTGACCACGACGGTGGTCGCCACGGTCATCGCGGCGCCGGTGCTGGCCCTGTGGGCGGCCTACCGCGGGGCGCCCGCCACGGGGGAGACCGCGGCGGACGGCACGCCCTCGGTGACGGCGAACGACACGGACGCCGGGGCGCGCCTCGACGGCCGGTACGAGAACGCCGGGAACGCCAGGACGACGCCGTCGCCGGCCACCCGGGCCGACGGCCGGACGCCGGACGTGTCGGTCGCGGTGATCGGCGCGGACGGCACCCCGCTGCGGCCGGGCGAGGCGGACCGTACGGCGACGGGTCCGGGGCGGCTGACGGTCGCGGCGCAGCCCAGCGGCGGCACGACGGCGATCACGATCAGCGCGTCCGGCGGTGAGCCGGTGCACTGGACGGCGACGCCGGGCGCGGCATGGCTGCAGATGAGTCAGACGGCGGGCTATCTGCGCCCCGGGCAGTCCACGACGGTCACGGTCTACGTCGACCACGACCGGGAGCCGGCGGGCCGCTGGCGGACCCGGATCGCCATCCACCCGGGCGGCACCGCGGTCACGCTGGAGGGCTACGGCGGCCCGGCGACCGGACCGCAGGGCCCGTCGCCGGCCGGCCCGTCGCCGTCGCGTCCCCCGCACACGCCGACGCCCACGGACCCCACCCCCACGGCTCCGGCGCCGACCCCGTCGCCGACGAGCCCGACGCCCGGCCCCTCGGACCCGTCGCCGACCCCGTCGCCGAGCGGCCCCACGGCGACCTCCGGGCCGACGCCCTTCAAGCCCTCGGACACCCCGTCGAACACGACCCGCCCGGCCCGCTGAGCGGCGGGCCGGGCGGGACCGGGCGGGGTACGGCGGTGGTTCCGGTGGGCCTACGGCCGGGGGTCCGCCGGGTGCGGGGCCATCGGCAGCTGCGCCGCCAGCCGCTGTTCGCACAGCTCGGCGAGCTTGGCGTAGCCCTTCTTGCCCATCAGCTCGGTCAGTTCCGGCTTGTACGAGACGTAGACCGGTTCGCCCGCGCCGTGCGCCGAGGTCGCGGAGGTGCACCACCAGTGCAGGTCGTGGCCGCCGGGGCCCCAGCCGCGCCGGTCGTACTCGCCGATGGTGACCTGCAGCACCTGGGTGTCGTCGGGCCGGTCGATCCAGTCGAAGGTGCGCCGGACCGGCAGCTGCCAGCAGACGTCGGGCTTGGTCTCCAGCGGCTCGCGGCCCTCGCGCAGCGCGAGGATGTGCAGCGAGCAGCCGGCGCCGCCCTCGAAGCCGGGACGGTTCTGGAAGATGCAGGAGCCCTGCCAGCGGCGGGTCTGCCGTTCGCCGTCGTCGTCGACCTCGACCCAGCCGCTGTCGGTGCCCACGTCGTGGAACTGCCACAGGTCGGGCGTGAGCCGCGCCACGTGCTCGGCGACCCGCTTCTCGTCGTCGTCGTCCGAGAAGTGCGCGCCGAGCGTGCAGCACCCGTCGTCCGCCCGGCCGGCCTGGATGCCCTGGCAGCCGCTGCCGAAGATGCAGGTCCAGCGGGACGTCAGCCAGGTCAGGTCGCAGCGGAAGATCTGTTCGTCGTCGGCCGGGTCGGGGAAGGTGACCCAGGCGCGGGCGAAGTCGAGTCCGACCTCGTCGGCCGGGGGCTGGTTCCCCTCGGCCGCCTGGGCGCGCCGCTTTTCTGCCTTCTTCGGCGCTTTTTCGTGCTTCGCCTTTTTCGTCTTTGCCACGGGTCCAGCGTACGGCGCGTTCCGCTGCACCCGGAGGGGCCGGGGGCCCACCGCGCCGACGAGCCCTGCCGGGCGTCGCAGTAGGTTTCCCCGTATGAGACTCGGTGTCCTCGATGTGGGTTCGAATACGGTCCATCTGCTGGTGGTGGACGCACACCCCGGCGCGCGGCCGTTGCCCGCCTACTCGCACAAGGCGGAACTGCGGCTGGCCGAGCTCCTCGACGACGGCGCGATAAGCGAGGCCGGGGTGGAGCGGCTGGTGGCCACCGTCCGGGAGGCGCTGCAGGTGGCCGAGGACAAGGGTGTGGAGAGCGTGCTGCCGTTCGCGACGTCCGCGGTGCGGGAGGCGTCGAACGGGGAGGACGTGCTGCGCCGGGTCGCCGAGGAGACCGAGGTGGAGCTGCAGGTGCTCTCCGGTGAGGACGAGGCGCGGCTCACGTTCCTCGCCGCCCGCCGGTGGCTGGGCTGGTCCGCGGGCCGGCTGCTGGTCCTGGACATCGGCGGCGGTTCGCTGGAGATCGCCTACGGCCTCGACGAGGACCCGGACGTGGCGGTGTCGCTGCCGCTGGGCGCCGGCCGGCTGACCGCGGCCGGGCTGCCCGGGGACCCGCCCGATCCCGAGGACGTCCGCACGCTGCGCCGCCGGGTGCGGGCCGAGATCGCCCGCGTGGTGAGCGAGTTCAGCCGCTACGGCACTCCCGACCAGATCGTCGGCACGTCCAAGACGTTCCGGCAGCTGGCCCGGATCGCCGGTGCCGCCCGCTCGGCCGAGGGTCTCTACGTCCAGCGCGAGCTGACCCACAAGAAGCTGGAGGAGTGGGTGCCGAAGCTGGCCGGGATGTCCGCGCGGGAGCGGTCCGAGCTGCCCGGGGTGTCCGAGGGCCGGGCGCGGCAGCTGCTGGCCGGGGCGCTGGTCGCCGAGGCGGCGATGGACCTGTTCGGGGTGGAGACCCTGGAGATCTGCCCGTGGGCGCTCCGCGAGGGAGTCATCCTGCGGCGGCTGGACCACCTGCCGTAGGTGCCTGGACCCACCTGCCGTAGGTGCCTGGACCGCTTGCCGTAGGTGCCCGGGCCACCTGCCGTAGGTGGGTGTCCCCTCGGGTCCGGCCGGGCCGGCGGGCTGGTGCGTAGGGCGGCTGCGGCGGTTGCCGGACCGGCCCGGGCCGCGGGCGGAGGCGAAGACACGCACGTGAGACTCGTCACGCCGCCGATCGGCCCCGCCACCTGCGTACCCCCCGCCCCACAAGCCACAACGGCGGACGCGAGGGGCCCGGACCTCCCGCCCTGCGCACAGCTCCGGCCCGTACGCTGTCCCTCGTGACAGAGCCTGTGGTGCGCATCCCGGATGCGAAGGTCGCGCTGTCCACGGCCTCGGTGTATCCGGAGTCGACGGCGACGGCCTTCGAGATCGCCGCGCGCCTGGGCTACGACGGCGTCGAGGTCATGGTGTGGACCGACCCGGTCAGCCAGGACATCGAGGCGCTGCGCCGGCTCTCCGACTACCACGGCGTGCCGGTCCTGGCCGTGCACGCGCCCTGTCTGCTGATCACCCAGCGGGTCTGGTCGACCGACCCGTGGGTCAAGCTGCAGCGCGCCCGCAACGCCGCCGAGAAGCTCGGCGCCTCCACCGTGGTCGTCCACCCGCCGTTCCGCTGGCAGCGCAGCTACGCCCGGGATTTCGTCCGCGGGGTGTGGCGGATGGCGAACGAGACGGACGTGCGGTTCGCCGTCGAGAACATGTACCCCTGGCGCTACCGCGACCGCGAGATGCTGGCGTACGCCCCGGAC
The DNA here is from genome assembly GCF_043202395.1 of Streptomyces sp. NPDC048197. Classification (NCBI taxonomy): domain Bacteria; kingdom Bacillati; phylum Actinomycetota; class Actinomycetes; order Kitasatosporales; family Streptomycetaceae; genus Streptomyces; species Streptomyces sp. NPDC048197. The sequence goes on from NZ_JBIDAJ010000053.1 coordinate 17,268, forward strand.
TGGGACCCCACCAACGACGACTACCGGCACTTCACCGTCGACCTGTCGCACACCGCGACGGCCCGCAACGACGCGCTGGACATGGTGGAGCGGATGGGCGACCGGCTGGCGCACGTCCACCTCGCCGACGGCAACGGCTCCGCCAAGGACGAGCACCTCGTACCGGGCCGCGGCAGCCAGCCCTGCGCCGAGGTGCTGGAGCGGCTGGCCGCGAACAACTTCTCCGGCCACGTGGTCGTCGAGGTCAACACCCGCCGGGCGATGTCCGCCGCCGAACGCGAAGCCGACCTGGCCGAGGCGCTGGCCTTCACCCGGCTGCACCTGGCCTCGCCGACCTGGGTGCCGGGGTCCTGACCGGGTCTCCTGCCGGCACGGGGAGAAACGGTCCGCCTGGCCGGCCCGCCGCGGTGGGTGCGCTCCCGGCCGTCCGCACTCCGGTCACCCGTCTCACATACCGGAGTCAGTGTCCGGATCTTGGATCAAGAGCGTAACCTCGGGATCAGCTGCGGTATGCCGCTGCTGCTGTACGGCTGAACGTACGTATCCCGAGGGAGTGACCATCGTGCCCGAGCTGAGGTCCCGCACCGTTACCCACGGCCGCAACATGGCGGGCGCCCGCGCCCTTATGCGCGCCTCGGGCGTAGCGGGCGCGGACATCGGCCGCAAGCCGATCATCGCCGTGGCGAACTCCTTCACCGAGTTCGTGCCGGGCCACACCCACCTCCAGCCGGTCGGCCGGATCGTCAGTGAGGCGGTCAAGGCGGCCGGCGGCATCCCGCGCGAGTTCAACACCATCGCCGTCGACGACGGCATCGCCATGGGCCACGGCGGCATGCTGTACTCCCTGCCCTCCCGCGACCTGATCGCGGACAGCGTGGAGTACATGGTCGAGGCGCACTGCGCCGACGCGCTGATCTGCATCTCCAACTGCGACAAGATCACCCCGGGCATGCTGAACGCCGCGCTGCGGCTCAACATCCCGACCGTCTTCGTCTCCGGCGGCCCGATGGAGTCCGGCCGGGCCACCCTCGTCGACGGCACGGTCCGCACCCTCGACCTGGTCGACGCGATCTCGGACGCGGTGAACGACAAGATCTCCGACGCGGACATCCTCCGCATCGAGGAGAACGCCTGCCCGACCTGCGGGTCCTGTTCCGGCATGTTCACCGCCAACTCGATGAACTGCCTGACCGAAGCCATCGGCCTCTCCCTGCCGGGCAACGGCTCGGTGCTGGCCACGCACACCGCCCGCAAGGCGCTGTACGAGAAGGCCGGCCGTACGGTCGTCGAGCTCACCCAGCGCTACTACGAGGGCGGCGACGAGTCGGTCCTGCCGCGCAACATCGCCACCTTCGACGCGTTCGAGAACGCCATGGCCCTGGACATCGCCATGGGCGGCTCGACCAACACGATCCTGCACCTGCTCGCCGCCGCCCAGGAGGCGGGCGTCCCCTTCGGCCTCGAAGCGATCGACGCCGTCTCGCGCCGGGTCCCCTGCCTGGCGAAGGTGGCTCCCAACGTCGCCAAGGACCGCACGTACTACATGGAGGACGTGCACCGCGCCGGCGGCATCCCGGCCCTGCTCGGCGAGCTGCACCGCGCCGGCCTCCTCAACGAGGACGTGAACTCCGTCCACAGCCCGTCGCTCGCCGACTGGCTCAAGACCTGGGACGTGCGCGGCGGTTCGCCGTCCGCGGAGGCCGTCGAGCTGTGGCACGCGGCGCCGGGGTGTGAGCGGTCCGCGGAGGCCTTCTCCCAGTCCAAGCGCTGGGAGGCGCTGGACGAAGACGCCGAGGGCGGCTGCATCCGCTCGGCCGAGCACGCCTACTCCAAGGACGGCGGCCTCGCCGTCCTCAAGGGCAACCTGGCCGTCGACGGCTGCGTCGTGAAGACCGCCGGTGTCGACGAGTCCATCTGGACCTTCGAAGGCCCGGCCGTGGTCTGCGAGTCCCAGGAACAGGCCGTCGAAAAAATCCTCAACAAGCAGGTCAAGGACGGCGACGTGGTCGTCATCCGCTACGAGGGCCCCAAGGGCGGCCCCGGCATGCAGGAGATGCTCTACCCGACCTCGTACCTGAAGGGCCGGGGCCTGGGGAAGACCTGCGCGCTGATCACCGACGGCCGCTTCTCCGGCGGCACGTCCGGCCTGTCCATCGGCCACGCCTCCCCCGAGGCGGCCGGCGGCGGCACGATCGCCCTCGTCGAGGACGGCGACCGGATCCGCATCGACATCCCGAACCGCACGATCGAGCTGCTGGTCGGTGACGAGGAGCTGGCGGCCCGCCGCGAGGCCCTCGGCGGCGTCTACGCCCCCAAGAACCGCGAACGCAAGGTCTCCGCGGCCCTGCGCGCCTACGCCGCGATGGCCACCAGCGCGGACAAGGGCGCGGTGCGGGACGTGAGCCTGCTGGGCTGAGGCCCGCGGCCCCTGAAACGGCTCCGGCCCCCGTCGCGTGCGACGGGGGCCGGATTGCGTAGATCGCCTACCGCTACAGGCCGCCGTCCTTCACCGCCGTGACGAACGCCCCCCAGGCCGCGGCGGGGAAGACCAGCGCGGGGCCGTGCGGGTCCTTGCTGTCACGGACGGGGACGAGGGCGGGGTGGTCGTCGGAGACTTCGAGGCACGCGCCGCCGTCCGGGTTGCTGTGGCTGGACTTGCGCCAGGTGACGGTGCTCAGGAGGTCATCGGACACCTCGATGCACTGGCCGCCGTCGGAGTTGCTGTAGCTGGACTTGCGCCACGTGACGGTGCTCAGGTCGATGGCTCGCACGGCACTTCCTCCAACATCCGCATGACGAACTTCCGCGATTCGGCCGGGCTCAGGGCCAGGTCACGCACCGCATCGTACGCGCGTTGCAATCGCTCAACCGGCCCGGTTTCCTCGATGAGTTCACCACGATGGGCGTTCTCGGTGTAAGCCACGGTTCGGCCGTCGGGGAGTCGCAGGAAGATCACGTCCGTACTGACTAGGCCGTGAGGACCGGAATCATGAGGCAGTACATGGAGCGTGATGTTCGGGCGCTCGGCTGCCTCGGCAAGAGCCTGCAACTGCCGCTGCCAGTCCTGGCTGTTGGGCAGAGAGGTGCGCAGCACAGCCTCGGACAGGATCGTCCGGAAGGGCGGTGCGTCTTCACCGGTCAGCAGCTGGCGGCGGCCTATGCGTGCCTCGACCTGGCGTGTCAGCTCGTCGCCTTTGATGCCGCCCACCGCGAGCACCGCACGTGCGTACTCCGTCGTCTGCAGCAGTCCGTGCACCGTGCTCACGCCGAAGTGCCACAAGCTCACCGCCTCCGCCTCCAGCGTCATGTACCGCCGGTACCGCTCGCGGAACTGCGTAGGATCCCCCGCCGCCAACTCCCAAAGCGTCAGCAGCAGTCCAGGTGTCCCGTAGTGCTGGTCCAGGGCCTGGACGACCTCGGGGCTGCCGAGGGTCTGGCCGCCCTCCATCTTGCCGAAGAGGGACCAGTCCCAGCCCAGCGTCTCGCCGAGCTGGCGGAGGCTGTCGCCCTTGCGGGTGCGCAGTAATCGCAGCTCCTCCACGAAGCGTTGGCGCGGCTCCTGGCTGCGGCCGGTGACCGCTCGTCTCGGCGGCATGGCGACCTCCTTCGTGGAAGGTGTGGAACTAGCGTCACGGCGCGACGAAGTACGCCCGGCAAGGGGCATTCGCGCCCTTCTCCGCATGCATCCTGGTGATGGCTGGAATACGCACAGTAGTCGGCCTCCGGAGTTCCGGGCAGGCGAACGACAGAAGGGCTGGTTGGTCAGGATGACCGCGGAACGGATCACGGCGAACGCGGCGGCGGAAGCGGCGTGCGACGAATTGATGAGGGCGCTGGCGCGGACCGGGATCGTGCTGCCGTCGCTGAGCGTCGACCCGGTGTCGTACAGCTACCAACACCCGCGTCCGCTGATCGAGTTGGGGCGGTGCAATCTGGAGACGACGTTCAAGCTGATCGCGGCGTTGAGGAAGGCGGCGGGGCGGTGAACGGTCCGACCGGGCGGTCCTCCGGGCAGCCGTCCCCGCGTCGCGTGCCGCTGCCACGGCACCGGAGTCCGTACGCCTACGACGCCATGAGCGGGCCGATGTTCATCGACACCCCGCTGCGGACCGTGCGGCCCTACCAGCTGGACGGGTCCTCCAGCGGGGCGGAGAACACCGTGCCGTCGGGGGCCGCCGCGTAGATCCGGCCGCGGCGGGCGTCGGTCCAGGGGGCGGGCACCGTCTCCAGATAGCCGTTGCTGCGGGTGCCGGACAGCCGCGGCCGGGTCTGGCCCACGACCCCGCCGTTGGCGGTGTCGACGGCGATCAGCCGGCCGTCGGCCGCGCTGAAGAACAGCCGGCCGCCGCTCACCACCGGCACCGACCCCCGGCTCACCGACGTCTCGGTGTACCAGTGGTGTGCCCCGGTGGCCTGCAACGCACCGCCCTCGCCGAGGAGATACACGGTCTCGCCGTGCACGACGGCGGAGACCTGGTCGGGTGAGCCGGTCACCGGCAGGGTGCGGGTGTGGCCGGTGGCGGGGTCGTAGCGGAGGACGCCGGTGGTCCGGTACGACAGCTTGGGGTCGGTGACGGTGAGGAACAGGGCCCGGGAGGCCCCGGACCCACCGTTCCCCGCCCGGCCGGGCGATCCGGCCGGTCCCGCCGGGGTGAGGAGGCCGGGCAGCCGGTGCGCCCAGCGGACCGTGCCGGTGGCCGGGTCGATGGCGGTGACCTGGGAGTGGGTGCCGTCGGCGGTGGGCTCGGCGGCGTACGCGGTGCCCGGCGCGCCGGCGAACGCCGTGAACAGCGGCAGTTCGTGGCCGGCGAAGCGCTTGTGCCAGCGCTGCCGGTGGGTGGCGCTGTCCAGCGCGGTGACCGTGCCGTCCGAGGCGGTCAGCAGCACGCGGTCGCCGATGACGGCGGCGCCGCCCTCGTAACCGGAGACGTCCTTGCTCCAGCGGGTGGCGCCCCGGCCGCCGGGGGAGGGGTCGAGGGCCGAGAGCCGTTTGCCGTCGGCGGAGAAGACGTAGAGCAGTCCGCCGGAGAGCACGGGCGCGGTCGGGGTCGTGGCCTGTTTGCCGGCGGGGGCGCCGGTGCGCCGCCAGGCCACGTGGCCGGTGTCGGGGTCGAGCCGGGCGGCGGGGAGCCCGGACTGGCCGCAGAAGACGGCGCCGGAGCCGCCGGTGCAGTACGCCATCTCGGCGTCGTGGCCCCGGGGACGCGGGGTGAGCGTGGTCCGCCAGGGGCGGGCGTCGCCGGTGGCGGTGCGGGGCGGGTGGGTCTGGAGCGCGGGGTCCTCGCCGGAGGCGGGGGCCAGGAGCCGGATGCCGGTGAAGACGGTGGCGACGGCCACGGTCACGGCGAGGGCCATGGCGGTGAGCGGGGCGCGGCGCTGGGGGCGCCCGGGATGCGGGCCCTCCTGCCGGTGGGCGCCCTCCGGCGGCCGGGGCGGAGCTGGTGAGTCCGGTGGTGCGGTTGTGCCCGTTGGTGCGGGCGCCTCCGGTATCGCTGTGGGCAGGGGGGCGGCGGCCCGTACGTGCGTGGTCTCCGCGCGCGAGGGGCCGGGCGTGTCCGCCCCGCCGCGCTGCTCGGGAATGCGCTGCTCGGGAATGCGCGGACCTGGACCGCTCGGATGCGGCGACAGCAACGGCGCACCCGAGGGCGGCGCACCCCGCGTTCCGGCCTCCCTGGCCTCCCCTGCCTCCCCGTCCTCCCCGGGCGGCACGCCCGCCGTCAGTCCCGGCAGCGCGCCCGGCACCGCACCGGCCACCGCGCCCGCCACCGTGCCCGGCACCGGGTCGTCCTCGGGTGCGTCGGTCTGCAGCAGCTCCATCAGGGCGTCCGGCGTGGGCCGGTCCGCCGGGTCCTTGGCCAGGCAGCTCTCGATCAGCGGCACCAACTCCCGCGGTACGCCCGCGAGATCGGCGTCGTCGTGCACCACCTGGTACGCGACGATGTACGGGCTCTCCGAGTCGAACGGGCCGCGCCCGGTGGCGGCGTGCACCAGCACCGAGCCCAGCGCGAAGACGTCCGCCGCCGGGCCGACCTCGCGCGGCCGCTGGAACTGCTCGGGCGCCATGAACGGCGGCGTACCGATCAACTTGCCGGTCTCGGTGCGCATATCGCTGTCGGACGGCCGCGAGATGCCGAAGTCGATGACTTTCGGCCCGTCCGCGGCGAGCAGTACGTTCCCCGGCTTCAGATCGCGGTGCACGACCCCGGCGCGGTGGATGTCGCGCAGTGCCTCGGCGAGCCCGGCGGCCAGCCGGCGCACCTCGCCGGGGGTCAGCGGGCCGTTCCGCTTCACATGATCGGAAAGCGTCGGGCCGGGAATGTGGAGGGTGGCCATCCAGGGGCGCCCGGCGTCCGGGTCGGCGTCCACGACGGGGGCCGTGAAGGCCCCGCTGACCCGGCGGGCGGCCGCCACCTCCTGCCGGAACCGCCCCCGGAACTCCGGGTCCTGGGCGAATTCCGCATGGATGACCTTGACCGCGAGCAACAGTCCGGAGGAGGAGCGGGCCAGATGGACCACGCCCATACCGCCGGCCCCGAGCCGCGCTTCCAGCCGGTATTTCCCGGCATATTCCGGACGCTCCGCTTCCGGGCCGATGCCGGAATCGCGCAGCGCTGGCATGGTTCCACCCCCGTGTCATTCCCCGTGCCAATCGGTCGCAGGTGCGACGCGCGGAGCCTAGTCGATGGCACGTACGAAAGCGCTGAGGCTTGCTAGCGTGCGCGTGGCACAACCGGCCCGGCACTGCTGGGCGTCACAGAACCGGCTCGGTATCGCTGGGCGTCACATGGCTCGTCCGGCACTGCCGGGCGTCGCGCAACCCGCTCGGCACCGCTGGGCGTCAGTCACAGAACCGGCTCGGTATCGCTGGGAGTCACATAACTCGTCCGGCATCGCTGGGTGCCATAGAACCGGCCCGGCACCGCCGGGCGTCACATAACCCGCCCGGCGCCGCTGGGCGTGGTACCACCGGGCCGGCGCCGCCGGCCGGAGAATCGTCAACGGGGGAACGGACATGACGACGACGCAGGAATCCGAATCCGCGGAGCCGGTCGACGACGGCCAGGTGCTCGCCGCAGCCGGGGGGCTCAGCTATCCGGTCGCGCCCGGCTACCGCGTCAAGGTCCGCAAGGGCCCCGGCACCGACTACCCGGTCGTCCGGCGGCTGGCGGAGGGCGCACGGATCGAGATCCGCTGCCAGCGGCACGGGGAGCGGGTCAGCGGCCCGTACGGCACCTCGGACATCTGGGACAGCATCGGCCCCGGCCAGTACATCTCCGACACGTACGTCCACACCGGCAGCGACGGCATGGTCGCGCCGCGCTGCATGGGGTGAGGGCCGCGCGGGGCGCGCCCCGCTTGGGCTGAGTGTTGTGGGGCGTGCGGGCTCCTTGGGTTGAGCTCCGTGGTGCGTGCGTGCTGCTTGGGCTGAGTGGGGTCCGTGGGCTCCGCGTCCTGTGATGAGGGCGCGGGGATAATCGGTGCCATGAGCGACGAGCAGACGCCGTCCCCCGGCCGTGCGGACGCCGGCGGGCCGGAGAGCGACGGCCCGCGGCCGGAGCCGATCCGTTTCTTCGGCACCACCTGGGTCCACCACGACGGCGGCTACGCGCTGCGCCGCGCCGGCGTCGCGGTGGGCTCGCTGGCGCTCGCCGCGGCCGGGGCCGTCGTGCTGCGCTTCGCGTTCCAGGGGCTGGAGATCGCCGCGGTCGGCCCGTTCGTCGGCATCCTGGTGGTCGCCGGCTTCGCCATCTGCAGCGCGCTGGCCTTCCGCCGCACCTGGGACGGCTTCGTACGCCGCCCCGGCGCGCCGGCGGCGGGCGCGGCAGATCAATCCGGGCAGAGCCTGATGCTCATCGGCTTCATCGGGTCCCTGCTGGCGTACTTCTGCCGCAGCCTGGTCGAGGCCCCGGGGGAGCGGCTGCACCGCGCCGAGTACGCCGCGGCCCGCGAACGCCACGAACGCCGCCGCGGCACCCGTACGGGCAACCCGGCAGCCCGCAAGCCGAAGAGCCCGAAGCGGCCCAGGAACCGCCACTGAGGGGTTGGGGCCGGCGGCCCCGACGGCTGCCAGTGACGTGACTCTCCGGTTCTTACCGCTCCTGCTGCTCCTGGCCTACTGCTGTTCCTGGCCTCCTGCTGCTTCTGGCCTGCTGCTGCTCCTGCAACTGTGTCCTGCCCATAAGCCCCGCCAACCGGGCGGGGCTTGTCGGCCGGCCCGGCATGGCGCCGTGCCGGGGCGCGGTGCGCCCGGATGCTGAGGGCCTCTGAGCCACGCGGGAGAGACCATGGGCGACCACTTCGGCCTTCAAGAAGCCCGGCACACGGCCTCGGTCGGCGCGAGCCGCGACACTCCCGGTCAGCCGGGGGTCATCGGCATCGCGCTCGCCGCCGTGCTCACGGCCGCACTCGCGCAGGGGTCCTGGCAATGGTTCGCCACCTACATCGGGGTGACCCTCCTTGCGGTGATCTTCTCCTTTCAGCGACTGCCGACCCGGGCGCCCGGATCTGCGTACCTGCGGAACCTGGTGGCGTATTCGCTGGTCGTCGGGCTGTGCGTGGCGATCACCCTGGCCCCTATGCTGCAGCGCTGGTCGTGGCTGTTCCCGATGCCCGGCACGCGCGCCGCGTGTCCCGCGCTGGGCAGGTACGAGGCCATCCGGGCGGAGGCCTCGCTCGCGCACCTGGCCGGTCGCGACGGCGCCGCCCTGGCCCACGCGCAGGCAGCCCAGAGCCATGTCGCCGTTGCCGACTGCCTGTCAGCCACCACGACCCTGTGGCTGCCTGTGTACGGGGCCGGGGCGGCCGTACTGGTGGGCCTGGGCGCATGGTCCCTCGACCGGGCGCGGACGAGGAAGGGGCGGCCATGACCGCCCGCCCACCGCTCAGGCCGCTCAGGCCCTCCCGTACCGGGCCGCCATCGCCGCGAACACCTCTCGCGGCTCCCAGTGCGTCTCGTCGAGCATCGTCACGACGCCGTACGACGTGAGGTCGGCGCCCTTACGGGTGTTGAACGCGGCGAAGGTGAACCACAGGGCGGTGTCCACGCCCTCCTTCTCGAAGACGTCCAGCAACTCGCCGAAGTAGCGCACCTGCTCGCCCTCGTCCGGCACCGCACCCGCCGGCGGCTGCCAGGCCAGCCCGCCCCGCTCGCCCGCGCCCCGGTAGGCGCAGGTGCCGAATTCGGTCACCGCGACCGGCTTGCCGTGCGCGAAGTGCTCGCGCACCTCCTCCCGGAACCGCCCCGCGTTGTACGCCGCCCGGTACGCGTCCACGCCCACGAGGTCGAACGGCCGCCAGTCGACCTTCTCCCAGGGGCCCGAGGCGTACGTGATCCGCCCGCCGAAGCGGCCCCGCACCAGCTCCGCGACCTCGGCGAGGAAGTCGTTCAGCCGCTCCTGTACGGGCCCCAGCGACATCCACCAGTCCCGGTCCCCCTTCACCATGGCGTCCAGCCGGTCGCCGTACTTCTCGCCGGGGATGAAGCCCGAGCAGAACGCGCTGATCTCGCAGCCGGCGACGAACACCACCTCGGCCCCGCCGGCCCGTACGGCCTCGGCGCGGTCCGCGCAGTCCGCGAAGAACGTCCGCAGCTCCGCCGGCCCCAGGTCCACCGGGAACGGCGCGAACCACACCTCGAGTCCGGCCTCCGCCGCGCAGCGGGCGGCCACGCTCAGCCGCTCCGGATCGCCGCCCGATATCCGCACCGCGTCGCAGTGCAGGTCCCGGGCGATGACCGCCATGTCCTTGCGGACGGCCTCCTCGGCGAAGCTCTTCCGCGAAAGGTCCTCGCCGGGAAGGAACCCGGTGTCGTAGTTGATTCCCCTTGCGCGCATGATCTGTCCGGTGTCCCCTCGGGTCAGTTTCTGGTGGGTGTGGCTCGGTGGGCGGTGTGCGTCTCAAGGCCGTCCGCCAGCAGGGAGAACGCCAACTCGACGTCCTCGGCGAGCCGTTGGCGGGCGTCGTCCAGCGAGGTGCCGTCGGCCAGCCGGCGGAAGAACGCCTCCTGGAGCGTGACCAGCGACGCGCTGATCTGAGCCGCCATCAGGACAGCGGCCATCTCCCCCCGGCCTCCGGCGTCCCGTTCGCCGGCGTCCGGTTCCCCGGGGTCCCGTTCCCCGGCGTCCCGCTCCCCGCCTTCCTCCCCGGCCGCAACGGCCTCCGTCTTCAGAGCCTCGGCGAGCTGCTGCCGCTGCTGGTAGAGCAGGGCGTTGGCGGCGGCGCTGAGTGCGGGGCTGTCGAAGATCACCCGGATCCGGGAGACCAGCACCTCGGGGTCGAGCCCGGTCATCGGCCCGGCCGCCAACGCCCGGAAGTGCGCCCGGAGCGCCTCCAGCGGCGACTGCCCGGCCGGCCGCCGGGTGACGATCCCCGCCAGGTCGTCGTCACCGACCCCCTGGAGCGCCAGTGACTCCTTCGTCGGGAAGTACGCGAACAACGTCGCCTTGGCGACCTCGGCCGCCTCCGCGATCTCGTTGACCGTCACCGCCTCGAACCCGCGCTCCGCGAACAACTGCCAGGCCACCGCCGCGATCCGCTGCCGCGTCTGCGCCTTCTTCCGCTCCCGCAAACCAGCCATGGCAGGACTATAGCCAGACCGAGCCTGAAAGTGAACCCGGTCTGGTTTTTGCCTCCTGGCGGCTCTTGATGGTGGCTGCCTGGCCGTTTGCGGCTGCCTGTCCGTGGCTGCCCGTGCCTGACTCCCGGTGTCCGGCTGCCGATTTTTCGTGAAGCGGCGGCGCGGCGGGTCGGCCGCGCGGCAGCATGCCCGTATGACCGGCACCCCACACCCGCCCGTACAGCCGCCGCCCCCGGGCAGTCTCGCCCGCTCCTTCGACGCCGTGGCCGGGCAGTACGCGTCCGCCCGGCCCGGCTATCCACCGGCCCTCTTCGCCGCGATCGAGGAACTGACCGGACGGCCGCTGGCCGGGGCGCGGGTGCTCGACGTCGGGGCGGGAACGGGCATCGCGACCGGCCTGCTCACGGCGCGCGGCGCGCGGGTGACCGCCGTGGAGCCGGGCGCCGCCATGGCCGCCGAACTGCACGCCGCCCACCCGGACGTCCCGCTCGTCCGCGGCGTCGGTGAGGCGCTCCCGTTCTCCGCCGACGCGGGCTTCGACCTCGTCGGCTACGCCCAGGCATGGCACTGGACCGACCCGGCGCGCTCCGTCCCGGAGGCATTGCGCGTGCTGCGGCCCGGGGGCGCGCTCGCGCTGTGGTGGAACGTGCCCGATCCGGACGTCGCCTGGGCCGCCGAACAGGAGGCCAGGCTCGCCCGCCGGCTCCCCGGCTACCACGCCCACCCCATCTCACCCGAGGCCCCCGAACTGCTCCGCGGCCTCGGCCTGGGCCTGCGCCCGGAATGCCGCGTGCTGCACTGGACCCGGCGGGTCCCCCTCGACACCCACCTCGCCATGCTCGGCAGCCGCTCGTACTTCGCTGCCCTCGGCCCGGCGGCCGCCGCCCCCGTCCTGGCGGCCGAACGGGCCGCCCTGCTGGACGTCTTCCCCGACGGCACGGTCGAGGAGGCGTACGCCCTCGACCTCACCGTCGCCCTCCGCCCACCGGTGTCACATCCGGCCCCGCCACGTCGTCCTTAGGGCGGGCCCACAGGGGCAGGCCCCAACAGGCAGGCCCTCCGGCCCGGCAGCGGACCGGGCAGGTGAACGGAGCGAGGGAGACACCGCACGTGGCGGAAGACCGCAGGGAGACCACAGACAGGAACACCGGCCCGGCCGCAAACAGCCACCCGAACCCCGGACCGGCCGCAAACAGCCACCCGCACCCCGGGCCCACCGCCAGCAGCCACCCGCACCCCGGCCCGGCCACCAGCACGCATACGTCACCAGCTGAACGGCCGCGGGCGGACGACCACCTGGCGACGTTCGAGGCGGAGCGGGGGCGGCTCTGGGGCATCGCGTACCGGATCACGGGGACGGTCAGCGATGCGGACGACGCCGTGCAGGAGACCTGGCTGCGATGGCAGGCGCTGCCCGGCGACCCACCGGTGGACAGCCCGCGCGGCTTCCTCACCACCGTCGTGAGCCGGATCTGCTACGACCTGCTGGGCTCGGCCCGGGCCCGCCGGGAACGGTACGTCGGACCGTGGTTGCCGGAACCGCTGGTCGACGGCGCCGGTGGCGACCCGCTGCCCGGCAGCGCGTACGGCGACGCGCCCGAGGACCGGGTCACCCTCGACGAGTCCGTGGGCATGGCCCTGCTCACCGTCCTGGAACGGCTCACCCCCGCCGAACGCACCGCGTTCATCCTCCACGACGTCTTCGCGGTCCCCTTCCCGGACGTTGCCGAGGCGGTCGGCCGCACGCCCGACGCGGTACGGCAGCTGGCCTCCCGCGCCCGCCGGCGGGTACGGGCCGAGGCGCCGCGCCGGACCGTCGACCGGACCGAACACCGGCGCACCGTCGAGGCGTTCCTGTCCGCCGTCATGGGCGGGGACCTCGACGCGCTGCTCGCCGTCCTCGACCCCGAGGTCGTCTGGCGTTCGGACGGCGGCGGCCGGGTGAGCGCCACGCGCCGCCCGGTCCTGGGCCGCGAGAAGGTCGCCCGCTACGCGCTGGGCCTGGTCGCCCGGGGCGCCGAACGCGGACCGGTGCGGGTCGCGCTCCAGCAGGTCAACGGCGCGACGGGGCTGCTCTTCGCCGACGCGGGGGGCCGCCAGTCCGGGGTGTTCGCCTTCACCGTGCACGACGGACGGATCACGGAGGTGGACGCCGTCCTCAACCCGGAGAAGCTCGGCCACGTCGCTCTCGGCCTCGTCGATCCCGGCCGTGCGACCGTCTCCGGCCAGAAGTGAAGGCGCCGCCGCCCCTCCTCCTACCTCCTACTTCCTCCCTCCCCACCTCCCCGTCCTGCCCCCGCTGTCACATTCCCGCCTCCCACGTCGTCCCCCTTCCGGCGCCGCACCATCCGGTCGCCCCACCCAGGGAAACGACACCCCGTCCAGGAGGACGCCATGAACAAGCCCACGAACGGTGTGCCCGACCACCGGCCCCGTGGCGCTCGCCGCCGCCCCCGCCCCCGCAAGGCCGCAGGCGGCAGGGTCGTCGTCCTCGGCGGCGGCTACGCGGGCATGATGGCCGCGCTGCGGCTCGCCCCGCACGCACAGGTGACGCTGGTCGACCCCGACGACCGGCTCACCGAACGGGTCCGGCTGCACGAAGTCGCCGCCGGACGGCCCGAAGTGGCCCATTCCCGGGCCGAGTTGCTGCGCGGCACCGGCGTCGAGCACCTCGCCGCCCGGGCCACCGCCCTCGACCCCGACGCCCGCGCCGTGCACACCGACCGCGGCCGCAGCCTCCTCTACGACCGCCTGGTCTATGCCCTCGGCAGCCACACCGACCCGCGCGGCGCCGGGCAGCGGTCCTTCACCGCCGAGACCGCCCCCGCCCTCCACCAGCGGCTGCTGACCGGACCCGGCGCACTGGCGGTGGTCGGCGGCGGACTCACCGGCATCGAGATGGCCGCCGAACTCGCCGAGGCCCACCCCGAGTGGCAGGTCCGGCTGCTCACCGGCGGCGAACTCGGCCCGGGACTGTCGGCCCGCGGCCGCTCCCACGTACGGACCGTCCTCGCCCGGCTGCGGGCACGCGTCACCGAGGGCCGGCACGTCGCCGACGCGGACGACCTGGACGCGGACGCCGTGGTGTGGACGGCCGCCCTGCGGGCCACCGGGGACCTCGCCCGGGACGCGGGCCTCGACACCGACCCGGCAACCGGCCGCATCCGGGTCGACGCCGCACTGCGCTCGGTCAGCCACCCGGACGTCTACGTCGCCGGCGACGCGGCCGAGGCCCGGTCCCCCCGGGCCGGCACCCTCCGCATGGCCTGCGCCACCGCCCTGCCGACCGGCGCCCACGCGGCCGCCGGCATCATCGCCGAACTCCGCGGCACGGAGCCCCGCCCGCTGTCGTTCTCCTACTTCGTGCAGTGCGTGAGCCTGGGCCGGCACGACGGCCTGATCCAGTCCGTACGCGCCGACGACACCCCACGCGAAACGGTCCTGACCGGCCGCCCGGCAGCCCACGTCAAGGAACAGGTGGTCCGCTCCACCCGCCGCTTCCTCACCCTCACGGCCCGTCACCCGGCCGCGGCCCGCCTGATGATCCCGAACGTCAGTTAGCGGGCCGCTCAGAACACCCGCTCCGGCTTCCCCTTCCCGTACAGCCACGCGTCGAAGAGGGGCTTCAGGTCCACGTCCGTGCGCGCCTGGCAGAAGGCGATGAAGTCCTTCGAATCGGCGTTGGCGTAGCGGTACTTGGCCGGCCACTCCTTCAGGATCCGGAAGAACGTCTTGTCACCCACGGCCCTGCGGAGTTGCTGGAGCAGCATCCCGCCGCGCTCGTAGACGGCCGTGCCGGTGACGTTCTTCGCGGCGCCCGGACGGCCCGGTGGGAAGTCCCAGCGCTCGTTGTGCGGGTCGTCCTTGTAGAGCGCGTCGAACTGCTGCTGGGGCGTCTTGCCGCCCTCGTGCTCCTCCCACAGCCACTCGACGTAGGTCGCGAAGCCCTCGTTGAGCCAGGTGTCCTGCCAGGTCTTCGGCGTCACCGAATCACCGAACCACTGGTGCGCCATCTCGTGCACGACGGTCACGGTGTCCGGCGCCCCGGCGTAGACCGGTTTGGTCTGGGACTCCAGGGCGTACCAGTCGATCCGCGGCGGGGTGTGGTCGACGATCGCGCCCGCCGAGGAGAACGGGTACTTCCCGAACAGCCCGCTCTCCCACTTGATGATCTCCGGCAGCCGGGCCAGCGGCTCCCGGCTCGCCGCGGCCTCCGCCGGGTCCACCGCGACGTACAGCGGCAGCCCGCCGGGCGTGCGGGAGGTGTGGACCTCGAACGTGCCGATGGTGGCGGTCGCCAGGTAGCTGGCCATCGGCTCCGGGTTGTGCCAGGTGAACGTGGCCTTCCCCTTGGACACCTTCTCCGAGCGCAGCTCCCCGTTGGCGACGGCCGTGTAGCGCCGCGGAACGGTGATCCGGAAGTCGTAGGTGGCCTTGTCCTCCGGGTGGTTGTTGCCGGGGAACCACGTCATCGCCCCGGCCGGCTCCCCCGACACGAACGCCCCGTCGGACGTCTTGACCCACCCCTCCGTCGACCCGTCCGGGTCCCGCAGCTCCTGCGGGGTGCCCGCGTACGCGACGGTGGTCCGGAACTGCGTGCCCTTCGCGATCCCCACCGGCGGCCGCACCGTGAGCTTGTGGCCCTTGCGGGAGAACGACGCGTCCTTGCCGTCGACGCGTACCGCGGACACCCGCAGCCCCTCCAGGTCCAGCTGGAAGGAGCGCAGGTCCTGGGTGGCCCGGGCGGTGATCTCCGCCGTCGCGTCCAGATGCTTCCGGCGGACGTCGTAGTCCAGGTCGAGGCCGTAATGCCGGACGTCGTAACCGCCGTTGCCGAGCGCCGGGAAGAGCGGGTCGCCCACCCCGCCGCTGCCCGCCGTCCCGGTGGCGCTCAGGGCGGCACCGGTGCAGGAGGACAGCAGCAGGGCGACGGACAGGGCGGCGGTCGCCCCGCAGCGACGAAGGGGCCGGCGGTTCACAGCACTCCTCGGGGGTCAGCGGTCACCAGCCCTTTGACCCTACGGTCATTTCCGCCGTAACGCCGCTCTGTTGTTGTAAGGGTTGTTCGTTGCCGTAAGCCCCGCGGCCGGCGATAACGGCCGCCGGGGCTTACGTGCCTACATGCCTACATGCCTACGTGCCTACGTGCCTACGGGCCTACGGGCCTAAGGCTTCCGCGCTTACGGCCCACCGTCCTCCGGCCCTACGGCTTCCGTGCTTCCGGCCCCCGGCCCTCCGTCCCTACGGTGCGACGGACGGTGTGGTCCGCCGTGCCGTCCCGTCCGGCCCGCGGCGCTGCTCCTCCCAGTTGCCGAGCGCCGCCGCACATGCATGGTCGAGATGGCGCAGCCCGGACAGATCCAGCTCGATCTCCCGGTCCCGGGGCAGCGCCTCCAGCTGGTCGAGCAGCTTCGGCAGCCGCAGGAACGTCGCATGGCCCACGGCCCGGACCCGGATCGCCCCACTGCCCTCCAGACCGGTCACCTCCAGGTGCACCTGCGAGGTCGCCCACGCCGACTTGGCGACGGCCAGCAGCAGCCCGAGCAGCACCCCCTCGAACATGTTGGTGGCCACGATCGCCACCGCCGTCGCCGCCAGCACCACGGCCTCACCCCGGTGCTCCCGCCACAGCGGCCGCCACGTCCTCACCGGCAGCAACTTCCAGCCCGCGTGCACCAGAACGGCCGCGAGTGCCGCGATCGGCACGATGCCCAGCGCGGCCGGGAACGCCGCCGCGAACACCAGCAGCCAGACCCCGTGCAGCACCCGCGACGCCTTGGTCCGCGCCCCAGCCTGCACATTGGCCGCGCTACGTACGATCACCGCGGTCATCGGCAGTGCGCCGAGCAGGCCGCACACCGTGTTGCCGGCGCCCTGGGCCATCAGCTCCTTGTCGTAGTCGGTCTTCGGCCCGTCGTGCAGCCGGTCCACCGCCGCCGCGCTGAACAGCGATTCGGCCGAGGCGATCAGCGCGAAGGCGAGCACGGTGCCCAGCACCCCGGCCACCGCACCGGCCTCCACCAGCCGGGCGACATCCGCCCCACCCGGCGGCTGGACCACTTCCAGCAGCCCCGACACCTCGACCCGCGCCACCGGCAGATCCAGCACCGCCACGGCGACGGTCGCCAGCGCCACCGCGACCAGCGGCGCGGGCAGCACCCGGGCCGCCCGCCGCCACTTCGGCCACAGCACCAGCACCGCCAGCGTCGACGCCCCGACCGCCAGCGCCAGCAACGCCGGGTCGGACCCGATGGTGTCCACCGCGAGATCCGGCAGCCCACCCAGATTCGCCGGCCCGTTGCCCGGTGCCTTCGCGTCCACCAGCGCGTACACCTGCCCGGCGATCAGCACCAGCCCGATGCCCGCCAGCATCCCCTGCACGACCGCGACGGAGATCGCCCGGAACCACCGCCCCAGCCGCAGCGCCCCCATCACCAGCTGCAGCACCCCGGCGCTCAGCACCAGAACGCCCAGCGCACCGAGCCCGTACTCCTGCACGGCCTCGTAGACCAGCACGGTCAGCCCCGCGGCCGGCCCGCTGACCTGCAGACTGCTCCCCGGCAGCAACCCGGTGAGCAACCCGCCGACGATCCCGGTGACCAGCCCCAACTCAGCCGGCACCCCGGACGCCACGGCCACCCCGACACACAGCGGCACGGCAACCAGAAACACCACCATCGAGGCGGTGACATCAGCACGGACGTGCCGCGGACGACCGGCGCGCCCCGAAGGGCCAGGGCGAGCCCCACGGGCTCCCTGCACTTCCCGCCCCTCACGCGGCGGCGCAACGTCCCGCCGGGACGACCTGTCCTGCCGGGACGGTACGGGTTGGGACGGTACGGGCCGGGACGGGGACGATATGGACGGCTGGACGGAACGGCCGCGACGGACTCGGAACCTACGCATGAGATGCCTCCAGCGAATCGGAATGCGGCGACCCGGAACGCGGACACACACGGCAGGCACGAACCAGGACGGCCGGGCACGGGCACGAGGCCGCACACGAGCGCGTACGGGTCCGCACCGCCACACGCGAACCGCGCGGCAGGCGCCATGAAGGGTGCGGAGCGATGACGGCTGGATTCCGTCGGATGCGCGGGCCGGGGGAGGCCCTGGGGCAGCTCTCAGCTCTCAGCAGCGGAAAACGAGATGGTGGACCGGAAGTTCACCCGACCTCGACAACGGCACGGCCTGACGCCCCGTCAGTGGCGCGGTGATGGCCGGCCCGCCCTCAACGGTCCGTACGGGCGCGGCGGTCGACACGGCATTCCCCGACGGCACCGGAGCGCACAGCGAACCGCTGGACCGCCCACCCCGCCGCGCCGGACAACCCTCCCGGGCAGCATGCGGATGCCCCAAAGCATCCCCGACCACCGGCCCCTCACCCGCCGACGGCCCTACCGCGCCCAAGCCCCCCGCTTCACGCCCTGCCCCGAACGAGCGCGCGGCCTCGCCCAAGCGCCCGACCACTTCACCAAGATCCCCGTACCCGACCACGTCCGGGCCGCCATACCTGACCACACCGAGGCCGCCGTACCCGACTGCATCGCGGCCGCCGTATCCGACTGCGTCCAGGTCGCCGTATCCGACCACGCGCGGGACGACGTACCCGACCGACGAGACCGAGACCGAACCCGAAGCCGAACCCGAAGCCGAACCCGAAGCTGAGGCCGAGACGGAAGCCGAACCCGAAGCTGAGGCCGAATCCGAGGCCGAGTCCGAAGCCGAACCAGAAGCCGAGGTCGGACCCGAAGTCGAAGCCGAAGCCGAAGCCGAGGTCGAGGCTCCTCGCCCGCCCACCCCGTATACACCCGCGCCAACGGAGGGAGGCAAGGACAGCGCCGGTACGAACGCCACGACGAGGCCCACCACAACGATCACGACGATCATCAGGAGCCGGCCGAGGCCGCCGACCCGGATCTTCGCCATCGTCGCCCCCTCCGGCGCGGCTGGACAGGTCCCCCCATTGTGTCGAGCCTCAGCCGCCGGGTCGCAGCTCGGCAAGTAACCACCCTGTAAACGCGGGGTTATCCAACAGGACGGAATGGTTCCGTTCACGCCAGCGCCCGCCGGCGCCCCCAACCCACCCCCACGCGCCACCCCGCACCCCACTTCCACCCCCACGCCAACCCCCCACGCCAACCCCCAACGCCAAACCCCGACGCCAAACCCCGACGCCAACGCCGCCCTGCCCTGCAGTCACCCGCAACGACCCGCAACGACCCCTACGGATCCCGCCCTCGGAACACCCGCCCAATCCCCCGCTCCCCAAGCCCACCCCCCTCCCTCACTCTCTGCTACTCTCACCAGGAACTAATCACTCTCCGTAATCGTTGCCGGAATAAGGAGGCAGCGGCGCCGGCCCACAGGCACCCCGCAGCCACCCCACCCCAACCGAAGACGCCCACCCCCACCCCATTCGCCCCCCAGCCCACCAACCGCCCCCGCCCCAGCCCCCAACCGCCCGCCTCACTGCCACCGACCGTGGGCCCATCCCCGACCTCCGGCCCCCGCCCGGCCCGCCCCCGCACCCGGCGAAAGCCCCGCCACCCCGCCGCCGACGTGGGGCACCGACATACGCCCCGCCCACCGCCCCCGCCCACATGGCTCGGCCCCTCCCGCATCCCCCGCGCCTCTGCCCACGTCACGCAGTGCCAGTCGCAGGCCATGCCGCGGTCCACCCACGTGCTGCGGTCCACTCACACTGCGGTCCACCCACGTGCTGCGGTCCATCGACGCGCGGGCCCACCGACGTGCCAGGTCCACCGACGTGCCGGGCCCACCGACGTGCCGGGTCCACCCAGCGGAACGCGCCGCCAGCGGTCAACCCACGGTGCGAGGATGACGACAACAGGCACATGGGTGGAGGCGCTCGGCG
Organism: Streptomyces sp. NPDC048197; assembly: GCF_043202395.1. Lineage (NCBI taxonomy): Bacteria > Bacillati > Actinomycetota > Actinomycetes > Kitasatosporales > Streptomycetaceae > Streptomyces > Streptomyces sp. NPDC048197. Next base: position 36,722 of record NZ_JBIDAJ010000053.1, read on the forward strand.
GCCCAGAGGTACAGCCAGCCCGGCCACCCCAGCCACCACACGCACCAGTAGAAGCAGCACCGGCACAGCGCAGCGGAAAGGCGAACCGGCACCATGACCCAGAAGGTCGCAGTCCTCGGCACCGGAAAGATCGGCGAAGCCCTCCTCAGCGGAATGATCCGCGGCGGCTGGGCGCCCTCCGACCTGCTGGTCACCGCCCGCCGCCAGGAGCGCGCCGCCCAACTGCACGACCGTTACGGCGTCGAAGCGGTCAGCAACGCCGAGGCCGCCAAGTCCGCCGACACCCTGATCCTCACCGTCAAGCCCCAGGACATGGGCACGCTGCTCCGCGAGCTGGCTCCGCACGTCCCCACCGACCGCCTGGTCATCAGTGGCGCAGCCGGCATCCCCACCTCGTACTTCGAGGAGCGCCTGGCCACCGGCACCCCGGTCGTCCGGGTCATGACGAACACCCCGGCCCTTGTCGACGAGGCGATGTCCGTCATCTCCGCCGGCACCCACGCCACCGCCGCCCACCTCACCCGCGCCGAGGAGATCTTCTCCACTGTCGGCAAGACCCTCCGCGTGCCCGAGAGCCAGCAGGACGCCGCGACCGCCCTCTCCGGCTCGGGCCCCGCGTACTTCTACTTCCTCGTCGAGGCCATGACGGACGCCGGCATCCTGCTCGGCCTGCCCCGTGACAAGGCCCACGACCTCATCGTCCAGGCCGCGATCGGGGCCGCCGTGATGCTCCGCGACAGCGGCGAACACCCGGTCAAACTCCGCGAAAACGTCACCTCGCCGGCCGGCACCACCATCAACGCCATTCGCGAACTGGAGAACCACGGCGTCCGCGCCGCCCTCATCGCTGCCCTCGAAGCCGCCCGCGACCGCAGCCGCGAACTGGCCACCGGCAACGGCTGACCCGCCCCCGCCACCGGTTGCCCCGCAGCCCCGACCCGGCTGTGCCTGGGCGTCCCCCGTCGGCGCGCCGCTACGGGGAGGTACAGAGGTACAGGGGACGACCCCCTAAACGGGCATCCCCTATGACGACGTACGGGCACGCCCCATAAACAGGCACGCACCTTCGAAGAACGTACGGCCACGCTCACAAACGGACCGTCCACAAACGCGACGTCCACAAACGGGCACGCCCCTGCGAGGGGCCCACCCCTTATGGGCGGGCCCCGAATGCCTACACCGCTACGGCGCTACGCCCCTACGCCCCACACCCCTAAACCCCCACCCCCATAGCCCGATAAGCCGCGTCCACCCGTGGTTTTGCCAAGTTGCGGGCGCGGTCGGCCCCGGTCCGTAGGATTTCGTCGACGTATGCCGGGTCCGCCGCCAGTTCCGCATGGCGTTCGCGTACCGGCCGCAGAGTTTCGACCACCGCGTCCGCCACGTCCTTCTTCAGGGCGCCGTACGACGCGTAGCCCTCGGCCAGGCGCTCAGGGTCCCCGTCCGTACAGGCCGCCAGTACGTCCAGCAGGTTCGCGATCCCCGGCCGCGTCTCCCGCTCGTAGACGACGCCATCGCCGTCGTCGGTCACCGCCCGCATCACCTTCTTCCGCACTGCCTCCGGCTCGTCCAGCAGAAAGACGGTCCCCGCGGTCCGGGCGTGCGATTTGCCCATCTTCGACGTCGGATCCTGCAGATCCATCACCCGCGCGGCCACCCGCGGACGCGTCGCCTTCGGCACGACGAACGTCGCCCCGTACCGCTGGTTGAACCGCACCGCGAGGTCCCGCGTCAGCTGCACATGCTGGGTCTGGTCGTCCCCGACCGGCACCTCGTCCGTCCCGTACGCGAGGATGTCCGCCGCCATCAGCGTCGGATACGTCAGCAGCGACAGGCGCACGCTCCCGCCGCGCGCCTGCTCCCGCGCGGCCTTCTCCTTGTACTGGATCATGCGCCGCATTTCCCCGTCGGTGGCGGTGCACTCCATCAGGTACGCCAGTCGCAGATGCTCATCGACCTGGCTCTGCACGAAGACCGTGCACTGCTCCGGATCCAGTCCCGCGGCCAGCAGCAGCGACGCGGCCTGCCGGCTCAGCCGCTGCACCCGCGCCGGATCGTGTTCCACGGTCAGCGCGTGCAGATTGACCACGCAGAACAGCGCGTCCGCCCGGTGCTGCTCCTCCGTCACCCACCGCCGCACCGCCCCGAGGTAGTTCCCCAGCGTCAGGTGCCCCGTCGGCTGCACCCCGCTGAACACCCGCACGCGACCGCCGCGCCCCGGCACCAGGTCGCCCCCGGCCCCGCCGGCCCGCTCCCGCACCAGTTCACTCATCCGTCATCTCTCCCGATTCCCGCACTCCCGGAGTTCCCGGGGTGCGCATCGAGACCGCCGACCTCGCCGGCCGGCTACGAGAAGCAGAAACGCGAACGGCCGCCGAAGCGGCGGCCGTGGTCATGCATGCGCTGTGGTCGGCCGCCGTCAGGCGGGCCACCACTGCTGTACGAGCGCATGCGCAGTCATGCCGCCCAAAGTACCGCGCAAATGGGCGCCCGGCACGGGTTTGAAGCACCTCACCCGCTCGTGTAGTGTTCTCCGAGTTGCCACGGAGCCGACCGGCCCCGGACAACCATCCCGCCGCCTCGCGGCACACCACTACTGCACGGCCCCTCACCGGGAACAATTTCGGCATGCCGAAATTCGGACCGTGGCGCGATTATGCGTCGACG
>NZ_JBIDAJ010000054.1:0-39329 GCF_043202395.1 Streptomyces sp. NPDC048197
GCCCCTCCGGCCCGTCCCCTCCCGTTGGGGGAAGGGTGCGGGTGGGTAGGGGTTGGCGTGGGGACGTCCGGACCCGTAGGGGTGGGTCGAACAGAACCCGTAAGGGTCGCGAGGGCCCCCTGTGGGGCCACAACTCGACGCGCCGGGCCAGGTATTCCCGAGACCTCACTACGCCAGGTGCCTCCTCCACGACGCACGCCCCCACACACCCGCACACTCCCCCAACGGGAGGAGACGGGCCGGAGGGGCCTGTTCGTGGACGTAAAGCGACAGCAGTCCACGAACAAGGCCCCGGAGGCCCGTCACCGCACCCAACACCCACCCAGCCCGCCGCAGGCGCAACGGCGACCAACAACCGCGGCGCCGCAGACAGCTACGTACGTGGCGCCGCAAAGCGCAACGACGAGCAACCCCGACGGCGGGACAGCCAAGTACATGGGGAAAAAGCCAAGCGCAGCGGAACGTGGGGAATGCCACAAGGACCCCGCGGCGGGAGAGACGGGTACGTGGGCGGTATCCGGAATAGCTGGTTCCGTTCTTGCAGGTCGGAATGGTCACGGGCCCTTGCGATATGCGGCGGAACGCCGCCGTCGCTTTGCATCAGGTCTGCAACAGGGCTGGCCCGATCCCGCACCTGCCCTATGGGACGGGCCCCTGGGCCGTGCACACTGCCCGGTATGAATGAGTGGCCCAACGGATGGTCCGGCGACCGGAACGGCAACGGATACGGGCGCGGCAGCGGTGCCGATCCCGAGGGTGCCCGTGCCATGCCCCAGGTGCGGCGTGACGCGGCCCCCGGCTATCAGCGGCAGGAGCCCCCGCTGCCGCCGTCGATGTCCCCGCGCAGGGGCGCGACCGTGCCGCCGCAGCAGTCCCAGGGCTACGACGACGCGTACGACGGTTACAACACCGGCCAGGTCTACGGAGGCGGTGGCGGCGGTGGCGGCCGCTACGACGACGGGTACGGCGGCGGGCGGCCGCGGCCGCGCTGGGGGCGGCGCATCAAGTGGACGATCATCACCGTGGTCGTCGTCCTGGCGGTCGCCTCGGTCGCCACGTACTTCTGGGCCGACGGCAAGCTCCGCCGCCAGGTCGACCTCAGCAAGGTCATCGACCGGCCGGAGACCGGCGACGGCACGAACTACCTGATCGTCGGCTCGGACAGCCGCGAGGGCATGTCCGCCGAGCAGAAGAAGAAGCTGCACACCGGCTCCGCCGAGGGCAAGCGCACCGACTCGATGATGATCCTGCACGACGGCAGCAACGGCCCCACGCTGATCTCGCTGCCGCGTGACTCGGACGTCGAGATACCGTCCTTCGTCGGCTCGGACTCCGGCAAGAAGTACCCGGGCACCGGACGGCACACCAAGCTCAACGCGGCCTACGCCGAGGACGGCCCGGAGCTGCTGGTGCGTACCGTCGAGGCCAATACCCATCTGCACATCGACCACTACGTCGAGATCGGCTTCGCCGGCTTCGCCAACATCGTGGACGCCATCGGCGGTGTGGAGATGGACATCCCCAAGGCGTTCAAGGACAAGTGGTCCGGCGCCGACTTCCCGGCCGGCAAGCAGACCCTCAACGGCCAGCAGGCGCTCGCCTTCGTCCGCACCCGGCACGCCTTCGCCGGCAGTGACCTGGACCGGACGAAGAACCAGCAGAAGTTCCTGTCGTCGCTGGCCGGCCAGACGGCCACGCCGGGCACCGTGCTCAACCCGTTCAAGCTCTACCCGGTGATGGGCGCCGGCCTGGACACGCTGATCGTCGACAAGGACATGAGCCTGTGGGACCTGGGCGAGATGTTCTTCGCGATGAAGGGCGTGACCAGCGGTGACGGCAAGTCGATGAACATGCCGGTCTCCGGCTCCACCGGCGGCAACCTGGTGTGGGACAAGGCCAAGCTGCAGCAGCTGGTCCAGCAGCTGAACAACGACGAGAAGGTCACCGTCAGCAGCAACTGACGCAGGGCCGGACACGGGAAGGGGCCCGGACCGCGAGTGCGGTCCGGGCCCCTTCTTGTGTGCCGTGGGGCCTACTGGGGGAGGTTGCGCGCCATCACGATGCGCTGGACCTGGTTGGTGCCCTCGTAGATCTGGGTGATCTTGGCGTCCCGCATCATCCGCTCCAGCGGGTAGTCGCGGGTGTAGCCGTAGCCGCCGAGCAGCTGGACCGCGTCCGTGGTGATCTCCATGGCGGCGTCCGAGGCGTAGCACTTGGCCGCGGCGCCGAAGAAGGTCAGGTCCTCGCCCTTGCCGCCGGCGGATATCCGCTCGGAGCGGGCCGCCGCGGCGTAGGTGAGCTGACGGGCCGCCTCCAGCTTCATCGCCATGTCGGCGAGCATGAACTGGATGCCCTGGAAGTCGCCGATCGGCTTGCCGAACTGCTTGCGCTCCTGGACGTAGCCCTTGGCGTAGTCCAGGGCGCCCTGGGCGATGCCGAGCGCCTGGGCCGCGATGGTGATGCGGGTGTGGTCCAGGGTCTTCATGGCCGTGGCGAAGCCGGTGCCCTCCGCGCCGATCATGCGGTCGGCGGGGATGCGGACGTTGTCGAGGTAGACCTCGCGGGTCGGGGAGCCCTTGATGCCGAGCTTCTTCTCCGGGGCGCCGAAGGAGACGCCCTCGTCGCCCTTCTCGACGACGAAGGCCGAGATGCCCCGGGAGCGCTTCTCCGGGTCGGTGACCGCCATCACCGTGTAGTACTCGCTGACGCCGGCGTTGGTGATCCAGCGCTTGACGCCGTTGAGGACGTAGTGGTCGCCGTCGCGGACGGCCTTGGTCTTCATGCCGGCCGCGTCGGAACCGGCGTCCGGCTCGCTCAGGCAGTACGAGAACATCGCGTCGCCGCCGGCGAGCGGGCCCAGGTACTTCTTCTTCAGCTCCTCGGAGCCGGAGAGGATCACCGGCAGCGAACCGAGCTTGTTGACGGCCGGTATGAGGGAGGACGAGGCGCAGACCCGGGCGACCTCCTCGATGACGATGACGGTCGCCAGCGCGTCGGCGCCGGCACCGCCGTAGGACTCCGGTACGTGGACGGCGTGCAGGTCGTTGGCGACCAGCGCGTCGAGCGCCTCCTGGGGGAAGCGGGCCTCCTCGTCCACCGCGGCGGCGAACGGCGCGATCTTCGCCTCGGCGAGCGAGCGCACCGACTCGCGGAGCATGTCGTGCTCCTCGGACGGCCGGTACAGATCGAAATCAGCGGTTCCCGCCACTAACTCTCACTCCCCTGAGCTCCGGCAGTGCTAACTACCGTTAAGTAACCCTTTACCTCTCCGGATTCTAGGCTCCGGGCCCGGCCTGCGGATACGTGAGGTTGCCGACAGTTACGGTCCTGCCCGCCGCGCGACTGGAGTAGGCCATTCCCCTCGCGACTATGCTCGGTCCGGCCGTCTTCGTCAGCATGCGTCTGGAGCACCCATGGCCCTCAAGATCACCGTGATCGGCACCGGCTACCTCGGCGCCACCCACGCCGCAGCCATGGCCGAGCTCGGCTTCGAGGTGCTGGGGCTCGACGTGGTCCCCGAGAAGATCGAGATGCTGCAGCGCGGCGAGGTCCCGATGTACGAGCCGGGCCTCGCGGAGCTGCTGCGCCGGCACGTCGCCGGCATCGAGGGCTCCACCGGGCGGCTGCGCTTCACCACCTCCTACGAGGAGGCCGGCGCATTCGGTGACGTCCACTTCGTCTGCGTGAACACCCCGCAGAAGCACGGCGAGTACGCCTGCGACATGAGTTACGTGGACAGCGCCTTCGACGCGCTGGCGCCGCATCTGACCCGGCCCACACTGGTGGTCGGCAAGTCGACGGTGCCGGTGGGCAGCGCGACCCGCCTCGCCGAGCGGCTGGCGGCCGCCGCCCCGGCCGGCCCGGCCGCCGAGCTGGCCTGGAACCCGGAGTTCCTGCGCGAGGGCCTCGCCGTCCAGGACACCCTGCACCCGGACCGGATCGTCGCCGGTGTGGCCGGCGAGAAGGCCGAGGAGCTGCTGCGCGAGGTCTACGCCAAGCCGATCGCCGAGGGCTCGCCGTTCATCGTCATGGACTACCCGACGGCCGAGCTGGTCAAGACCTCCGCCAACTCCTTCCTGGCGACGAAGATCTCGTTCATCAACGCGATGGCCGAGGTCTGCGAGGCGGCCGACGGCGACGTGCTGAAGCTCGCCGAGGCGATCGGGCACGACGAGCGGATCGGCAAGAAGTTCCTGCGGGCCGGCATCGGCTTCGGCGGCGGCTGCCTGCCGAAGGACCTCCGGGCGTTCATGGCACGCGCCGGTGAGCTGGGCGCCGACCAGGCGCTGACCTTCCTGCGCGAGATCGACTCGATCAACATGCGCCGCCGCGGCCACATGGTCGAGCTGGCCCGGGACGCGGTCGGCGGCGGCTTCCTCGGCAAGCGGGTCGCGGTCCTCGGCGCGACCTTCAAGCCGGACTCGGACGACGTCCGGGACTCCCCCGCGCTCAACGTCGCCGGCCAGATCCACCTCCAGGGCGGCCAGGTCACCGTCTACGACCCCAAGGGCATGGAGAACGCCCGCCGGCTCTTCCCGACGCTGGCCTACGCGGACACCGCACTGGAGGCGGTACGCGGCGCGGACGTGGTGCTGCACCTGACGGAATGGCGCGAGTTCCGCGAGCTGGACCCGGCGGCCCTGGCCGAGGTCACCGCCGAACGCCGCATCCTGGACGGCCGCAACGCCCTCGACCCCCAACTCTGGCGCAAGGCCGGCTGGACGTACCGGGCCCTCGGGCGCCCTCGCGCCTAGCGCCTCGTTCCCCACGTACCTGGCTGTCCCGCCGTTCCGCTGCGCTTTGCGGCGCCGCCCACGTACTCGGCTGCAGCGCCGTGTTCGTTGCTCGCCGTTGCGCGCTTTGCGGCGCCGCGTACGTAGCCGTCTGCTGCGCCGCGGGTGTTGGTCGCCGTTGCGCCTGGCGGCGGGCGTGGTGTTTTTGGGTGCGGGGACAGCCCTACAGACTTCGTCCTCCGGTCTGTCCCCTCCCGTTGGTGGGTGGGTAGGGAGCCGGTGGGGGCGGGCGTCGTCGTCCCGGCTGTACCTCGTGGCGTGGGGGTGGGGTGGGTGGCGGGAATACCTTCCCTGCCCGTTGAGTTGAGGCCTGCAAGGGGCGCTCGCGACCCTTACGGGTTCTGTTCGACCGTCCCCTACGGGTTCCCAAAGCCCCTTGCATCCCCAACGTCCATCCCCACCCACCGCATTCCCATCTCCCAACGGGAGGGGACGGGCCGGAGGGGCCGGTGTTTGGGACGTAAAGCGTCAGCAGTCCCAAACACCGGCCCCGGAGGCCCGTCACCGCACCCGACACCCACCCAGCCCGCCGCAGGCGCAACGGCGACCAACACCCGCGGCGCCGCAGACGGCTACGTGCGGGGCGCCGCAAAGCGCGCAACGGCGAGCAACCCCGACGGCGGGACAGACGGCTACGTGGGAGGCACCGCAAAGCGCTACGCGCGACGCGCGCGATATGTGCGCATCTTTGCGCGGCTCCCGCAAACCGCCATGTCGCACCAGCGGCCGCGGGCGGCCGGGCTGCGGTCGTAGAAGGCCCAGCGGCAGTCGTGGGCCTCGCAGGCCTTGAGGCGGGGCCAGGTGCCGTCGGCGACCGCGGTCGCCATCGCGGCGGCGAGGTGGGCGGTGAGGTGGGCGGCGCCCTGGAGGCCGTCGGCGGGGCGGAGCGTGGGGCGGCCGTCTTCGGTCACGGTCAGTACCAGGGGTGCTTGGGCCAGCAGCCGGTTCAGTGTGCGGGCCGCCGGGGTGGGGAGCGGGGTGCCCGTGGTGTGGGCCAGGCAGGCGGCGCGCAGTGCCTCTCGTAGCTGCTGGAGGGCGGTCAATTCGTCGTTTTCCAGGGGGAGTTCCGGGAACCCGTGGTCGCGCAGGAAGGCGCGGGAGCCGCCGTCGGCGCACAGCGTGTCCGCGCCGGTCTCGATGTCGAGGGTGTTGACCAGGTCCTGTACGAGGAGCAGGGAGTCCGGGGCCGTTCGGGATGCCACCTTGCAATGTTACCGATAGCTGCCATCATGCAGTAACGAAGTTACCGGTTGGATGCGTATGGAGGTAACGTCATGATCACCTTGGGTGTCACGGTGCTGGACTGTCCCGACCACGCCGCGCTCGCGGAGTTCTACGCGCAGATGCTCGGCTGGCGGGTGACGCGGGGCGATGAGGACGACTGGATCGAGGTCGTCGGGCCCCATGGCCGGGCCCTGGCCTTCCAGCGGGTGGAGAGCGGCTACCGGCCGCCGCAGTGGCCGGGCCAGGACGTGCCGCAGCAGCTGCACCTGGACTTCGACGTGGCCCGGGCGGACATCGACGAGGCCGAGCGCAAGGTCGTCGGGCTGGGCGCGAAGCTCGTGCAGCACGACGAAGGGGTGCGCGACTTCCGGGTCTATCTCGACCCCGCCGGGCACCCCTTCTGCCTCTGCCTCAAGTAACGGCCGCGGTCAGCCGTCCAGTTGCCCGATCGTCGCGTGGGACGGGCCGCGCCGCTGCCGCTCGGCGCGCGCCACGTCCTCCGCCGCGCGCAGCGTGCGGACCGCGTTCTGCCAGGTCAGCTTGGCCAGGTCGGCCTCGGACCAGTTGCGGTCCAGCAGTTCGGCGATCAGGTTCGGGTAGCCGGCGACGTCCGCCAGGTCGTCGGGGGTGAAGGCGGTGCCGTCGAAGTCGCCGCCGATGCCGATGTGGTCGACGCCGGCGACCTCGCGCATGTGGTCGAGGTGGTCGGCGACGGTCGCGGCGGTGGCCCTCGGCCGCGGGTGGGCGGCCTCGAAGGCCCGGTGGACGGCCATGCCCTCCTCGGTGGTGTCGAGGTGGTGCAGGCCGTGGGCGCGCATGTTCTCGTCGGCCCGCCGGGTCCACTCCACCGCCTCGGGCAGCACGAACTTCGGCACGAAGGTGGCCATCGCGATGCCGCCGTTGGCGGGCAGCTGGGCCAGTACGTCGTCGGGGACGTTGCGCGGGTGGTCGCAGACGGCCCGCGCGGAGGAGTGCGAGAAGATCACCGGCGCGGTGCTGACCCGCAGGGCGTCGCGCATGGTGTCCGCGGAGACGTGCGAGAGGTCGACCAGCATCCCGCAGCGGTTCATCTCCCGGACGACCTCCTCGCCGAAGGCGGACAGGCCGTTGTGGCGCGGCTCGTCGGTCGCCGAGTCCGCCCAGTCGATGGTGTCGTTGTGGGTGAGGGTCATATAGCGCACGCCCAGCTGGTGCAGGGTGCGCAGGGTGGCGAGCGAGTTGTTGATGGAGTGGCCGCCCTCGGCGCCCATCAGGGACGCGATCCGGCCCTCGGCGCGGGCCGCCTCGATGTCGTCGGCGGTGTGCGCCAGGCGCAGCGCGTCGGGGTGGCGGGCGACCAACTGCCGTACCGCGTCGATCTGTTCGAGGGTGGCGCTGACCGCGGTGTCGCCCGCGTAGTCGGCGCGTACGTAGACCGACCAGAACTGCGCGCCGACGCCGCCGGCCCGCAACCGCGGCAGGTCGGTGTGCAGGTTGGCGGACTGGTCGGTGGCGATGTCGCGCCGGTCGAGGTCGTAGCGGACCTGCTCGCGCAGCGCCCAGGGCAGGTCGTTGTGGCCGTCGATGACGGGCCAGCGGGTGAGCAGGTCCCGGGCGGCGTCCTGGGAGGTGCTCACTTGGCGCCACCGAAGCCGAAGCCGTTGGGGGTGGCGACCTTGTTGCGCAGCCGGCGGCCCTTCTCGGTGGCCCGTTCGTTGAGCTCCTGCTGGAACTCCCGCATCCGGGCCTGGAGTTCGGGGTCGTGCGCGGCGAGCATCCGGGCGGCGAGCAGTCCGGCGTTGCGGGCCCCGCCGACGGAGACGGTGGCGACCGGCACGCCGGCGGGCATCTGCACGATGGAGAGGAGGGAGTCCATTCCGTCCAGGTACTTGAGGGGGACCGGGACACCGATGACGGGCAGGGGGGTGACCGAGGCGAGCATCCCGGGGAGGTGGGCCGCGCCGCCCGCGCCGGCGATGATCACCTTCAGGCCGCGGTCCGCCGCGTCCTCGCCGTACGTGATCATTTCGCGGGGCATCCGGTGGGCCGAGACGACGTCGACCTCGTGGGGCACCTCGAATTCGGCGAGGGCCTGGGCGGCGGCCTCCATGACGGGCCAGTCGGAGTCGGAGCCCATGACGATGCCGACGAGGGGGGACGCGGGAGAAGTCATTCGGTGATCGTTCCTCGCAGGTAGCCGGCGGCGTGCGCGGCGCGCTCGCGCACATCCGCCAGGTCGTCGCCGTAGGTGTTGACGTGTCCGACCTTACGGCCGGGCTTCACGTCCTTGCCGTACATATGGATCTTCAGCTGCGGGTCCCGCGCCATGCAATGGAGGTACGCGTAGTACATGTCGGGGTAGTCGCCGCCGAGGACGTTGGCCATCACCGTCCAGCGGGCGCGCGGGCGCGGGTCGCCGAGCGGGAGGTCGAGCACGGCACGGACGTGGTTGGCGAACTGCGAGGTGATCGCGCCGTCCTGGGTCCAGTGGCCGGAGTTGTGGGGGCGCATGGCGAGCTCGTTGACGAGGATCCGGCCGTCGGCGGTCTCGAAGAGCTCGACGGCCAGGTGGCCGACGACGCCCAGTTCCTTGCCGATCCGCAGTGCGAGTTCCTGTGCCTGGCCGGCCAGTTCGGGGTCGAGGCCGGGCGCCGGGGCGATCACGGTGTCGCAGACGCCGTCGACCTGGATGGACTCCACGACCGGGTAGGCGACGGCCTGGCCGTGCGGGGAGCGGACGATGTTGGCCGCCAGTTCGCGGGCGAAATCGACCTTTTCCTCCGCAAGGACGGGCACCCCGGCACGGAACGGCTCGGCGGCCTCCTTGGAGGATCGTACGACCCAGACACCCTTGCCGTCATAGCCTCCGCGGACGGTCTTGAGGACCACCGGGAAGCCGTCGCCCTCCGCCGCGAACCGCACCACGTCCTCGGGGTCCGAGGCGATGCGGTGGCGCGGGCAGGGCGCGCCGATCGCGTCCAGCTTCGCCCGCATCACGCCCTTGTCCTGGGCGTGCACCAGCGCGTCGGGTCCGGGGCGGACGGGGATGCCGTCGGCCTCCAGGGCCCGCAAATGCTCGGTGGGCACGTGCTCGTGGTCGAAGGTGATCACGTCGCAGCCGCGGGCGAAGGCGCGCAGGGTGTCGAGATCGCGGTAGTCGCCGATGACGACTTCGCTGACCACCTGGGCCGCCGAATCCTGCGGGGTGTCACTGAGGAGCTTGAACTTGATGCCGAGGGGGATACCCGCCTCGTGGGTCATACGGGCGAGCTGACCGCCGCCGACCATGCCGACTACCGGGAACGTCACGCCCCCCAGGGTATCCGTAAGCCGCCGTTCCGCCTGACCCGGCCTTGGATGATCCTCCGAGTTCGCACGTTCGAAGATCGCCGGTGGCAGATCACCACCGGTCGTTGGCCCGGGGCCGGGGCAGCCGGTACGGGGAGACGCCCGGTGCCCGGCCCGGGCCCGGCGAAGGGGAGGCCGGATGGAGAACAGCGACATATCCAGGGGCGCCAGGACGCTGGTGGTCGTCATCGCGATCGCCGCGCTGCTGATCGCCCTGCACTCCGTTTTCAGCCAACTGTCCGGGCCGAAGATCTACGGCCCGGACGACACCGAGATCGCGGTGTCCGCCGGCGACCGCTTCAGCGTGGAGGTCACCGGCGAACCCGCCGGCGGCTTCCGCTGGATCGTCGCCGCGCCCCGGCCCGACCCGGCCGTCCTGCGGCCCACCGGCGCCCACCAGGCCCGCGGCGGCGCCGGCCCGGTCCGCCGCCTCGACTTCGAGGCGGTCCGGCCGGGGCGTACGGACCTGCGTCTGGTGCGCTGCCGTCGCTGCTCTGCGGGGGCGGCCGACGAACCGGGGGCCCGCACCCTCAACTTCCGCGTCACGGTCGGCTGAGCGGTCGACGGGAACGCTTGTGGCGGGCGTGGTTAGCATGAGGGTGCGGACCAAGGTTGACGGCCGCGCACACCGCCCACGACGGGGAGCTGAACGAGCACCATGAGTGAACGGAGCGCACTGCGGTCGAGGCTGGAGGCGCTCACCCGCGAAGTGGTGAAGTTCGGTGCCGTCGGGGGCGCGGGCGTCGTGGTCAACTTCGCGGTCTTCAACCTCGTACGGCATCTGACCGAGGTGCCCGTGGTGCGGGCGAGCATCATCGCCACGGTCGTGGCGACCGGCACCAACTACATCGGTTACCGGTACTTCACCTACCGCGACCGCGACAAGCAGGGCCGCACGAAAGAGCTGACGCTCTTCCTGCTGTTCAGCGCGGTCGGCCTGGTGATCGAGAACGGCCTGCTCTACATCGCGACGTACGGCTTCCACTGGGACACCCCGCTGCAGAACAACTTCTTCAAGTTCCTCGGCATCGGGCTCGCCACGCTCTTCCGCTTCTGGTCGTACCGCACCTGGGTCTTCCGCACGCTGCCGGCCCGCGAGGCGATAGAGACGGCCGAGTCCTTCCTCGCCGACGGCGCGGACGAGCCGCACCGCACCCCGCAGGCGCGGCGGCCCGCCCGCAAGTAGCCCGCCGGCGACGCCCACAGCGGCGGCCGGCCTCACTCCTCGACGGGCTCGGCCTCCCGGGCCAGGAACAGTGCGAAGACCGGCGGATGCTGCTGCAGCAGTTCCAGCCGCCCCCCGTCCGCCTCGGCCAGGTCCCGGGCGACGGCCAGTCCCAGTCCCGTCGAATTGCGGCCGGAGACGGTCCGTTCGAAGACCCGCGAGCCGAGGTCCGGCGGTACCCCGGGCCCGGCGTCGGTGACCTCGACGACGGCCTGGTTGCCGGTGACGCGGGTACGCAGCGCGACCGTGCCGTCGCCGTGCATCAGCGAGTTCTCGATCAGGGTGGCCAGCACCTGCGCGACCGCGCCCGGTGTGCCGACGGCCCGCAGGCCCTTCTTCCCGGAGCGGACGATGGCCCGTCCGGCGCTGCGGTAGGCCGGCCGCCACTCCTCGATCTGCTGCTTGACGACCTCGTCCAGGTCGAAGGCGACCGCGGAGCCGCTGCGCGGGTCGCGGGAGTTGGTCAGCAGCCGCTGCACGACGTCGGTCAGCCGCTCCACCTGGGCCAGCGCGATGGTGGCCTCTTCCTTCACGGTGTCCGGGTCGTCGGTGAGGGTGATCTCCTCCAGCCGCATCGACAGCGCGGTCAGCGGTGTCCGCAGCTGGTGCGAGGCGTCCGCGGCCAGCCGCCGCTCGGCGGTCAGCATCCGCGCGATCCGCTCGGCACTGGCGTCGAGCACGTCGGCGACCCGGTCCAGTTCCTGCACGCCGTAGCGGCGGTGGCGCGGGCGGGGGTCGCCGGAGCCGAGCCGCTCGGCGGTCTCGGCGAGGTCGGTCAGCGGTGCGGTCAGCCGGCGGGCCTGGCGGACGGCCAGCACGACGGCCGCGAGGATCGCCAGCAGCGCGACGGCCAGGATGACCAGCAGTGTCCGGCCGATCTCCGCACTGATCGTGGACCGGGACTCCTGGACCGTGACGGATTCGCCGCGGTCGCCGCGCACGGTCGACTGGATGACGTCACCGGCGGGACGCTGCCCGATCTCGATCGGCGGTTTGCCGGGCACCTTGATCTCGGCGTGCCGCTTGGCGGTGATCTGCTCGGAGAGCACGTCGGGGGTGATCTTCTCCCCGCTGCCGAGCCGGCTCTCCACTATCCCGACCAGCCGGACCGCCTCGGACGCCACGCTCTCCTGCGCGCCGGCCTGGATCGTCCGGGTCTCGACGATGACGAGGGAGACGCCGAAGACGGCGATCACGACGAGGACCACGGCGAGCGTGGAGTTGATCAGGCGGCGGCGCACGGGCTCGTGGCTCTTTTCAGCTTTTTTCGAAGCGGAAGCCGACACCGCGGACGGTGGCGATGTAGCGGGGGTTGGCCGCATCGTCCCCGAGCTTCTTGCGGAGCCAGGAGATGTGCATGTCCAGCGTCTTCGTGGACGACCACCACGTGGTGTCCCAGACCTCGCGCATGAGCTGGTCGCGGGTGACGACCCGGCCGGCGTCCCGCACCAGGACCCGCAGCAGGTCGAACTCCTTCGCCGTGAGCTGGAGTTCCTCCTCGCCCATCCAGGCCCGGTGCGATTCGACGTCGATGCGGACGCCGTGGGTGGCCGGCGGCTGCTGGGGCTCGGCGGTGGAGCCGCGGCGGAGCAGGGCCCGTACCCGGGCGAGGAGTTCGGCGAGCCGGAAGGGCTTGGTGACGTAGTCGTCGGCGCCGGCGTCCAGGCCGACCACGGTGTCCACCTCGTCGGCGCGGGCGGTCAGGACCAGGATGGGGAAGGAATGGCCTTCGTTGCGCAGCCGGCGGGCGACCTCCAGGCCGTCCATGCCGGGCAGCCCCAGGTCCAGGACGACGAGGTCGATGTTGCCCTGGATACCGGCGTCCAGGGCCGTCGGGCCGTCCTCGCGCACCTCGACTTCGTAACCCTCGCGGCGCAGGGCGCGGGCGAGCGGCTCCGAGATGGACGCGTCATCCTCGGCGAGCAGTACACGGGTCATGGGCCGATGGTAGTCCGATGTATCCGGCCCGAGGGGCGGACCAGCACGGATGGCCGACGGTGGACCGTTCCTGCAGCGTGACCTGCGGCGCGCCCGCGCGGGGCGGCGCGCGCGGTCGCCCGGAGGGGCGCGCGTGGTTCCCCACTTCAGTGTGAGCGTTGTCTCACGAGCCCCAACGGCGGCGGATCGAGTCGTATGGTGAATACAACGTCCAACGCACAACCATCGGGACCGTGACGCTCAACTGACGTCACCGGTCCCTGTTGTGTGCGGGGCTGGCACGACCAGCCCCGGTACACAGTGATCGACCTGTCGACCGGGTCCACCGCGCGAGCAGCACGGGGGGCGTGGATCCCGGTGTGGACCGTCCTGCCGGTGCTGCCTCGATGACCGCGTGCGCACCGAACCCCCCGGGCGTGGGGGGCGGAGGGGCCCACACCGGTGCCGGTCATCCCCCACCGGCCGCGTCACGGCCTTCGGACGCGTCCCGAGCAGCAAGGAACCATCATGGCGTCCAGCCTGACGAAGGGCGCTGCCCAGCAGGGAACCCCTGTGAACGGCGGCAAGACCTTCTTCGGCCACCCGCGCGGACTGGCCACGCTCTTCATGACCGAGATGTGGGAGCGCTTCAGCTTCTACGGCATGAAGGCCCTACTCCCGCTGTACCTGATCGCCCCCGGCGGCATGCACATGCAGGCCACGACGGCCACGGCGATCTACTCCGTGTACATGGCGATGGTCTATCTGCTCGCCATGCCGGGCGGCTGGATGGCCGACCGTTTCTGGGGGCCGCGCAAGACGGTCGCCATCGGCGCCATCGTCGTCATCGCGGGTCACATCACCCTCGCCCTGCCCACCGCGGCGACCTTCTTCGCCGGCCTCATCCTGGTGGCGCTCGGCTCCGGCCTGCTGAAGGCGAACATCTCCACGATGGTCGGCCACCTCTACGACGGTCCGCAGGACCCGCGCCGTGACGGTGGTTTCACGCTCTTCTACATCGGCATCAACCTCGGTGCCTTCCTCGCCCCGCTGTCCATCGGCACCGTCGGCGAGAGCGTCAACTGGCACTTCGGCTTCACGCTCGCCGCGGTCGGCATGGCCCTCGGCCTCGCGCAGTTCCTGCTGGGCACCCGCCACCTGAGCCCCGAGAGCGATGTCGTCTCGCAGCCCGCGTCGGCGCAGGAGAAGACGGCCGTGCTGCGCAAGGGCCTGGTCTGGCTGATCGTCGCGGCCGTGTTCTACACCCTGCTCGGGGTGACCGGTAACTTCGCCGACTGGGCGCTGATGCCGATCACCATCGCCGGTCTGATCATCCCGGTCGCCGTGCTGTTCCGCATGAAGCGCGACAAGGAGCTCTCGGAGCTGGAGCAGTCCAAGCTCTCCGGCTACATCTGGTTCTTCGTGGTCGCCGCCGTCTTCTGGATGATCTACGACCAGAACGGCTCGACCCTGTCGATCTTCGGCGAGCACTCGACCACCAACGACCTGCTGGGCTTCCACTTCCCGACGTCCTGGTACCAGTCGCTGAACCCGATCTTCATCATGGCGCTCGCCCCGGTGGTCGCCTCCGGGTGGCTGTGGCTGAACAAGCGCGGCAAGGAGCCGAGCACCGCCGTCAAGTTCGCGTCCAGCCTCGCGCTGATCGGCATCTCGTTCGCGGTCTTCCTCTTCCCGCTGCTGGACACCGCGGCCAACGGCGGCCGGGTCAGCCCGATGTGGCTGGTGGCGATCTACTTCATCCAGACCATCGGTGAGCTCTGCCTCTCCCCGGTCGGCCTGTCGGTCACCACGAAGATGGCGCCCGCCAAGTACAGCTCCCAGATGATGGGTGTCTGGTTCCTCGCGGTCACCGCCGGTGACTCCGTGGCGGGCCTGCTGACCTCGCCGCAGCTGAACGTCGACCTGAACACCTCGGGTTCGGTCGCCGTCGAGGCCGCCCTCGCGGTCGTCGCCGGCATCGGCATCTGGACGTCCCGCAAGCGGGTCAAGGAGCTGATGGGCGGCGTCAACTGACGTCTGCGCGTCAACTGACGCCTGCCGGCCCCGGACGGTGAAAAAAGGGGGCGTCGCACCGATGGTGCGGCGCCCCCTTCGTCGTGCGGTGGGCCCGCCG
The DNA here is from genome assembly GCF_043202395.1 of Streptomyces sp. NPDC048197. Lineage (NCBI taxonomy): Bacteria > Bacillati > Actinomycetota > Actinomycetes > Kitasatosporales > Streptomycetaceae > Streptomyces > Streptomyces sp. NPDC048197. The sequence continues at coordinate 14,621 of NZ_JBIDAJ010000054.1, forward strand.
GGTCAGCGCAGCCGGGCCCGGCGCCGCGGCAGGACCGTGAACACCGCGCCGCCCAGCAGGACGGCGGTGCCGGCCAGCAGGCCGAGCGCGGTCAGCGCGCCCCGTGCACCCGCGCCGGTGTGGGCCAGCTCGCCGCCGCTGCCGCTGCTGCCCGAGCCGCCGGCCGACCCGGTCGCGCTGCCGCCGGACGCCGTGCCACCGCCGGACGCCGTGGTCCCGCCCGTGGAACTGCCCGAGGTGCCGCCGGAGGTACCGCCCGGCCGGGCCGCGGTGTCGAGGGTGAGCGAGGCGCCGGGGTCCTTCTCCGGGGTGCAGGTCGTCGTCGTGCCCAGGGCGTTGACCGTGAGCACGCCCGGGCTCAGCGTGGCCCTGCCGGTGGCGCCCGGCGTGTAGGTGCCCTTCAGATCGGGGATCTCGATCGGGTCGCCCGACTTGATGGGTTGGGGGTTGGCCGGGCCGGTCACCTTGACGGTTCCCTTGTCGGCGCCGCCCACCTTGACGTCCATCGACGGCTTGACGGAGTCCTTGGGGATGTCCGCCGGGCTGTTCATCACGGACTTCTTGAACTGCGCCGTCAGGTCGTAACCGCCGCCCTTCTTCACGGCGTTGATCTGCACCGGGGAGGTCGCCTTCTTGTCGCCGATGGGCGTCTTGCAGGCGTAGGGGACCTGGATCTCCTTGCCCTTGTACGCGGTGCCGTCGGGGTCACCGCCGGAGCCGCCGGTCGAACCGCCGGTGGCCGAACCGCCGGTGGTGCCGCCGTCCGTGGAGCCGCCGGTGCTGCCGCCGGTGGTGCTCCCGCCGGTGCTGCCCCCGGTGGTGCCCGCGGTGGTCCCGCCCGTCGTGCCGCCCGTACTGCCCCCGGTTGTTCCGCCCGTACTGCCGCCGGTCGTGCCGCCGGTGGAGCCCCCGCCGTCGGTGACCTTGATCGTCACCGCGGGCTTCACCTCCTCCTTGGGCGAGCACTTGGTGTCCGTGGAGATCGGCCGGTTGACGTTGATGTTGTAGAAGCCGGGGGTCAGCGTGACCTCACCGGGCCGGGTCAGCTTGAGCTTGCCCGTCATGTCGGACAGCTTCATCGGGGCGCCCTTGGGGATCGGCGGGTTCTGCCGCGGCCCCTGCATCGCCAGGTCCCCGGTCTGCGCGCCGGCCACCTTGATCGTGCCGGTCGGCTGCACGGTGTCCTTGCCCAGGTCGAGGATGTCGGGGTTCTTGGACGCGCCCTCGACGGTCTTCCAGACCACCGCGATCTCGTCCCCGACCTTGGCCGTGGCGGGCGCGCTGACGTCCACCTTCGTGGTGCCCTCGATCGGCGGCAGCCCCGATATCGGCGGCGGCAGACACTCCGTTCTGTACGAGACCTCCGCCGCCTCGGCGGCACCGGCCGCGGCCAGGATGCCCGCTCCCGCGAGCGCCAGCGCGGCCACCGAGGCCACCGCGGCTCTCCTCCGTTGCCTCATCACGTAGAACCTTTCGACGTCGGTCGTTTCGTGGATGTGGTGGTGGACGGTGCGGTGTCCGGGGTGAACCACGGCAGCGCGGCACGGTCGCCGGCCGGCGTGGTACGACGGGTGCGGATGCGGGGGCGGGCGTGACCCGCCGGGCGGCGTGGGCGTACCCGGTCCACGAGCGCCATGCCGATACGGAACACGGCGGTCGGGACCACGACGCACAGCAGCACCCAGAAGAGCGTCACGCCCCAGGGCCGGCCGACGCCCCACGGCTGCTCGGCCAGCACCTTGCCGCCGTATTCGAGGGAGACCAGATAGTCCCCGTGGGCGCCGGCCGCCAGCTCGACCGGCAGCTTGACCTGGACCTTCCTGCCGGGCGGTACGGTCCCTCGCCACTGCTGCTCCTCCCACCGGGGGGCGAAGACGCCGTGCGAGGTGCCGACCTTGAAGACCGGGTCCCGGGCCGGCGCGGAGCCGAGATTGCCGACCGTGACGGTCAGTTCACGCTGCGGCGGGGCGCCGAACCAGGTGAGCAGGCCGCTGCTGCCGGCCAGCCGCGGCGGGGACAGCACCGCCAGCCGGCCGCCGGTGCGCTCCTTCGGCAGCGGCGCCACCGGATGGCCCGCCACCTTGAACGCGGCGTCCGCGGCGGCCGCCGCCCCCGTCACCGTCGCCACGTGCACCACGCAGGGGCAGGGCTTGGGCGGTTCGGCGACCGGAAGGCGCCTGCGGAAGGCGCCGTGCGCGTCGGTGGTGACCGCCCGGCCGTCCCCGTTGGCGCAGGAATTGGTCCCGCCGATCATGTTCTGCCCGCAGATCAGCAGGGTGAGCAGGGCCTTGGGCCGCCAGCCGCGCCCGGTCACGGTGAGGGTGCCGCCCTTGCCGGCCTCCTTCGTGGAGAGTTGGACGGTCCGGTGGCCACCGGGGGCCTCGGCCGGCGACACGGCCCGCGCGGTACCGGCCTCCGGCAGGACGAGGGCGGCGGCGAGGAGGAGCGCGGCCGCGAGGGCGGTGGCGGCGGCCGCGGGAAGGGCAGCCGCCGTCGCCGGCCTCCCCCTGCTGCCACCGCTGCCCCCGCTGTCACTGCTGCCCCCTTCCCCGTCCCGCCGCGCGTCCCGCTCGTCCCCGCGCCGGCGCCGGCGTCGCCGCCGTACGGCCACCAGGCCGGCCGTGCCCGCCACCGTGAGCAGCGCCGCCCCGGCCGCGACGCCCCGGGGGAGGGCGGTGTACGAGGCCGTGACGGCGTCCCGCGCGCCGCCGGCCGCGGTCACCGTGAGCCGGAGGCGCACCGCGTCCAGGACGGGCGGATCGGGCCAGTCCTCCGTCAGCCGGGCCCGCCGGCCGGGTTCCAGCGTGAGCGGCAGGGTGCGTGCGGCGCGCCGCAGCACCGGCCCGAGGACACCGTCGGCGCGCACCGCCAGCCGTGGGGTGAGCGCCGTGTTCCCGCGGTTGACCAGCGTGTACCGGATGACCGCCGCACTCCCCCGCCGGTGCACCGACACGTCCTCGGCGGTCAGTGCGGACAGCGCCGGGCCGGCCACCCGCAGGTGGACCGGTACGGTGCGCCGGACCGCGGGCCCGCCGTGCCGCGCCGGTCCGCCGGTCGCGGTGATCGTGCCGGGGTGGTCGCCCGGGGCGGCGTCCCGAGGCACGGTCACCGTGAACGGGACGCTCGCCCGGGTGCGGGGCGGGACGGTGACCCGCCCCGCGGCGAACCGGAGCCAGGAGCCGGTGCCGCCGGCCGCCCCCGTGCCGGTGCCGCGCAGCCGTACGGTGACGGCCCGGCGGGTGGGGTTGCCGAGGGACAGCCGGTCCGACAGCACGGTGCCCGGCGCCCCCTCCAGGTAGAAGTACGGGCGGTCCTGCGCGCTCGGTTCGGCGCCACGGCCGGGGGCGGGCGCGGCGGACCAGCCCGGCCCGGCCGGCGCGGCGGGGCGGGCCTGGGCCGGGGCGGGGCACAGCAGTACCGTTGCGGCCGCGAGGACCGCACCGCTGACCGCGGGGCGAGGACGGAACGGCATCGGCGGCTCCTGGTACTCGTGGTGCTGGGGCTGCACGTGGTGCGGAGGCTGCGGTCCGGATGCGGTCAGACGCGCTGGTGACGGCGGGTCAGCCAGAGCACTCCGGCCGCGCCGGCCAGCAGCACCGTGCCGCCCAGGGTGCCCAGTGCCACCGCGGAGTCCGCCGGTCCGGTCTGCGGCAGTTGTCCGTTTCCGCCGGAGGAGCCGCCCGTACCGCCGCCGGCCGCGCTGTCGCTGCTGCTGCCGCCGGAGCCCTTCACGTCGAGGGTGAGCGAGGGCTTGGGGTGGTTGCTGGGGGTGCAGGTGGTCGTGGTGCCGAGTGCCTTGATGGTGAGGGTGGAGGCCGTGAAGGTGACCTTGCCGCTCGCCTTCGGGGTGTACGTCCCGCTCAAGTCACTGATCTTGATGGGGGTGTTGGCCGGGATCGCCCGGTCGTTGGGCGGCCCGGCGACCGCGACCGTACCGCTCTCCGCGCCGCCCAGCTTGATCAGCGCGCTCGGCTTCATGGCGCCCTTGCCCAGCTCGACGGGGCTGGAGGAGACCCCCTTCCGGAAGGACATCACCAGCTTGTAGCCACCGCCGCTGGGGGTGCCCTTGATGTCGATCGGCGAGACCGCGCCCTTGTTCCCGATCGGTGTTTTGCACTGGTAGTTGACGTCGACGACGTCGGCGTGGGCGGCCGGCGCGGTGAGCAGCACCGCGGACCCCGCCGTCATCGCCACGGCGGCGGCGAGGCCGGCCGCCCGGCGCGGTCGCCGGCCGTGCTGTGCGTAGAAGCGGGCCACTGTCCGTTCCCCTTCTCCCGGTGGGCGCACCGCCGACTGTTCCTGACGGCACATCAGATTGGCCGCTCAAGGTACGCCGGGGACCTTGCCGAGGGAAGGCACAGCGCAGCCCCGATCGGTCCGGGGCCGCAGCGGCGGGCACATCCGGCCGCCGGCGGTGGCGAGCACGCGCCCGGGAACGGCAAAAGCGCGGGTCCGCGGACCCGCGCTGCTCTTGTGCCGCCGTCCCGGTCAGGCCGGTGCGGCGAGCTCCGCCCAGACGGTCTTGCCCGTGCCGTCGGGGTTGCGCACCACGCCCCAGTCCAGGCAGAGCCGCTGCACGATGAACATGCCGTGGCCGCCGGGGCGGCCGGGGCGGTGCGGGCTGCGCGGCGCCGGCGAGCCCGCGCCGAGGTCGGTGACCTCCAGCCGCAGCATCTTGGAGGTGCACCGCAGCCGCAGCTCCTCGGGCCCCTCGGCATGCAGACAGGCGTTGGTGACCAGCTCCGACACGACGAGCAGCACGTCCTCGGCGGCGGCCCGCTGGTCGGCGTTGGCGGCCGGCAGCCAGCCCCAGTCGTGCAGGGCCTGCCGGGCGAAATCACGGCCACGTGCCACGGCGCCCCGGGTGCCCGCCAGGCGCAGCCGGCGGATCTGGCCCGCCGGCATGGCGGCGGACGGAACGGCGGCGGAAGCACCGGCGCCGCCCGGCTCCGGGCCGAGATCGCCCGGCGGGTACGGCCGGGTGGTGCTCATCAGCGCTTCACCTCACCGATTCGCCTATTCACGGAGAACAGATAGCGGACTGCTTGCAACGGATTCAGATGTCTCCTGCCCGACCGGACCGTGAGAACACCCACTTCTTGGGTACGGAAGTTGTGACACGGACTACGCGCCCGGAACAGATCGTTCCGGACACCGTCGTCAGGTCACTCGGCCAGGGCCGCATCGACGGAATCGTGCACCGTGAAGACTGCCTCAGCGCCGGTGATCTCGAAGACCCGGGCAACCACCGGTTGCATGCCGGCCAGGTGGACCCCGCCCCCCTCGGCCTCCGCCTTCAGGCGCGCGCCGAGCAGTACGTTGAGACCGGTGGAGTCCATGAATTCGAGCTGTGAGCAGTCGACCACCAGGCGTGCGTAGCCGTCGTCCACGCAGCCTTCGAGTGATTCCCGCAACAGATCCGCGGTGTGGTGATCGAGCTCACCTGTGACCGTCACGACGGCGCTTGCGCCGTGATGGCGGATCTCGACGTGAAGCCGGCCACGGCTTGCACTGCCGACCGTCCCGCGGTCCATGCGAAGCGCACCCCTTTTGCTGTCTAGACGACTGGATTGCCAGCGACTGCGCTCGTCGAACCCTACGCCTTCCTGACGCGCGCCGGTAGCCGAACAATCCGCATATTGCCCAATATACGGACAACGCTTACTTGCCATCTTCCGGCAAAGACAGGTAGGCGTAGAAGAACACATTCGCAACGGCCGGCTTTGGAGGCGCCGCACACCGAAGGCTTCACGGAGAGGCATCGGCAGCCATATGCCGAGAACGATGGAGGAGACCATGTCACCCCGGCTCGACGAACTGCGTACCGACGACACCCGGCAGTCCGCATCGTCGACACCCCTGTCCGACCCGACCGGGCACATCCCTTCCCAGCCGATCGCCGTCGAATCCGATCCGGCGGTTTTTTCCGAGATCGACGATCTGCCCGAGATCCCGCCGTTCGACGAGGTGGGTCCGGTGGACGCGAGGGCTCTGTCCAAGACCCTCTTCGAGCGGCTCGAATCGCTCGAGGAAGGCACCCACGAATTCGCTTACGTCCGCAACACCCTGGTCGAGCTCAACCTCGCCCTGGTGAAGTTCGCGGCCTCCCGCTTCCGCTCCCGCAGCGAGCCGATGGAGGACATCGTCCAGGTCGGCACGATCGGCCTGATCAAGGCGATAGACCGCTTCGAACTGAGCCGCGGGGTGGAGTTCCCGACGTTCGCGATGCCGACCATCGTCGGCGAGATCAAGCGCTTCTTCCGTGACACCAGCTGGTCGGTGCGCGTACCGAGGCGTCTGCAGGAACTGCGTCTGGACCTCGCGAAGGCGGGCGACGAACTCGCGCAGAAGCTGGACCGTGCCCCCACGGTGCACGAACTCGCCGAACGCCTCGGCCTCACCAGGGACGAGGTCGTCGAGGGGATGGCCGCGAGCAACGCGTACACCGCGAGCTCGCTGGACGCCCAGCCGGAGGAGGACGACAGCGAAGGCGCGCTGGCGGACCGGATCGGTTACGAGGACCACGGGCTCGAAGGCATCGAGTACGTCGAGTCGTTGAAGCCGCTGATCGCCGAACTCCCGCCGCGCGACCGGAAGATCCTGTCGCTGCGCTTCGTCGCGAACATGACGCAGTCCGAGATCGGCGAGGAGCTGGGCATCTCCCAGATGCACGTCTCCCGTCTGCTCTCCCGCACGCTCGGCCGGCTCCGCAAGGGGCTGATGGTCGAGGAGTGAGGACCGCGGTCGCTCCCGCCGGTCCCCGAAGGCCGGCACCGCCCGCGCGGAGGAGGGCCCGCCCCGGTTTCCCGGGACGGGCCCTCCTCCGCGTCCGGCGGCCTGCGGGGACCGCGCGGCGTCAGACCAGGACTCCCCTGTGCCACACGGCCGAGACGAGCGGGACGCCCGGGCGGTAGGCGAGGTGGACGTGGCTGGGGGCGTCCAGGAGGGCCAGGTCGGCGCGGGCACCGGGGGTGATGCGGCCGACGTCGGTGCGGCGCAGCGCGCGGGCGCCGCCCGCGGTGGCCGACCAGACCGCCTCGTCGGGCGTCATGCCCATGTCGCGGACGGCCAGGGCGATGCAGAACGGCATGGAACTGGTGAAGGACGAGCCGGGGTTGCAGTCGGTGGACAGTGCGACGGTGGCACCGGCATCGAGCAGCGGACGGGCGTCGGGCCACCGGGCGCGGGTGGAGAACTCGGCGCCGGGCAGCAGCGTGGCGACGGTGTCGGACTGGGCGAGGGCGTCGATGTCCGCGGGGCCGAGGTGGGTGCAGTGGTCGGCGGAGGCGGCGCCGAGCTCGACCGCGATCTGCACGCCGGGGCCGTGGCCGAGCTGGTTGGCGTGCACCCGCGGGGCGAGGCCGCGGGCCTTGCCGGCGGTGAGGATCGCGCGGGCCTGGTCGCCGTCGAAGGCGCCCTTCTCGCAGAAGACGTCGATCCAGCGGGCGTGCGGGGCGCAGGCGTCCAGCATCGGGCCGGTGACCAGGTCGACGTAGCCGGCCGGATCGTCGGCGTAGTCGGGGGAGACGATGTGGGCGCCGAGGAAGGTGACCTCGTCGGTGTGCGCGGCGGCGATGCGCAGCGCCCGGGCCTCGTCCTCGACGGTCAGGCCGTAGCCGGACTTGGTCTCGAACGTCGTCGTGCCCTGGCGGAGGGCCTCGGCGAGGTGGCGGGTGAGGTTGGCCTCCAGTTCGGCGTCGGTGGCGGCGCGGGTGGCGGCGACGGTGGTGCGGATGCCGCCGGCGGAGTAAGGGCGCCCGGACATCCGGGCGTTGAACTCCTCGGTGCGGTCGCCGGCGAAGACGAGGTGGGAGTGGGAGTCGACGAAGCCGGGGATGCCGGCCCGGCCGGCGGCGTCGACGGCGTTGTCGGTGGCGGGTGCTTTGCTGGAGGGACCGACCCAGGCGATGCGGTCGCCGTCGATGACGACCGCGGCGTCCTGGATCAGACCGAGGGGGCCTTCACCGAGGGAGGGGTCGTTGGTGACGAGCTGGGCGATGTGGGTGATGGCGGTGGTCGGCGCGGAGGTCGTCGTCATCGCGGGGGTGTTCTCCTTCAGCCGCGTACGGCGGCGATGGACTCGGCGAGGGCTGCGGGCACGTCGGGGACAAGAGTGTGCACACCGTCCCGGACGATCTGCCGCCCGCCGACGATGGTGTGTCGCACGTCCGCCGCGGAGGCGGCGAATACTGCCGTTTCGGCGGCCAGCCGGGGCAGTAGTCCGGCGGTGCGTACGGAGTCCAGTGCGATCGTGGTGAGGTCGGCGAGCGCGCCGGTCTCCAGGGTGCCGGCGTCGTCCCAGCCGAGGGCGGCATGGCCGTCGGCGGTGGCGGCGCGCAGCAGGGCGGCCGCGGTCCAGTGCCCGCGGGTGCGGGTGCGCAGCCGCTCGTCGAGCTCCATGGCGCGGGCCTCTTCGAGCAGGTCGATGACGGCGTGGCTGTCGCTGCCGAGGGACAGCGGGCTGCCGGCGCCCTGGACCCGGGCGGCCGGGCCGATGCCGTCGGCGAGGTCGCGCTCGGTGGTGGGGCACATGCACACGCCGGTGGTGGAGCCGCCGAGCAGCGCGATGTCCTGGTCGGTGAGGTGGGTGGCGTGCACGGCCGTGGTGCGCCGGCCCAGCGCCCCGTGGTCGGCGAGCAGCTGGGTGGGGGTGCGGCCGTGGGCGTCGCGGCAGGCGTCGTTCTCGGCGGTCTGCTCGGAGAGGTGGACGTGCAGGGGTGCCTGCCGTTCGCGGGCCCAGTCCGCGACGGTGCCGAGCTGGCCGGCGGGCACGGCGCGTACGGAGTGGATGGCGGCGCCGATGCGGACGTGCTCGCGGTCCTCCTTGAGCGCGTCGGCGCGCTGCGCCCAGCGGTCCGCGGTGCCGTCGGAGAAGCGCAGCTGGTGCCGGTCGGGCGGGGCGCCGAAGCCGGACGAGAGGTAGGCGGTGTCGAGCAGGGTGATGCGGATGCCGGCGTCCGCGGCGGCCGCGATCAGCGCCTGGCCCATCGCGTTGGGGTCGTCGTAGCGGGTGCCGCCGGGTGCGTGGTGGAGGTAGTGGAATTCGCCGACGCAGGTGATGCCGGCCAGCGCCATCTCGGCGTAGACGGCGCGGGCGAGGGCGAAGTAGCTGTCCGGGGTGAGCCGGTCGGCGACGGAGTACATGATCTCGCGCCAGGTCCAGAAGGTGCCGCTGCCGACCTGGACGGTGCCGCGCAGCGCGCGGTGGAAGGCGTGGCTGTGGGCGTTGGCCAGGCCGGGCAGCGTCAGGCCGCGCAGGACGGTGGCGCCGGGCGGCGGCGTGGCGTCCCCGGTGCGGACGGCCGTGATCCGCCCGTCCGCGGTCTGCAGGGTCACGCCCGGCTCGACGTGGCTGCCGAGCCAGGCGTGTTCGAGCCAGTACGTCGTCGGTGTTGCCTGCGTGGTCAGCGGCACGCCAGCCCCTCCAGTACGTCGGCGAGTGCGAGGACCCCGGCGGTGCAGTCGTCCTCCTCCGCCGCTTCGGCGGGTGAGTGGGACACACCGGTCGGGTTGCGCACGAACAGCATGGCGGTGGGGACGGTTCCGGACAAAATACCGGCGTCATGGCCCGCGCCGGTGCCGAGGACGGGCACCGGGCGCTCCGCCGTCTTGCCCAGGATGCTGACCAGTTCGTCCCGCAGGGCGTGCTCGAACTCCACGACCGGGGTGAAGGATTCGCGCACGACACTCAGGTCGACCCCGTCGCGGGCGGCGCGTTCGGCGGCGGCCTGCTCGATGCCGTGCACCACGGTGTCCAGGGTTTCCTGGTCGGCGGCGCGGGAGTCCAGCCAGCCGCGGACGAGCGAGGGGATGGCGTTGACGCCGTTCGGATCCACGCTGATCTTCCCGAAGGTGGCCAGGGCGCCGGCCAGCCGGGCCTGTTCCCGGGCGGCGAGGACGGTCGCGGCGTAGCTGAGCATCGGGTCGCGCCGGTCTTCCAGGCGCGTGGTGCCGGCGTGGTTGGCCTCGCCGTGGAAGTCGAACCGCCAGCGGCCGTGCGGCCAGATGGCGGAGGCGACGCCGACCGGGTCGCCGGAGAGGTCCAGGGCGCGGCCCTGCTCGACGTGGAGTTCGACGAACGCGCCGATCGTGGCGAGCCGTTCGGGGTCCGGGCCGATGGCGTCGGGGTCGTATCCGGCGCGTTCCATGGCCTGCGGCAGGGAGATGCCGTCGGCGTCGCGGAGTTCGTGCGCGGCCTCGAGGGTCAGGGCGCCGGCGGTGAGCCGGGAGCCGACGCAGGCCAGGCCGAAGCGGGCGCCTTCCTCGTCGCCGAAGTTGACGATCGCCAGCGGCTTGGCGGGGTCGGCTCCCCTGCGGCGGAGTTCGTCGAGTGCGGCGAAGGAGGAGACGACGCCGAGGGGGCCGTCGAAGGCGCCGCCGTCCGGGACGGAGTCCAGGTGGGAGCCGGTGACGACGGCCTCGCCGGGGGCCACGTCCTGGTGGCCGGTGGCGCCGAGCCAGGCCCACTGGTTGCCGTTGCGGTCGAGTTCGTAGGCGAGTCCGCGGGCCTCGGCCTGCGCCTTGAACCACGCGCGGCAGTCGGCGTCGGCGCCGGTCCAGGCGTAGCGGCGGTATCCGCCGGTGGCGGAGTTGCGGCCGAGCGGCCGCAACTCCTGCCACATCTCGTGGAACGAGGCGGTCACGCGCCCTCGCCCTCGCGCATGGGGATGCGGACGCCGCGCTCGGCGGCCACCTCGTCGGCGCGCTCGTAGCCGGCGTCGACGTGGCGGATGACGCCCATGCCGGGGTCGTTGGTGAGGACCCGGCGGATCTTCTCGCCGGCCAGCGGGGTGCCGTCGGCGACGGTGACCTGCCCGGCGTGGATCGAGCGGCCCATGCCGACGCCGCCGCCGTGGTGGAGCGAGACCCAGGAGGCGCCGGAGGCGACGTTGACCATGGCGTTGAGCAGCGGCCAGTCGGCGATCGCGTCCGAGCCGTCCTTCATGGCCTCGGTCTCCCGGTAGGGGGAGGCGACGGAGCCGCAGTCGAGGTGGTCGCGGCCGATGGCCAGCGGGGCGCGCAGGGTGCCGTCGGCGACCATCTCGTTGAACCGCTCGCCGGCCTTGTCGCGTTCGCCGTAGCCGAGCCAGCAGATCCGGGCGGGCAGGCCCTGGAAGTGGACCCGCTCGCCGGCCATCTTGATCCACCGGGCGAGCGACTCGTTCTCCGGGAAGAGGTCGAGGATCGCCTTGTCGGTGGCGGCGATGTCCTGGGCGTCACCGGACAGCGCGGCCCAGCGGAACGGTCCCTTGCCCTCGGCGAACAGCGGCCGGATGTAGGCGGGGACGAAGCCGGGGAAGGCGAAGGCCCGCTCATAGCCGGCGAGTTGGGCCTCGCCGCGGATGGAGTTGCCGTAGTCGAAGACCTCGGCGCCGGCGTCCATGAAGCCGACCATGGCCTCGACGTGCTTGGCCATGGACTCGCGGGCGCGGGTGGTGAAGCCGGCCGGGTCCTTGGCGGCGTGGTCGGCCATGTCGGCGAAGTCGATGCCGGTCGGGAGGTAGGCCAGCGGGTCGTGGGCGCTGGTCTGGTCGGTGACGATGTCGATCGGCGCGCCTTCGGCGAGCATCTGCGGCAGCAGCTCGGCGGCGTTGCCGAGCAGGCCGATGGAGAGCGGTTTGCGCTGGTCGCGGGCCTCGACGGCGAGCTGGAGGGCGTGCTGGAGGCTGTCCGCCTTCACGTCCAGGTAGCGGTGCTCGATCCGGCGCTCGATGGCGCGCGGGTCGCAGTCGATGCAGATGGCGACGCCGTCGTTCATGGTGACGGCGAGCGGCTGGGCGCCGCCCATGCCGCCGAGGCCGGCGGTGAGGGTGATCGTCCCGGCGAGGGTGCCGCCGAACTTCTTCGCCGCGACGGCGGCGAACGTCTCGTAGGTGCCCTGGAGGATGCCCTGGGTGCCGATGTAGATCCACGAACCGGCGGTCATCTGGCCGTACATGGTCAGGCCGAGGGCCTCCAGGCGGCGGAACTCCTCCCAGTTGGCCCAGTCGCCGACGAGGTTGGAGTTGGCGATGAGCACCCGCGGCGCCCACTCGTGCGTCTGCATCACGCCGACCGGCCTGCCGGACTGGACGAGCATCGTCTCGTCCTGCTTGAGCGTGGTGAGGGTGCGCACCATCGCGTCGAAGGAGCGCCAGTCACGGGCGGCCTTGCCGGTGCCGCCGTAGACGACGAGCTGGTCCGGGTGTTCGGCCACCTCCGGATCGAGGTTGTTCTGCAGCATGCGCAGCGCGGCTTCCTGCTGCCATCCCCGAGCACTCAGCTCCGTACCGCGCGGTGCCCGCACGGGTCGCGGTCCCGACATGGGCCGTGCCTCCCTGAACATCGAATGGATTGAGCTATTCACATCTTGGGGGCGATGAATAGCGCTAGTCAACAGGATGCGGTGAAGGTTTTCCACAGGCCGCTCGTTCGACTTGCCCGGCCGGAAAGTCGGTGTTAGCTTTCCCAGTAGGAAAGTTGAGGTGGGGCGCCGGCACGGGCCCCGCCCGTCTGAAACGCCAACGGGGAGGCGAAGGACATGACCACACCGGTGGACGCCGAGCGGGCCTGGCAGGATCTCCAGCGCATCCGGGTACCCCAGGAGCGGGTGTACGACGAGGTCGAGCGCTGCGCACAGGACGACCGGCGGGGCACGTACGTCACGGGGGGCCTGATGTGGCTCTTCGTCGCCAGCTGGGGACTCGACCTGCCGAAATGGGGCTCCTTCGTGCTCCTCGGCGCCTATGTCGCCGTCCTGGTCACGCTGGCCGTCGTCTACAGCCGCCGCAGCCGGATGCGACTGCACCGGTCGCGGTACGGCTGGCGCAGCGTCATCACCCTCTTCGCGGGCGCGGTCGTCGGCGGCGGCACGATCATCCTCACCGGGCGCCTGACCGACTGGCTGACCCTGCCCTACGGCAGCCTGATCCAGGCCACGCTCTCCGCCGGCGCCTTCGTGCTCTTCGTCGGCCCGGCCAACCGCTGGGCGGTCAGCCCGCTGCGCGGCCGGGCCCTGAGCGACCCCACCGAGAGAACCCCCGAGGAGGCGCGCCGATGAGCACTCCATCGGGCTTCGACGAACTGATCCACCCCTCCACCCGGCTGTCGGTCGTCGCCCTGCTCGCCGCGACGGAATGGGCCGACTTCTCCTTCATCCGGGACAGCCTCTCGCTCAGCGACTCGGCGCTGTCCAAGCAGCTGCACACCCTGGAGGAGGCCGGATACCTGGAGATCCACAAGGAGGGCGGCGGACGCAAACGCCGCACCAAGGTACGGCTGACGAGCCGTGGCCGCACCGCCTTCGAGGGGCATGTGGCCGCGCTCCGGGCGATCGTCGAGGGCGCCGGCCCCACTGCCGCCCCCGCGGTCCCTCCCCCCGAGGCGGGCCAGACCTCGGACCCGACCACTCAGCAACAGCACGCGGAGGCACACCGATGACGATCACCGAGGGCGCACCCGTGCCCCCGACCGCCGACGCCGCACCGCCGGTCATCCACGTGAGCGGCCTGCGGATGTCCTACGGCAGCACCGATGTGCTGCACGGCGTCGACCTGGACGTCCGGCGCGGCGAGGTCTTCGCGCTCCTCGGTCCCAACGGCGCCGGGAAGAGCACCACCGTCGAGATCCTGGAGGGCTTCCGGCAGCGTTCCGCCGGGACGGTCCGGGTGCTGGGCACGGACCCGGCGCGCGGCGGCGACGCCTGGCGCGGCCGGATCGGCCTGGTGCTGCAGACCTGGCGGGACCACCGCCGCTGGCGGGTGGCCGAGTTGCTGACGCACTTCGCCACCTACCACGAGGCACCGCGCGACCCCGCCGAACTACTGGCCCTGGTCGGCCTCACCGGACAGTCCGGCAAGCAGGTGGAGCAGCTCTCCGGCGGGCAGCGCCGCCGCCTGGACGTGGCGCTCGCCCTGGTGGGCCGCCCCGAGCTGGTCTTCCTGGACGAACCGACCACCGGCTTCGACCCGGAAGCCCGCCGCGACTTCCACGAGCTGATCGAGCGGCTGGCCCGCGACGAGGGCGTCACGGTCCTGCTCACCACGCACGACCTGGTGGAGGCCGAGCGACTGGCCGACCGGATAGCGATGCTGGTCAACGGCCGGATCCGGGCCCACGGCACCCCGGCGGAGCTGGCCCGCAGTGCCGCCGCCCAGGCCGAGGTCCGCTGGACGGCGCCGGACGGCACGGCCCGGCGGGAGCACACCGCGGACCCCTCCCGGCTGGTCTGGGAGCTCCACCGCGAGCTCGGCGGCCCGGTCGCCGACCTGGAGGTGCGCCGCCCGACGCTGGAGGACACCTACCTGCGGATGGTGCACCAGGAAGAGGTGCCGCAGGACGCGGCCGGACCGGTGACGGACGCCCTCGACGGTGGCGCCGGCAGGCAGAACCGCGCCGCCTGAGGCGCCGGCGGACAGCAGCACAGACCACAAGGGGGACGGACATGACAGCGGTCACCACGGTGACGGAAGCGACGGACGCGGACGGGGCGAACGGCATGGCGGGCAAGGGAGTTGGCGAAGGCGGTCGGAGCCCGGGCGGAGGCGGGTCCGGTCCCCGCCGGCGCTACTGGCGGGCCGGCTGCCTGCGCGGCGCGATCGAGGTACGGCATCTGTTCCGCAACCGGAAGGAGCTGGGCAGCCACCTGATCAACATCGTGGTCGCGCTGGTGGTCGCGAGCAATCTGCACGACGACGTACCGGGGACGCATGTCCCGATGGCGCACCTGGCGCTCTGCGGTTTCGCCGCCTATCTGCTGTTCCAGATAGGGCTGGTGAACCTCCCGCAGATCCTGGTGACCGAACGGGAGGAGGGCACACTGCTGCGCCTGCGGACCACCCCCGGCGGCATACCGGCGTACCTCATCGCCAAGTCGGTGCTGGTCGTCGCGATGGCCCTGGCCACCCTGGTCGTCCTGCTGAGCGCCGGCGCACTGGTGGCGAACGGACCCCTGCCGCACAGCGTCGACGGCTGGCTGACGCTGCTGTGGGTCAGTGCGCTGGGGCTGCTGGCCGTGGTGCCGCTCGGTGCGGCCATCGGCGCCGTCCTGCCCAATCCGCGCGAGGCACTGGCGCTGATCATGCTGCCGGCCATGGGCCTGCTGGTGACGTCCGGGGCGATGTTCCCGCTCACCTCGCTGCCCACGATCGTCCAGAAGATCGCCTCCGTCTTCCCGCTGAAGTGGATGGCCCAGGGCGTGCGCTCGGCACTGCTCCCGGACGCCGCCCGGGCCGCGGAGCCGGCCGGCTCCTGGGAGCTGCCGACGGTCGCCATGGTCCTGGCCGCCTGGGCCGTGATCGGCTTCCTGCTCGCCATACCCCTGCTGCGCCGTGCCGCCCGCCGCGAGTCCGGCTCCCGCCTCGGCGAACGCCACCGCAAGGCCAACCTCGGAGCGGCCCCCGCAGCCTGACCGGGCTCGCCCGGTCCGCCCCGGCCCGGCCGGCGCCCGTCCACCCCCGGGACGGTGCCGGCCGGGCCCCTTACCCCCACCACGGCCGCCCCGCCCGGTAAGCGATGGCGCGGCGCCCCCGGGCGATGATGGAGTGGCCCCATGACGAACACGGACCGAGACCGTGCCGTACAGGCAGCCGTTGCGCAGGGGCTGGTGGGGCCCGAGGAGCCGGTGGCGGGGCTGCTGGACATCTCCGGCATCCGACGATCCACGGCCGAACTCCACGCCGCCTTCGCGGAGTTCGCCACCCCCGGCACACCGGTGCTGCACGCCTTCGCCGTCAAGGCAGCCTCACTGGTTCCGGTGCTGAGGCTGCTGGCGCAGGAGGGGCTCGGCTGCGAGGTGGCCAGCCCCGGCGAACTGGCCCTGGCCCGGGCCGCCGGGGTACCGGCCGACCGCACGGTCCTGGACTCACCGGCCAAGACCCCCGCCGAGCTGCGGGAGGCGCTGGCCCTCGGGATCGCCGTCAACGCCGACAACCGCGAGGAACTCGCCCGGATCGACCGTCTGAGGGAGTCCGTGCCGAGCACCGCGCCCGTCGGCCTGCGGGTCAATCCGCAGATCGGCGGCGGCCGCATCGGGGCGATGAGCACCGCCACCGACACCTCGAAGTTCGGTATCGCGCTGCGCGACGAGGGCGCCCGCGACTGGGTCGTCCGCGCCTGCCTCGACCGCCCGTGGCTGACCCGGCTGCACGCCCACGTCGGTTCGCAGGGCATGCCGCTGGAGCTGATGGGCGCCGGGGTGCGCACCCTGTTCGACCTCGCCGAGGAGATCAACGAACGGGCCGGCCGGCAGCAGATCGACACCCTGGACATCGGCGGCGGCCTCCCCGTCAACTTCTCCTCCGACGCCACCACCCCCACCTACCGCGAGTACGCCGCACTGCTCCGCTCGGCCGTCCCCGGGCTGCTCGCCGGGCGGTACGGCCTGATCACCGAGTTCGGCCGCTCCCTGCTGGCCAAGCACGGCACGGTCCTCGCCCGCGTCGAGTACGCGAAGTCGGCGGGCGGCCGCCCGATCGCGGTCACCCATGCCGGCGCCCAGGTCGCCACCCGTACGGTCTTCGTCCCCGAGGCCTGGCCGCTCCGGGTCGCGGCCTACGACGCCGACGGGCGCCCCAAGACGGGAACGCCGGTCGCCCAGGACATCGCCGGCCCCTGCTGCTTCGCCGGCGACCTGGTCGCCGAGAACCGCCCGCTCCCCCTCCTGCAGTCCGGCGACCACGCCGCCCTGCTCGACACCGGCGCGTACTACTTCTCCACGCACTTCGCGTACAACTCGCTCCCCCGCCCCGGCGTCTACGGCTACGCCGCCTCCCCCGACGGCGTCCGCTTCGCGGTCATCCGCACACCGCAGAGCCTGTCGGAACTCACGGCGGAGAGCGGAGGCGTCCATGTGCGGGCACTGGACGCCTTCTAGCTTGTAGGCCCACGTACTCGGCTGCAGCGCCGTGGTTGTTGCTCGCCGTTGCGCTTTGCGGCGCCCCCGCACGTAGTTGTCTGCGGCGCCGCGGGGCTTCTCGCCGTTGCGCGCTTTGCGGCGCCGCGTACGTAGCTGGCTGTCCCGCCGCGGGGCTTGTTCGCCGTTGCGCTTTGCGGCGCCCCCGCACGTAGCTGTCTTTTGCGCCACCGGGCTCGCTCGCCGTTGCCCGCTTTGCGGCGCCTCCCACGTACCTGGCTGTCCCGCCGCGGGGCTTGTTCGCCGTTGCGCTTTGCGGCGCCTTCCACGTAGCTGTCTACGACGCCGCGGTTGTTGCTCGCCGTTGCGCCTGGCGGCGGGCGTTTGTTTGTCGGGTGCGGTGCCGGCCCTCCAGACTTCGTCCTCCGGTCCAGCCCCTCCCGTGAGTGGGGGTTGGGAGGCCGGTGGGGGTGGGCGTCGTCGTTCCGGGTGTCCCCACGTCGTGGGATGGGGGTAACGGGAATACCTCCCCTGCCCGCCGAGTTGAGGCCCGCAAGGGGCGCTCGCGACCCTTACGGGATCTGTTCGACCGTCCCCTACGGGTCCGCAAGATCCCTTGCATCCCCAACGCTCACCCCCACCCACCGCATTCCCCTCCCCTCAACGGGAGGGGACGGGCCGGAGGGGCCGGTGTTTGGGACGTAAAGCGCAGCAGTCCCAAACACCGGCCCCGGAGGCCCGTCACCGCACCCACCACAAACCCAGCCCGCCGCAGGCGCAACGGCGAGAAACCACCGCGGCGCCGCAGACAACTACGTACGCGGCGCCGCAAAGCGCAACGGCGAGCAACCCCCGCGGCGCCGCAGACAGGTACGTGCGGGGCCGCCGCAAAGCGGAACGGCGGGACGGCCAGGTACGTGCGGCTATTCCACGAACAGGCCCCGCGCCGCGGCTCGCGCGTCGAATTCTTCGAGGCGCGCCTGCGCTTCGGGCAGCGCGTCGCACATCGCCTCCAGGAGGACACGGCCCAGGAGCATGGGGGCGCAGGCGGTGTCGAAGGCCAGGCCGGTGCCGACCGCGGCGGGCAGCAGCAGGTCGGTGTGGCGGGCGACCGGCGCGAAGGCACTGTCGGCGACGGTCACCACGGTCAGCCCGGCGTCCTGGGCGTACGCGAGGGCCTCGACGACCTCGCGGGGATGCCGGGGCAGCGCGAAGCACAGCAAGGTGGTGGCGCCGGCCCGCACCGCCGCGTCGATCCGGTCGGGGAGCATCGTGCCGCCCTCGTCCAGCAGCCGGACGTCGGGGTGGACCTTGCGGGCGAAGTACGTGAACCCGGCGGCCTGGGCGGTGGCGGCGCGCAGTCCGAGGACGGGCAGCGGCCGGGAGGCGGCGAAGAGGCGGCCGGCCTCGATCACCGGCGACGGGTCGGCCAGCGCGGCGGCCAGGTGCCGGAGGTTGTCGATCTCCGCCTGGACCGCCTGCTGGTACTCGTTGGCGGTGCCGTCGTCGCCGGTCTTCTCCGCGGGCGCGACCTCGCGCAGGTGGCGGCGGAGCGCCGGGTAGCCGTCGAAGCCGAGCGCCACCGCGAAGCGGGTGACGGACGGCTGGCTGACGCCGGCCAGTTCGGCCAGTTCGACGCTGGAGAGGAAGGGCGCGTCGGCGGCCCGGCGCACCATGCAGTGCGCGATCCGGCGCTGGGTGGGCGTCAGCCGGTGACCCTCGAAGAGCTTCTGGAGGCGGGCGGCGGTGCCGGTGTCCGCGTCCGTGACCCGGCCGGCCGTCGCGTCCCGTGCCTCCTCGGCCCGGGCCTCCGCGGCCTGCTCCCCCGGCGCGCCGCCGGTACCGCGGCCGTTGTCCCCGTCCCCGCTCATCGCCTCTTCTTCCCGGCCCGGTGTGGGCCTTGTCCTGTGTCGACCGACTGTACGGAATTCCTGGCTCGGGACGGCGCGCGGTACGCCTGACGGTCCGCCCGTACGGGACCGTTCCGGTCACCGCCCGCCGGTACGCGGGCCCCCGTACGGCGGGGCCGGCCCGCCAGCCGGCCGACCGCACACCCGCCCCTCGGCACACCGTCCACGCGGGCCGTCCGTACGAGGTACGCCCGACGGTCCGCCCGTACGGGAGCGTTCCGCTCACCGCCCGCAGGGACGCGGGCCCCCGCGCACCCCCATGGCCGAGCCGCCACCCCGCCGACCACATACCCGACCGCACACCCGCCTCCGCCCCGGAAGCCGCCCCGCCCCCCGGCCGGATCCACGGCCGTGCGCTGGGGCGCCGGCCCGCCGATGCGTCCAGCCCCGACTGCGTTCGTGCCTAGGTTCGTGCCCAGGTTCATGGCTGGGTTAATGGCTGCGTTCGTGCCTAGGCTCGCGCATAGGTACGTGCCCGGGTTCATGCCTGCCTTCGCGTCCAGGTTGATGGCTGGCTCCATGTCGTTCACACCTCCGCCAGTTCGTCGAGCAGGCCGGCTGCCACCGCCACGTCGTCCGTCAGTGGGCGGTCCTCCATGCGAGGGTCGAGCGCCTCGGTGGCGCGGGTGTAGGCGGTGGTGAGGGGGAGGCCGGGTTCGGGTTCGAGGGAGCGCATGCGCAACGCCCGTACGGCGGCGACGAGTTCGCAGGCGAGGATCTGGCGGTAGTAGGTGGCGGCGCGCAGCGTCTGGCGGGCGCCGAGGGAGGCGAAGCTGGCCTGTTCCTCGACGCCGCGGGAGAGGACGGCGTGGCCGAGGGAGGACGGGTGGGAGACGGCGCGCATCTCGCCGAGGGCCGCGCCGGCCGCGTATTCGAGGATCATGACGCCGGAGCTGGCGGGGGCGGCGTCGCCCAGGAAGGGGCGGAGCCGGGTGAGGTCCGGCTCGGAGAGGGCCGCCAGGCGGGCGGTGGAGAGCCGGGCGGTCTGCAGGACGGCCAGCCGGAAGGTGTCCAGGGCGAGGGCGACATGGGCGGCGTAGAAGTTGCCGTGGTGGTAGGCGGCCTGGTCCTCGGTGCTGATCAGCGGGTTCTCGGCGGCGGCGTTGAGCTCGACGGTCAGCACGGATTCCAGGGTGTCGGCGGCGTCCGTTGCCGGGCCGTGGATCTGGGGGAGGCAGCGGAAGCCGTACGGGTCCTGGATGCGGCCCAGCGGCGGGCTGGGCCGCGGCGGCACGCCGGAAAGGGTGCGCAGCCGGGCGGCGGCGGCCGCGGAGCCGGGGTGCGGGCGGGCGCGCATGACCGGTTCGGCGAACGGTTCGTAGGAGCCGCCGACCGCGAGCAGGGAGAGCGCGGCGACCGGCAGCGACGCGGCCAGCAGCCGGCGCAGTGCGTCCAGGGCGAGCGCGGACTGGCCGAGGGTGAGGGCGTTGCTGCTGATCAGGGCGAGCGCGTCGTTGTTGTCGAGGGCGACGGGGGCCGGGGCGCGGCCGCCGGGGGTGCCGTGCCAGGGGTGTTCGCCGGCCAGGGCCAGGCCGGTCTGGGCGAGCGCGGCCAGGTCGCCGGTGCCGACCGCGCCGTGTTCGTTGACGACGGGGTGGGCGCCGGCGTCCAGGGCGGTGATCAGGGCCGTGATGACCGCGGGGTTGAGGCCGGCCCCGCCGGCGAGCAGCTGGTTGGCGCGGACCGCGAGCATCGCCCGGACCTCGCGGCCCGGCAGCGGGTCGCCGATCGCACCGGCGTGGCTGCGCAGCAGGCGCAGGCCGTGGGCGGCGTCGGCGGCCTCGACGTCCTCGGTGCGGTTGGCGCCGACGCCGGTGCTGCGGCCGTAGACGCGTCCGGTGGCGGCGAGCCGGCGGGCGGTGTCCCAGGATTCCGCGGCGCGGGCGAGGGCCTTGGGGTCGGGGGCCGCGGGGCGGGCGGTGCGGTCCGCGAGGGCGGCGACGTCGGCGGTGCGCAGCGCGGTGCCGTCGAGGGTGATGCGCCTGCCGGACCGTGGGGCGGTGTCCAGCATGTGGGAAATCAAGGGGCTCAACTCCCTCTTATAACGCGCTTTGTGGGCCGAATTCCGATACCTGGTTCCGTACGGTGGCCGAGCGGAGAGCTGGAAGAACTCTCGGGTAACCCGCGTTGTCACACAGGGTTTACTCCCACCCATTGACTTCTATTCACACGCCTAAGACTCTGCATGACACTATGCAGGCCGGGCAAGGGGCAGCGGATGATCAAATTCGACGCAGTCAGCAAGCGGTACCCGAACGGCACCACCGCAGTGGACGACCTCTCCCTCGACCTCCCCGAGGGCGGCGTCACCGTCCTCGTCGGATCGTCCGGATGCGGCAAGACGACGACCCTGCGGATGGTCAACCGCATGGTCGAGCCGACCGCCGGCACCATCAGCGTCGGCGGCCGCAACGTCCTGGAGGCGGACGCCGCCGAGCTGCGCCGCGGCATCGGCTACGTCATCCAGCAGTCCGGCCTCTTCCCGCACCGTACGGTCCTCGACAACATCGCGACCGTCCCGCTGCTGCTCGGCTGGGGCCGCCGCAAGGCCCGGTCCCGCGCCGCGGAGCTGCTGGAGCTGGTCGGCCTGCCCGCGGACACCGGCAAGCGCTATCCGCACCAGCTCTCCGGCGGCCAGCAGCAGCGCGTCGGGGTGGCCCGGGCGCTCGCCGCCGACCCCCCGGTGCTGCTGATGGACGAGCCGTTCGGCGCCGTCGACCCGGTCGTCCGCACCCAGCTCCAGAACGAGCTGCTGCGGCTCCAGGGGGAGCTGCGCAAGACCGTCGTCTTCGTCACCCACGACATCGACGAGGCGGTCCGCCTGGGCGACCGGATCGCGGTGTTCCGCACCGGCGGCCGGCTGGTCCAGTGCGCCGAGCCCGCCGAACTGCTGGCCCGCCCCGCCGATGACTTCGTCGCCGACTTCCTCGGCGCCGAGCGCGGCCTGAAGCTGCTCTCGCTCACCACCCTCGCCGACGTGCCGCACGCGCCCGGCCGGGCGATACGCGCCGACGAACCGGTCGGCGCGATAGGCCGCGACGGCGGGCGCTGGCGCCTGGTGACCTCGCCGCGCGGCGAACCGCTGGGCTGGCTGGACACCGACGCGCTGCCGGCCGGTGGTACGGCCGGCGAGGCGGAGCTGGCCGCGGTCCGGCCGCTGCGGGACACCGATTCGCTGCTCTCGGCCCTCAACGAGGCGGTCTCCTCACCGGCCGGGGCGGTCGCCCGGGTCACCGCCGACGGCGTCCTGACCGGCGTCACCTCCCGCGACACCATCCACGACCGGGCCGGCCGCAGCCACGCCGACGCCGCCCGGGCGACCGCCGACGAGGGCGCCGCCCCCGACGCCCGCAGGCCCGATGCCCCCGCGCCCGACGACCCCGGGCCCGAGGCCGCCGCCCCCGCGGAGCGCCCCGTATGACCGTCGAATGGGGCTGGTTCCCCGATCACGCCGGCGAACTGACCCGCCTCACCGCGGACCACCTCGCCACCGCCGTCCCCGCCGTCCTCTTCGGGCTGCTGATCGCGCTGCCACTGGCGGTCCTCGCGCACCGCGTCCGCCCGCTGCGCGGCTTCGTCCTCGGCGCGTCCAACATCCTCTACACCATCCCCTCGCTCGCCTTCTTCGTCCTGCTGCTGCCGGTCACCGGGCTGACCCGCACCACCGCGATCACCGGCCTGACCGCGTACACCCTGGTCGTCCTGGTGCGGAACACCGTCGAGGGCCTGGACGCGGTCCCGGAACGGGTGCGCGAGGCGTCGAAGGCGATGGGGACCCGGCCGCTGCGCACCCTGCTCACCGTCGAGCTGCCGCTCGCCCTCCCGGTGATCATGGCGGGCGTACGGGTCGCGACGGTGATGTCCATCTCCCTCGTCAGCGTGGCGAGTTACATCGGGTACGGCGGGCTCGGCCAGCTCTTCACCGACGGCTTCCAGCGCAACTTCCCCACCCCGGTCATCGCCGGCGTGGCCCTGACCCTGCTGCTCGCCCTGGCCGCCGACGCCCTGCTGGTGACCGTCCAGCGGCTGTGCACCCCCTGGCGGCGCGGCACGCCCCGGTGCGCCCCCAAGCTGTGGAAGCGAGCGTGACGGCCCGATGCTCGAACTCCTGAAGAACCTCGCGGCCTGGCTGACCGGCCCGGCACAGTGGGCGGGCCCCGACGGCATCGCCACCCGCGTCCTGGAGCACCTGGAGTACTCGGTGCTCGCCACCCTCGCCGCGGCCCTGATCGCGCTGCCCGTCGGGCTGCTCATCGGGCACACCGGCCGCGGCGCCTTCCTCGCCGTCAACCTCTCGTCCTTCGGCCGGGCGCTGCCCACCGTCGGCCTGGTCACCCTGGTCTTCCTCGCCGGCGGGCTCAGCGTGTGGCCGGTGTACGTCTCGCTGGTCGCGCTCGCCGTACCCGTGATCATCACCAACACCTACGCCGGGATGGCCGCCGTCGACCCGGAGGTCAAGGACGCCGCCAAGGGCGTGGGGCTGCGCGGCCGCCAGATCCTCTGGCAGGTCGAGGTGCCACTGGCGCTGCCGCTGATCATGACCGGTATCCGGCTGGCGACCGTCCAGGTCGTGGCCACCGCCACCATCGCCGCCTACGTCAGCTTCGGCGGGCTGGGCCGCTACGTCTTCGACGGCCTGGCCCAGCGCGATCTGGTGCAGGTGCTCGGCGGTGCGGTGCTGGTCGCCGTGCTCGCCGTCGTCGCCGACCTGGCCCTGGGCGGGCTGACCCGGCTGCTGTTCCGCGGCCGCCCGGCCACCGCCCGCTGAACCGCCACGCCCCGCGCCCCGTACGCCCGCCCCTCCCCAGGAGCCAGCCATGAACCGCCGCACCGCCCTGACCACCCTGCTCGCCGGCGCCTCGGCACCGCTGCTGGCCGCCTGTTCCTCCGGCATCACCTCCCTCAAGGGGAACGGCGCCGGCGGCGACAGCGGCAACAGCAGCGGTGGACTGGTCATCGGCACCGCCAACTTCACCGAGAACCAGATCCTCGGCCACCTCTACGCGGGCGTACTGTCCAAGGCCGGCGTCAAGGCCACCGTCCGGCCCAACCTCGGCTCCCGCGAGATCGTGGTTCCGGCTCTGCGCTCCGGCGACATCGACCTGCTCCCCGAATACCAGGGCAGCCTGCTGCTCTACCTCGACAAGAAGGCCACCGAGACCGAGGCCGGCGCGATGCAGAACGCGCTGGCCACGGTGGTACCGGACGGCCTTGAGGTACTCCCGTACGCGGCCGCCGAGGACCGCGACAGCTTCGCCGTGACCCGCGAGACCGCCGACCGCTACGGCCTCACGTCGCTCGACGACCTGCGCAAGGTCAGCGGCAAGCTGGTGTTCGGCGCGGCCGCCGAGATGAAGAAGCGGGTGGTCGGACTGGTCGGCCTCAAGGACCGGTACGGCGTGGAATTCAAGGAGTTCAAGGCGCTGGACTCGTCCGGCCCGCTGGTCAAGGGCGCCCTGAAGAAGGGCGACATCGACGTCGCCAACGTCTTCACCACCGACGTCGACATCAAGGAGAACGGCTGGGTGCTGCTGGCCGACCCCCGGCACCTGGTCCCCGCCCAGCACATCGTCCCGCTGATCGCCGCCCGCAAGTCCGACACGAAGGTGCGCCGGGCGCTGGCAACCCTCGGCAACGCGCTGACCACCGCCGACCTCACGGAACTCAACCGCAAGGTCGACAAGGACAAACAGGACCCGGACCGGGTGGCGGCCGCCTGGCTCTCCCAGCGGAAGCTGGGGTGATCCCCACGTACTTGGCCGTCCCGCCGCGGTTGTTGTTCGCCGTTGCGCTTTGCGGCGCCCCCTACGTACTTGGCCGTCCCGCCGTTGTTGCTTCTCGCCGTTGCGCCTGCGGCGGGCTGGGTGGGTGTTGGGTGCGGTGACGGACCTCCGGGGCCGGTTGTGTGGACTGCTGACGCTTTACGTCCACACAACCGGCCCCTCCGGCCCGTCCCCTCCCGTTGGGG
>NZ_JBIDAJ010000055.1:0-38614 GCF_043202395.1 Streptomyces sp. NPDC048197
TGTGGACGTAAAGCGTCAGCAGTCCACACAACCGGCCCCGGAGGCCCGTCACCGCACCCACCACAAACCCAGCCCGCCGCAGGCGCAACGGCGAGAAGCAACAACGGCGGGACGGCCAAGTACGTGCGGGGGCGCCGCAAAGCGCAACGGCGAACAACCCCGACGGCGGGACGGCCGGGTACGTGGGCAGAAACGCCTAAGGCACAGGCCCCGCCAGGACCGCTACGCCCCGTCGCGGGAGCGTGACCCGGGTGACGGCCGGGCCGTCGGCGGTCATCGCGTCCCGGAGGGGCCGCGGAAGGGCGACTTCCGCGGCTTCCGCGCCGTGGTTGAGGAGGAAGACGTACCGCACGTCGGTGGCCTCGCGGACGGTGGCCTGGACGCCGGGCGGGAGGTTCGGGAGGACGGGGGTCACGCCTGCCTCCGCCCGTACGCCGTCGAGCAGGGTCCGCAGGAGTGCGGGGGTGAGCCGGGTCGCGACGTACCAGGCGGTGCCCCGGCCGTAGGTGTGGCGGGTGACGGCGGGGCGCCCGGTGAGGTCGCCGTCGGTGAACCGGGCCAGTGCCTCGGCTCCTTCGAGGTTGACGGCTTCCGACCACAGGTCTGCACGACCGGTGTACGCGCCGTCGCCCACCCCTACGGTCCGGCCCGCGTCCAGTGGCCAGAATTCCTCCACGTGCAGGCCCAGCAGCTCGCGGAGGGGGGCCGGGTATCCGCCGGGGTGGACGCGGTCGTGGGCGTCGACGATGCCGGAGAAGAAGGAGACCAGGAGGTGGCCGCCGGCGCGTACGTGGTCGGCCAGCCGCTCCGCGTCCTGTTCGGTCAGCAGGTAGAGGTTGGGCACCACCACCAGGCGGTAGCCGGTCAGGTCGCGCTGGGGCGGGAGGACGTCGCAGGGCACGCCGGCCTCGAAGAGCGGACGGTAGTGGTCCAGCGCGATCCGGGAGTGGTCCAGCGCGGTGGACGGTTTGGAGTCCAGCTCCAGTGCCCACCAGCTGTGCCAGTCCGCCAGCAGCGCCACATCGGCCCGGGAACGGGTGCCCTCGATGCCGGGGACGGCCGCCAGTTCCCGGCCGAGTTCGGTGACCTCGCGGAAGATCCGGGTGCCGGTGCCGCCGTGCGGGACCATCGCGGAGTGGAACTTCTCGGCGCCGCCCAGCGACTGCCGCCACTGGAAGAACAGCACCGCGTCCGCGCCCTGCGCGACGGCCTGCCAGCTCCACAGCCGCATCGCACCGGGCGGCTTCGGGCCGTTGCGGGGACGCCAGTTGACCGCGCTCGGCGCCTGTTCCAGCAGCAGCCAGGGCTGCCCGGACCGCGCGGACCGCATCAGGTCGAAGACGTAACCGGCCCGGACGTGGTCGTCGGCGGCGTACGGGTCCTGGTAGAAGTCCAGCGCCATCGCGTCCATATGGGGCGCCCAGGCGAACGCGTCCACCGGTTTGTGCTGCGGCATCAGGTTGGTGGTGACCGGAACGTGGGGGGTCAGCCGGTTCAGGACCGCCTTTTCGGCCAGGTAGCAGGCGCGGAGCGCCTCGTCGCCGAAGCGCAGGTAGTCCAGCTGCTGGGCGGGGTTGGGGAAGGTGGGGGCGGTGCGCGGCGGCAGCACCTCGTCGAAGTCGCCGTAGCCCTGCGACCAGAAGGCCGTCGACCAGGCCGCGTTGAGTGCGTCGATGCTGCCGTAGCGGGTGCGCAGCCAGTGCCGGAAGTCCGCGGCCGACACGTCGCAGAAGCACTGCGGGGTGTGGCAGCCGTACTCGTTGCCGACGTGCCACATGGCCAGCGCCGGGTGGCCCGCGTAACGGGTGGCGAGCTGTTCGACGAGGCGTACGGCGTGGGTGCGGTAGACGGGGCTGGAGGGGCAGTAGTGCTGCCGGCCGCCGGGCCAGCGGCGCTGCCCGTCCGGGCCCTCGGGCAGGATCTCCGGGTGCGCGCGGGAGAGCCAGGGGGGTGGCGAGGCGGTCATCGTCGCCAGACAGACGGCGATGCCGGCGCCGGCCAGCCCGTCCATGACCCGGTCGAACCACCCGAAGTCCCATTGCCCCGGCCGGGGTTCGACCTTCGCCCAGGAGAAGATCCCGGCGGTGACCATGGTGACGTGGGCCGCCTTCATCAGCTCCAGGTCCTCGGCCCACACCTCCTCGGGCCACTGCTCGGGGTTGTAGTCGCCGCCGAATTGGATGCCCATCGGTCCCCCCAGGGGTCGAAGCTCGGGCGGGCCGGTCCGCGGCCCGCGGGCGCCCGGGACCCGCGTCCCGGTCACGACGAGTTCTTGTACACGCTCCAGCCGCCGTCCACGACGAGGCTCGCGCCGGTGATGAAGGACGCCTCGGGGGAGAGCAGGAAGGTGATCGCGGCGGCGATCTCCTCGGGCCGCCCCAGCCGCCGGGTGGCCGTCTCCGCGGCGGCGGCCTGCCGTTCCTCCTCGCCGATCCCGTCCCAGGCCGCGGTCAGTACGGGGCCCGGCAGCACGCTGTTGACCCGTACCTCCGGGCCGTATTCGACGGCCAGTTGGCGGCCCAGTCCGGTCAGTCCGGCCTTCGCCGCCGCGTAGGCGGGCCGGCCCGGCAGTCCCACCAGGGCGTGCACGGACGAGGTCAGCACCACCGCGCCGTGCCGCTTCCGCAGGTCCGTGAGGGCGGCCCGCACGCCGAGGAACGAGCCGGTCAGGTTCACCGCGAGCTGCCGTTCCCAGTCGGCGAGCGGGGTGCGGTCGGCCGGTGCGACGTACGGCAGGTAGGCGTTGCTCACCAGGCCGTCCACCGGGCCGTAGCGCCGCCGCGCGGCCTCGACGGCCCGCTGCCAGTCCGCCTCGGCCGCCACGTCGCCGTGCTCGAACGAGGCCCGGCCGCCGGCCGCGCGGATCCGCCGGGCGAGGTGCTCGCCGCGGTCGTCGTCGATGTCCAGCAGCAGCACGCCGGCGCCCTCGGCGGCCAGCCGGTCGGCGGTGGCCGCCCCGATGCCGGCGGCGGCCCCGGACACCACGACCGTACGGTTCTCGAACCGCCGGCCGTACGGGCCGCGGGGCCGGTGCGGTGTGCGCTGCTGGCTCATGGCGCGATCCAAGTGCACAACGGGAGCCGCGGGCAAGGGGACGGGGTTGCGAGGGGGCGCGCGTCGAATCAGGGGGCGCGTAAATACGGCCTACGCGCCCCCAATTGCGGTGTGCGGCGCTGCGTCGCGCGCGGGCTGACGGTGCGTTTCCGCGGCTGTGCCTTCGCCCCTGCGACCTCCGGCGACAGCGCCCGCGCCGCTGCCCCGGGAGTGCGCGCCCTCTTCCGCCCCGAAAAGTCGACGCGGGCGGGGCGGCGGGCCGCCGTCGGGGGCCGGGCGGGCTCGCCGGGGTGTCGGCGGCCGGCTATCCCGGGATGTTGTCGAACGGCCCGGTCAGCTTCCTTAGCAGCCCGGCGAGTTCGCCACGCTGCTGACGGGAGAGTTCGGCCAGGATGGCGCGTTCCTGCACCAGCAGACCGGCCAGTGACTGGTCGGCCTTGTCGCGGCCTTCCGGAGTCAGCCTGACCAGCACTCCCCGCCGGTCACTGGGGTCGGGCAGCCGCTCGACGAGGTTCTTCTTGGCGAGCCGGTCGATGCGGTTGGTCATCGTCCCCGAGGTGACCAGCGTCTGCGTCAGCAGCGCTCCGGGGGAGAGCTGATACGGCGCCCCGGCCCGGCGCAGCGCCGTCAGGACGTCGAACTCCCAGGGTTCCAGGCCCACCTCGGCGAACGCGATGCGCCGGGCCCGGTCGAGATGTCTGGCCAGCCTGGAGACGCGGCTGAGGACCTCAAGCGGTTCCACGTCGAGGTCCGGGCGCTCCCGGCGCCATGCTGCGACCAGTCGGTCGACCTCGTCCTCCATGACGATCAGTGTAGAGGGTCTGTCGACATGAAGTCTCTTGACGTCGAGATATATTTGGCTGGACTATGGGGCATCGTCGGCGGAGGCTCGGTTTCCGGCCGCCACGGCCCGAACCGGACCTGCCCACCCGACCGCGCCAGCCTTGTGCCAGCCCTGCACGACGAAAGGGTTATGAACATGCACGACGCACCAACCTGGGATCCGCAGCAGTACCTCCGCCACTCCGGGCACCGCACCCGTCCCTTCCTCGACCTGCTCGCCCGGATACCGGAACTGCCCCGCCGGGACCGCCCCGCCCGCATCGCCGACCTCGGCTGCGGCCCAGGCAACGTCACCGCCCAGCTCACCGTCCGCTGGCCCGACGCGCACATCACCGGATACGACAACTCCCCCGAGATGCTCAAGGAGGCCGAGACCCACGCCGGCCCCACCCCGGGCGGCGGCCACCTCGACTTCGCCCCCGCCGACGCCACCGACTGGACCCCCGACGAACCCTTCGACCTGATCGTCTCCAACGCGGCGCTGCAATGGGTGCCCAACCATCCCGAGTCCCTGCCGCGCTGGATCGACGCCCTCACGCCCGGCGGCACCCTCGCCTTCCAGGTCCCCGGCAACTTCACCTCGCCCAGCCACGCCCTCCTCGGCGAGCTGTGCGACGCCCCCCAGTGGCGCGAACGCCTCACCACCCACGGCAGGCGCTTCATCCACATCCTCGAACCCGCCGCCTACCTGGAACGCCTCACCGACCTCGGCTGCGAGGCCGACGTCTGGGAAACCACCTACGTCCAGCTCCTGCAGGGTGACGACCCGGTCCTCGACTGGGTCAAGGGCACCGCCCTGCGCCCCGTCCTGACCGCTCTGGAGGACGACCCCACGGCCCGCGAGGCATTCCTCGCCGAATACCGCGACGCCCTCCGCAAGGCCTACCCCACCGGCCCCCACGGCACCGTCTTCCCCTTCCGCCGCATCTTCGCCATCGCCCGGAAACCGGC
Organism: Streptomyces sp. NPDC048197; assembly: GCF_043202395.1. NCBI lineage: Bacteria > Bacillati > Actinomycetota > Actinomycetes > Kitasatosporales > Streptomycetaceae > Streptomyces > Streptomyces sp. NPDC048197. Next base: position 4,849 of record NZ_JBIDAJ010000055.1, read on the forward strand.
GGCCTGACCCCGGCCCGTGCACACCGGCCTCGGACACACCAGCTCGCCCGCCTGCCTGGGGAGGCACGGCAAGCCCGCTGGTTCGAGGCCGGCACGGTTCAGGGCGTTCGACCCGCATTCGTGACCAGAATGCGGATCAGGCTGTCGTCGATCACGTAGAGGACGCGGTAGCTGCCGACGCGCAGGCGGCGGACCTCGGGCCCGTAGGGAGCTGATCCAGCCGGGCGGGGGTCATGGGCCAGCTTGTCGATGGTGTCCAGGACGACGGCGAGGCCGCTCGGGTCCTCCTTCAGGAATCGGGCTGCGGAGTCGAGGGCCTGAGGTTCAAAGATGATCTCGTAGGTCACCGCTGTTCGAGCCCCAGGCGCCTGCGCACTTCGGCCATGGGGATGCCCTCTCCGAGCGTGCCCTCCGCCTTCCGTCGCTGATAGTCGGCAACGGCCAAGGCGTCTTCGAGATCCTCTATCACCTGCGGGGAGACGAGGAGGGCGGCCACGTGTCCGTGGTCGGTCAGGGCGATCGTCTCGCGGCCGTGGGCCGCGCGGCGGACCAGATCGCCGAGCTGGGAGCGCGCAGAGCTGATCGTGATCTCCGTCATGCCCGCAGGGTTTCACAAGGTGAATCTTGTGGGCAATAGGCTCAGTTCTTCCGGTGCCCTATCAACCGCGGCTTCTGCTCCAGGCCGTCCAGGCCGTGCCAGGCCAGGTTGACCAGATGGGCGGCGACCTCGGCCTTCTTCGGCTTGCGGACGTCGAGCCACCACTGACCGGTCAGCGCGACCATGCCGACCAAGGCCTGGGCGTAGAGCGGGGCCAGCTTCTGGTCGAAGCCGCGGTTCTTGAACTCCAGACCGAGGATGTCCTCGACCTGGGTGGCGATATCGCTGATCAGCGACGCGAACGTGCCCGTCGACTGGGCGACCGGCGAATCACGGACCAGAATGCGGAAACCGTCGGTGTACGTCTCGATGTAGTCGAGCAGCGCGAACGCCGCCTGTTCGAGGAGCTCGCGGGGATGGCCAGCGGTCAGCGCGCCGGTCACCATGTCCAGCAGCTGACGCATCTCGCGGTCCACCACCACCGCGTACAGCCCCTCCTTGCCGCCGAAGTGCTCGTAGACCACCGGCTTGGAAACCCCGGCCTTCGCGGCGATCTCCTCCACCGACGTGCCCTCGAAGCCGCGCTCGGCGAAGAGCGTGCGACCGATGTCCAGCAGCTGCTCACGGCGCTCCGCGCCGGTCATCCGGACCCTGCGCGCCCGCCGCGTGCCCGCGGCGGCGGGAGGCTTGCTCTTACTGCTGCTCGTACTGCTGCTGTCGTCGATCGCCACTCGTCAATGATGCCTTCCCCCGTCACCGCCGCGGGCTACCCCACAGCGGCGGTCTCCTTGCGCCGTGCCTCGATGCGCGACGCGTTCGGCCAGCGGACGTCGTACGCCCAGCCCGCCTTCTCGAACCAGCGGATCAGCCGGGCACTGGAATCCACCTGCCCCTTCATCACGCCGTGCCGGGCGGACGTCGGGTCCGCGTGGTGCAGGTTGTGCCAGGACTCCCCGCAGGACAGCACCGCCAGCCACCACACGTTGCCCGAGCGGTCGCGGGACTTGAACGGACGCTTGCCCACCGCATGGCAGATGGAGTTGATCGACCACGTGACGTGATGCAGCAACGCCACCCGGACCAGCGAACCCCAGAAGAACGCGGTGGCCGCACCCTGCCACGACCACGTCACCAGCCCGCCCACCACCGGCGGGATCAGCAGCGACACCGTCGTCCACAGCACGAACTGCCGCGAGATCGTCCGGATCGCCTCGTCCTTGATCAGATCCGGCGCGTACTTGTGCTGCGGCGTCTGCTCCTCGTCGAACATCCAGCCGATGTGCGCCCACCACAGGCCCTTCATCAGGGCCGGCACCGTCTCACCGAACCGCCACGGAGAGTGCGGATCCCCCTCCGCATCGGAGAACTTGTGGTGCTTGCGGTGATCCGCCACCCAGCGGACCAGCGGACCCTCCACCGCCAGCGACCCCATGATCGCCAGCGCGATCCGCAGCGGACGCTTCGCCTTGAACGACCCATGGGTGAAATAACGGTGGAAACCGATCGTGATGCCGTGGCAACCGATGAAATACATCGCCGTCATCAGCGCCAGGTCCAGCCAGCTCACCCCCCAGCCCCAGGCCAGCGGAACCGACGCCACCAGCGCCACGAACGGAACGGTGATGAACAGCAGCAGCGTGATCTGTTCGACCGACCGGCGCTGCTCACCACCCAGCGTCGCGGACGGCAACGGAGCACCGGCCCGCCCGGACGCATCGGAAGAAAGCAAAGGATCTTCTACGGCTTCAGGACCTGCGGTCATGATGTCCCTCGTCGGGGGGCTCGGGGGAACGGCTACGGCCTACGGAACCGTAACCTACGGTCTCGTAAGTATGGCAGCGACACCGCCACGGGCAAGGCCGTGACAGGGCCCACACCCCCTCCCGCCGTGGATGCCCACCCATCGGACGGTGTGATCCGCCGACAGTGGGCAGTCCTATCCTGGGGACGTCGGACAGCGCGGTCCGCAACCCGCCCGCATCAGACCTGCCCACGCGTCGCGCCCCACCACCCCTCCCAGCGAGCCGCGGAGCGACGCCCCTGATCGCCGCAAGGAGCACCAGTGAGCAGTGCCGACAACACCCCCGTCGAGACCGCGACCACCGAGCCCACCGAGGCCGCCGGCGTCGCCCTGCGCGCCGACATCCGCCGCCTCGGCGACCTCCTCGGCGAGACCCTCGTCCGGCAGGAAGGCCCCGAGCTCCTCGACCTCGTCGAGCAGGTACGCGCCCTGACCCGCTCCGACGGCGAGGCCGCCGCCCGCCTCCTCGGCGACACCGACCTGGCCACCGCCGCCAAGCTCGTCCGCGCCTTCTCGACGTACTTCCACCTCGCCAACGTCACCGAGCAGGTCCACCGCGGCCGCGAGCTGCGCGCCAAGCGGGCCGCCGAGGGCAGCATCCTCGCCCGCACCGCCGACATGCTCAAGGACGCCGACCCCGAGCACCTGCGGAACACCGCCCGCAACCTCGGCGTACGCCCCGTCTTCACCGCCCACCCCACCGAGGCGGCCCGCCGCTCCGTCCTCACCAAGCTCCGCAAGGTCGCCGAGCTGCTCGACCGGACCGACGCCACCGAACGCCGCCGCACCGACCTCCGCCTCGCCGAGAGCATCGACCTCATCTGGCAGACCGACGAACTCCGCGTCGCCCGCCCCGAGCCCACCGACGAGGCCCGCAACGCCATCTACTACCTCGACGAGCTCGCCCGCGGCGCCGTCGGCGACGTCCTCGAAGACCTCGCCGCCGAGCTCGAACGCGCCGGCTCCCCGCTGCCCCCCGGCACCCGCCCGCTCACCTTCGGCACCTGGATCGGCGGCGACCGCGACGGCAACCCCAACGTCACCCCCCAGGTCACCTGGGACGTGCTGATCCTCCAGCACGAGCACGGCATCACCGACGCCCTCGAACACGTCGACGAGCTCCGCGGCGCCCTGTCCAACTCCATCCGCAACTGCGGCGCCACCGACGAGCTGCTGGAATCCCTCCAGCGCGACCTCGACCACCTCCCCGAGATCAGCCCCCGCTACAAGCGCCTCAACGCCGAAGAGCCCTACCGCCTCAAGGCCACCTGCATCCGCCAGAAGCTCGTCAACACCCGCGAGCGGCTCGCCGGCGACACCCCCCACGTCCCCGGCCGCGACTACCTCGGCACCACCGAGCTCCTCGACGACCTCACCCTCCTCCAGACCTCCCTGCGCGAACACCGCGGCGGCCTGGTCGCCGACGGCCACCTCGAACGCACCATCCGCACCATCGGCGCCTTCGGCCTCCAGCTCGCCACCATCGACATCCGCGAGCACGCCGACGCCCACCACCACGCCCTCGGCCAGCTCTTCGACCGCCTCGGCGAGGAATCCTGGCGCTACGCCGACATGCCGCGCGACTACCGCCGCAAGCTCCTCGCCAAGGAACTCCGCTCCCGGCGCCCGCTCGCCCCCACCCCGGCCCCCCTCGACGAAGCCGGCGCCAAGACCCTCGGCGTCTTCCGCACCATCCTCAAGGCCAAGGAAACCTTCGGCGCCGAGGTCACCGAGTCCTACATCATCTCCATGTGCCAGGGCTCCGACGACGTCTTCGCCGCCGCCGTCCTCGCCCGCGAGGCCGGCCTCATCGACCTGCACGCCGGCTGGGCCAAGATCGGCATCGTCCCGCTCCTCGAAACCACCGACGAGCTCAAGATCGCCGACCAGCTCCTCGACGAAATGCTCGCCGACCCCTCCTACCGGCGCCTGGTCGCCCTCCGCGGCGACGTCCAGGAGGTCATGCTCGGCTACTCCGACTCCTCCAAGTTCGGCGGCATCACCACCTCCCAGTGGGAGATCCACCGCGCCCAGCGACTCCTCCGCGACGTCGCCCACCGGCACGGCGTACGCCTCCGCCTCTTCCACGGCCGCGGCGGCACCGTCGGCCGCGGCGGCGGCCCCTCCCACGACGCGATCCTCGCCCAGCCCTACGGCACCCTCGAAGGCGAGATCAAGGTCACCGAACAGGGCGAGGTCATCTCCGACAAGTACCTCATCCCGTCCCTCGCCCGGGAAAACCTCGAACTGACCGTCGCGGCCACCCTGCAGGCCTCCGCCCTGCACACCGCACCCCGCCAGTCCGACGAGGCCCTCGCCCGCTGGGACGCGGCCATGGAAACCGTCTCCGAAGCCGCCCACGGCGCCTACCGCCGCCTCGTCGAGGACCCCGACCTCCCGGCGTACTTCTTCGCCTCCACCCCCGTCGACCAGCTCGCCGAACTCCACCTCGGCTCCCGGCCCTCCCGCCGCCCCGACTCCGGCGCCGGCCTCGACGGCCTCCGCGCCATCCCGTGGGTCTTCGGCTGGACCCAGTCCCGGCAGATCGTCCCCGGCTGGTACGGCGTCGGCACCGGCCTCAAGGCCGCCCGCGAAGCCGGCCTCGACACCGTCCTCGACGAAATGCACGACCACTGGCACTTCTTCCGCAACTTCCTCTCCAACGTCGAAATGACGCTGGCCAAGACCGACCTGCGGATCGCCCAGCACTACGTCGACACCCTCGTCCCCGACGAACTGAAGCACGTCTTCGACGTCATCAAGGCCGAACACGAACTCACCGTCGCCGAGGTCCTGCGCATCACCGGCGAAAAGGAACTCCTCGACGCCAGCCCCGTCCTCAAGCAGACCTTCCACATCCGCGACGCCTACCTCGACCCGATCTCCTACCTCCAGGTCTCCCTCCTCCACCGCCAGCGCACCGCCGCCGAACGCGGCGAAGAGCCCGACCCGGTACTCGCCCGCGCCCTGCTCCTCACCGTCAACGGCGTCGCCGCCGGCCTCCGCAACACCGGCTGACCCGACACACCCCCACACAAACGGCGGCGGCCGGCCCCTTCCCCGAAGGAGCCGGCCGCCGCCGTATCAATTCCGCCGTATCAATTCCCTGCAATTCCCGCGTGCGCTACATCGCCGCGAACGCCGCCCCCAACAACGCCGCCCCCAGCAACCCCATCCCCCACGCCGTACGCCGCAACCGCATCCCCCCGGCCACCACCAGCGCCGCCAGCAACAACGCCCCCGCGAACGGCACCCACGCATGCAGCACCCCCGCCGCACCCGCCCGCACCGCACGCGACGTCCCCGGCTTCAGCACCACCTCGACCCGCTCACCCTTCTCCGGCGCCGCCGCCTGCGCGATCGACACCCGGGCCCGCGGCCGACCCGTCCCCGCCACCGGCACATACGGACCCGAACACCGCTCACCCGCACACGCCGACACCGTCAGCACCCCACGCTCCCGGCCCTTGACCAGCATCGCGTACTTCGCCGTACTCCACGACGTCCACACCCCCGCCACCAGCAACAGCAACGCCAGCAGCCCCATCAACCCCGTCCGGGCGACCAGCACCACCCCATAGGCACTCTCACCGAGCCGCCGCCAACGACTGCGTCTGACCGAACGGGTGCGCGAACTGCTCTTGGGCATGGCCGCGATCCTTGGCCATCCACCAGCACCCGTCAACCTCCGACAACAATTCGTCAGACCCTGCCCCGACCCGTCCCCTAAAGCACGCAATCACGAGTTGTACGTACTCTGCGCCCGCTCCAAACCATCCACGATCAACGACTCCACCGCATCCGCCGCACGATCCACGAAATAGTCCAACTCCCGCCGCTCCGCCGACGAAAAGTCCCGCAGCACAAAATCCGCCACCGGCATACGGCCCGGCGGACGCCCGATCCCGAACCGCACCCGGTGATAATCCGCACCCAACGACTTCGTGATCGACTTCAGACCGTTGTGACCGTTGTCACCACCGCCCAGCTTCAGCCGCAGCGCACCGAAATCAATGTCCAACTCATCATGAACCGCCACCACATGCGCCACCGGCACCTTGAAGAAATCCCGCAACGCAGTCGTCGGCCCACCCGACAGATTCATGAACGACAACGGCTTCGCCACCACCACCCGGCGGCTCGACAACCCCGGCGCACCCAGCCGGCCCTCCACCACCTGAGCCCGCGCCTTGTGCGACTTGAAACGGCCCCCCAACCGCTCCGCCAAAAGATCCGCCACCATGAAACCGACGTTGTGCCGATTACCCGCGTACTCCGCACCCGGATTACCGAGACCCACCACCAGCCACGGGCTGTCCGCATCCGCCATCTGCACCCTCCTCCAACGGCACGACCGCCGCCCCGCGCCAACAGCACGGGACGACGGTCACCAAAAGAATCACCAGGGCACACCGGCCCCGGAAGCGAATCAGGCCTCGGCACCCTCGGCCTCGGCGCCCTCCTCGGCCGGAGCCTCCGCCTGCGCCGAAACGACCTGCAGAACGACGGCCTCGTCCTCCACCGCCAGCGACACACCCGACGGCAGCACGATGTCCTTCGCCAGCACCGACGTACCCGCGTCCAGACCCGCGATCGACACCGTCACCGACTCCGGGATGTGCGTCGCCTCGGCCTCGACCGGCAGCGTGTTCAGCACGTGCTCCAGCAGGTTGCCACCCGGAGCCAGCTCACCCTCGGTCTGGATCGGCAGCTCGACCGTGACCTTCTCGCCCTTCTTCACGGCCAGGAAGTCCACGTGCACCAGGAACCGGCGGATCGCCTCACGCTGCACATCCTTGGGGATGACCAGCTCGCTCTTGCCGTCGAACTCCAGACGCAGCAGCGCGTTCGGCGTCTTCAGCGCCATCATCAGCGCGTGGCTGTCGATCGCCACGTGCTGCGGCTCCGCACCGTGACCGTAGATAACGCCCGGAACCTTCGCCTCACGACGCAGACGGCGGGCCGCACCCTTACCGAAGTCGTCCCGCACCTCAGCGGAAAGCTTCACCTCAGCCATGACAGCACTCCTCGTAACTCAGAAACATCCGGTGGGCGTCACCCGGCCCACGACAGACCTGCTACGAAGAGCGCGTCGATAACGGACAACCACCAAAAAAGGCGGCCTCCCTCGCCGAGCAACTCCACGAGTCTACCCGGCAGGAAGGCCGCCCCAAAATGGATCTCAAGCGCCCGGCGGACGCGGGCCCCTACCCCGCCCCACGGACACCGACGATCACTGCTCCTCGAACAGGCTCGTCACCGAACCGTCCTCGAACACCTCACGGATCGCCCGGGCGATCGTCGGCGCCATCGACAACACCGTGATCTTGTCCAGCTCCAGCTCCGAAGGCGTCGGCAGCGTATTCGTGAACACGAACTCACTCACCTTCGAATTCTTCAGCCGATCCGCCGCCGGACCCGACAGCACACCATGCGTCGCCGTCACGATCACATCCGACGCACCATTCGCGAACAGCGCATCCGCCGCCGCACAAATCGTGCCACCGGTGTCGATCATGTCGTCGACCAGGACACACACCCGGCCCTTCACATCACCGACGACCTCGTGCACCGTGACCTGATTCGCCACGTCCTTGTCCCGCCGCTTGTGCACGATCGCCAACGGCGCACCCAGACGGTCACACCAACGGTCCGCCACCCGCACCCGGCCGGCATCCGGCGACACCACCGTCAGCTTGTCCCGGTCCACCTTCGCACCGACATAATCCGCCAGCACCGGCAGCGCAAAAAGATGATCCACCGGACCGTCGAAGAAACCCATGATCTGGTCCGTGTGCAGATCCACCGTGACCACACGGTCCGCACCCGCGGTCTTCATCAAATCCGCGATCAGCCGCGCCGAAATCGGCTCACGACCACGGTGCTTCTTGTCCTGACGCGCATAACCGTAGAACGGCACGATCACCGTGATGCTACGGGCCGACGCCCGCTTCAACGCATCAATCATGATCAGCTGCTCCATGATCCACTTATTGATCGGAGCCGTGTGGCTCTGGATCAAAAAGCAATCCGCACCACGCGCCGACTCCTGATAGCGGACATAGATCTCACCGTTGGCGAAGTCAAAAGCCTTCGTCGGGACCAGGCCGACACCCAGCTGATGCGCGACCTCCTCCGCCAGCTCGGGGTGGGCGCGGCCGGAGAAGAGCATCAGCTTCTTCTCGCCGGTCGTCTTGATCCCGGTCACAGCAAATCTCCTCGAATCACAGTTTGCGTGCGCTCATCACGGTACGCCCCGCACGACGTACCCGGTTGCACGATCACCGCTCGCCTTCCGACTCCAGACGAGCAGCCGCAGCAGCCTGCGCGGCGGCACTTCCGGGCCGCTTACGCGCGACCCAACCCTCGATATTCCGCTGCTGGCCACGCGCGACCGCCAACGAACCCGGGGGCACATCCTTGGTGATGACCGAGCCCGCCGCCGTATAAGCGCCGTCCCCGATCGTGACCGGAGCCACAAACATGTTGTCCGACCCCGTCCTGCAATGCGAACCAACGGTGGTGTGGTGCTTCGCCTCACCGTCATAGTTCACGAACACACTCGCCGCACCGATATTGGTGAACTCACCAATGGTCGCATCCCCCACATACGAAAGATGCGGCACCTTCGTACCCTCACCCACCGACGCGTTCTTCATCTCCACATACGCGCCGGCCTTTGAACGCGGACCAAGATCCGTCCCCGGCCGCAGATACGCATACGGGCCCACATTCGCCCCCACGCCGATACGCGCACCCTCAGCAACTGTGAACGACACCACCGCACCCGCACCCACCGACGAATCCGTCAGCCGGGAATGCGGACCCACCTCGGCACCCGACGCCACATGCGTCGCACCCAACAGCTGCGTCCCCGGGTGCACCGTCACGTCCTGCTCGAACGACACCGACACATCCACGAACGTCGACGCCGGATCCACCACCGTCACACCCGCCAGCATCGCCCGCTCCAGCAACCGCTCATTCAGCAGCCGCCGCGCCTCCGCCAACTGCACACGGTTGTTGATCCCCAGAATCTCCCGGTGATCAGCGGCCACCGCCGCCCCCACCCGGTGCCCCGCCTCACGCACGATCCCCAGCACATCAGTCAGGTACTCCTCACCCTGACTGTTGTCCGTCCGCACCTTCCCCAGCGCATCCACCAGCAGCCGGGCATCGAAGGCGAACACCCCGGAGTTGATCTCCCGGATCGCCCGCTGGGTGTCCGTGGCGTCCTTGTGCTCCACGATCGCGGTCACCGCACCCGACGCCGCATCCCGCACGATGCGCCCGTAACCCGTCGCGTCCGGCACCTCCGCCGACAGCACCGTCACGGCATTCCCGTCCGCCGCGTGCGTCTCACCGAGCCGCTGCAGCGTCTCCCCGGTCAGCAGCGGCGTGTCACCGCAGACCACGATCACTGTGCCGTCGAGCACGACACCGCTGTCGCCCAGCTCCTCCAGCGCCGTACGGACCGCATGCCCGGTACCGCGCTGCTCGTGCTGGACGGCGGTCCGCACCCCCGGATCGACCTCGGAGAGATGCGCCCGCACCTGCTCACGGGCATGGCCGACGACCACGACGAGGTGCTCGGGGTCGAGCTCACGGGAGGCGGCGACGACATGGCCGACGAGGGAGCGGCCGCAGAGTGCGTGCAGGACCTTGGGGGTCGCCGACTTCATGCGGGTACCTTCACCCGCTGCGAGAACGACGACGGCTGCCGGGCGGTTGGCGCTCACGGGGATGCCCTTCGGCTTCTTGGCTACTTCGGGTGGTGGTCACCCGAAGGATACCGGGGCGTATTGCGGGCGAAACGACGGCGGGTCCTGATCTTGCCGATCAGGACCCGAACTTGCACCGGCTCCCCCGCAAGGATTCGAACCTTGTCCTGCTGGTACCAAAAACCAGTGTGCTGCCAGTTACACCACGGGGGATCAGTGCGTCAGACCATACCCGAGCCTGCGGCGGGCGTGGACACCGATTTGACCATGCCGGCCCACCAACCCTCGATGCGGCGGTAGAGCTCAGCGCACTGGAGAACCCGGACGACGAAGCAGCCGCGGTAGTCGTCGCCCACGTTCTTGCGCACCGTTTTGGTGTTGTGCCTCTTGAGCACCGTCTTGCACAGGTCGGGGACGTCGATGCCCACCAGGTCCGCCCAGTACTGCTCGGCGCCTACTACGTCGGCGGATTCGTGGATCATCAGGGAGAAGCGCAGGTGCTCGCGCTCGACGCCGAGCAGCGTCAGCCAGGCCATGTAGACCCTGATCATGTCTGGGTCGCTGTTGACGAAGATGACCCGTTCTCGGCGCTGGTACGGCTTGCTCTTGCTGCCCTCCGACCAGTACAGGCCGACGCCGATCAGGAAGAGTTCCCGCTCGGAGAGCGTGCCGATCTCCGCGGCCGCTTCTGCCTTCGTCTGCGCGATCGCTAGATCCCGCGCCTCCCGGTACGGCGCCCACCGCGCTTCGCGCATCTGGTGCATGGCCTCGGGTGACTTCTGGGGCTTGGGCAGATCGCGGACCCAGAGCGACACCGAGCTCTTGGCGACCCCGAGCTCGGCCACGATCTCGTTGTAGGTGCGCCCCTGCTTGCGCAGCTCGCGTGCCTTCGCCCGGAGGTCGTCCTTGGCGTTCGGGCGCCTGGTCCAGTCGGGTGGCGGCTCGCCTTCAAGGAGGGAGGTCAGGGCGGCGTCGGTCAGGGGGAGGGACAGCCGGTCGCGGATCTGGCGGCGGCTGAGGCCGGCGCGGCGGAGGGTGAGGGCGTGGTGGCGTAACGCTTCGTAGTCGTGTGGGGTCCGCTGGGTGTTCGGCATGGGAACAGGGTGGCGGGACACGACACGCCAGAGCATCGAAAACGTGGGCGATTCAACAGTTCGAGGGATAACCGAGGGTAAGGCTGGTATCCGGGCGAGCGGGCGTCCATAAGTGGGCGGAGGAACTGGTGGAGGCCCCCGTAGGCTGGTCGGTATGACCGCGACGGGGGCAAGTGAAGGTGTGGGCGCGCGGGGTGCGCCGATAGGTGGGCCGTGGTGGTGGGCGCGGCGGCGCAGTGCCGTTCTGGACGCGTCGCTGGCGGCTGCTTCGACGGTGGAGTGCCTGCTCGAGGGCGTGAGTTTTGCGCATGGGGCGCATCTGCCGGAGCTGCTGGGGGCGCTGCTCGGTGTGCTGGTGGGGCCGGTGCTGTTGGTGCGTCGCCGGTGGCCCGTGGTGGTGGTGCTGGTTTCGATAGCGGTGATGCCTGCGGAGATGGGCGGGCTGCTGAGTGTGGTGGGGCTGTACACGCTTGCCGCGTCGGATGTGCCGCGGCGGATCACGGCGTTGCTGGCCGGTATGACGGTGACGGGGACGTTGGTGACGACGTTCCTCAGCATGCGGCAGGACATCGCGTCGCAGCCGGACTTCAATCCGCCGGTGTGGCTGGTGCCGGTGATGGCGTTGGCGCTGGGTGTGGTGTTGACGGCGCCGCCGGTGTTGTGGGGTTTGTACGTCGGTGCGCGGCGGCGGTTGGTGGAGAGTCTGCGGGAGCGTGCGGACGGTCTGGAGCGGGAGCTGTCGCTGTTGGCGGACCGGGCCGAGGAGCGGGCGGAGTGGGCCCGTAACGAGGAGCGGACGCGGATCGCGCGGGAGATGCATGACGTGGTCGCGCACCGGGTGAGTTTGATGGTGGTGCATGCGGCGGCGCTGCAGGCGGTGGCGTTGAAGGATCCGGAGAAGGCGTCGAAGAACGCGGCTCTGGTGGGGGACATGGGCCGGCAGGCGCTGACGGAGCTGCGGGAGATGCTGGGGGTGCTGCGGACGGCCGAGGGGTCGGCGGTGCGGGGTACTGCGGGGGCGGATGTGCCGGAGCGGCTGGCGGCGGTGGCGTCGGGGGTGCGGGCGCGGGAGGCGGCCGAGGGGGATCGGGGCCTGGCTGGGGATCAGGGCCGGGATCCGGAGCGGGGGCGTTCCGTGGTGGAGGTGTCGTCGGGGGAGGGGGATCCGGACGGGCCGGGTCTGGATGATCTGGGGGATCTGGTGGGGCAGTCCCGGGCGGCCGGGATGGTGGTGGAGCTGTCGGTGGCCGGTGGTGAGGGGGAGTCGGAGTCGGTCCGTCCGCGTTATGGGGCGCGGGTGGAGCGGGCGGTGTACCGGGTGGTTCAGGAGGCGTTGACGAACGTCCACAAGCATGCGCCGGGTGCCCGGGCGCGGGTGCGTCTGGCGCATCGTGAGGGTGAGCTGGCGGTGCAGGTGGAGAACGGTCCGTGTGACGGCGGGGCGGCGGATGCGGGGCTGCCGAGCGGGGGCAATGGTCTGGTGGGGATGCGGGAGCGGGTGACGGCCCTGGGTGGGGTCTTTGTCTCGGGTCCGACGGACGGTGGTGGTTTCCGGGTTTCGGCGGTTCTGCCGGCGCCTCGGCCGGCTCCGCGCGTGGTGGGCTGACCGGGGTCGGCGTTTTCTTTCCGCCGGTCCGCCGTTTCCTTCGACCCGCCTTTTCACGTTCCGACGGTCCGCCGGGTTCTTTCCGACGGTCCGCCGGGCGGGGGTGCTGCGCCGGCGGGGGTGTTGTCGGGCCGTGTCTCCGGGTCAGTCGGTGCCGTGGGGCGAGAGTCGGCTCGGTCGGGTGCCGAGGACCAGGGTGCCCAGTGCGGTGTCGAGGTCTGCGCCGAGGTACCAGTCGCCGGTGTGGTCGAGGCTGTAGACGCGGCCTTCGGCGTCGATGGCGAGGGTGGCCTGGGGGTGGACGCCGTCGTGGGTGGTGAGTTCCTCGCGGCCGAGGGGGGCGACGTCGGTGGCGAGGGCGCGGCCGAGGTCGCCGAGGGTGCGGGCGAGGTGGAGGCCGTGCAGGGGGTCGATGACGAAGGGGGTGGGGGCGAGGTGGCGGCCGGGTCCGGGGCCGGTGATGCGCAGTCCGCCGAATTCGGCCCAGGCTTCGACGGCGGCGGGGAAGACGGTGTGGCGGTGGCCGGCGGGGGAGGTGTGGGCGCGGAGGGTGTCGGCCCAGTGTTCGGCCTGCTTTATGTCCCAGCGGCCGGGTTGCCAGCCGGCTTCCTGGAGGGCGACGTCGACGGCGGCGGGGAATCGGGTGGAGTCGGTGCGGCCGGGTCCGGGGGTGCGGTCGTGGGTGGCGTCGCGGGGGCCGGGGGTGCGGGGTCCGGGGGTGGTGGGCGGCATGGTGGCGGTCAGCTCCCTGTGGGCGTCGCGCCGATCGGCATGACGCCGAAGTGGGCGAGGAGGGCGTCGCAGGAGCGGCAGGGTGGGGCGTAGCTGCCGTGCTGGGGGTCGCCGTCCTCGCGGATGTGGCGTGCGGTGATCTTGGAGTGTTTCAGGGAGCGGCGGGCTTCGCCGTTGGTGAGGGGCTTGCGGGAGGCGCGTTTGCCGCGGTTGGTCTCGACGGCGGTGAGGTGGCGGGAGAGCAGGACGGCTTCGGGGCAGCGTCCGGTGAAGCGTTCGCGTTGTGCGGTGGGGAGGGCGTCGAGGAAGTCCTGGACGAGGGGGTGGAGCGGCGGGGGCTGTTCGGCCTTGCTGGCGGTGCAGGTGAGGGTGTGGCCGCGTACGGACAGGGCGGCGCCGATGGTGGGGAGGATGCCGTCGCGGCGGTGGTGGAGCGTGGGCGGGCGGTGGGTGTCGGCGGTGCCGCTCCAGCCGATGCGGGGGTCGCCGGTGCCGGTGCCGGTGCTGTGGCGTGCGGTGGTGCTCATCCGTGGTGCTTTCCCTCCCTGCAAACCCCCCGGTTGCGGGGGTCAGCCTGCCAAATGTGCTGGGTGTTCCGGTAGTCGGACGGCCTGTCGCGGTGATCACGAGGGGCTGACGGGGTGTCGACCGGGGGTCAACGGGGCTGGTGGGCGGGGTGGTGTGCGGGGTTCGGGGGTGGTGGGCCGGCGGGTGACGCCGGTGTGTCGCGGGGCTGACGGGTGGGGGGCACGCGGGCGGAGGAGGGGGTTCCGCCGGGTGGGAGGCGGTGCGCCGCCGGGCCGGGGGGTGGCGCTGACGTGCGGGGGCGGGGGCGGCGGGGGGTGTTGCGGTACGGCATAGGCTGTGCCCCAAAGCCAGCTTCAGCCAGGGGGCAACCGCGATGACGACAGGTCGGCCAGGGCTGGGGGTTCCACCCGGCCCCCAGGCGGCGGGACATGCCGCGCCACCGAATGCGGCCTATGCCGGACAGGTCGTGCATTTTCCGGATCCGGTGCGTGCCGCGCGGTATCCGGCGGGGGTGCGGATGGACGGGCGGGGCTTCCCGGATTTCGCGCCGTACGCCCGGGCCGCGGCGGAGATCGCCGAGCCGCCGGAGGGCTTCGGGGTCGACGAGCTGAGGCTGACGGACTATGTGTCGGCGAACGCAGCGCTGCACGCGCAGGGGCACGAGCTGTGGATAGATGTCCCCGCGGTGGCGACGCCGCACGGCTGGACCTGGCATCACGTGGCGGGTACCCGGCGGATGGAGCTGATCCCCGTCGAGGTGAAGGCGCTGTTGCGGCATCACGGTGGGCTGGCGACGGCGGCGGTGGCGCACGACAAGCGCGGGACGCGGCCGTTGCAGGAGACCCGGCCGGCGCACTTCGGGTTGCCGCACCGGGATCTGTCGGTGGGTGAGGAGCAGGTGGTCCAGGCCGAGGAGGCGCTGGGGTACCGGTTGCCGGGTGCGTACCGGTCGTTCGTGAAGGCGGCGGGCGGGTGTGCGCCGGTGGGTGCGGCGCTGGACGCGGAGTTGGGGCTGCTGGTGGACCAGCCGTTCTTCACGGTGCGGGACGACGCGGCGGTCAACGACCTGGTGTACGTGAACAAGTGCCTGCGGGACCACTTCACCAAGGACTATCTGGGGGTGGCGTTCGCGCAGGGTGGTGTGGTCGCGGTGAAGGTGCGCGGTGAGGGGCGGGGCTCGGTGTGGTTCTGCCCGTACGACGATGCGCGGGACCGGGACGGCTGGACGGTGCAGGAGCGGGTGGAGCGGCTGTTGTTGCCGTGCGGGGCGGATTTCGACGAGTTTCTGCAGCGGCTGGCGGGTAACCCGCCGGAGCTGGAGACGGTGGCGAACCTGATGGTGGACGGCGGTTT
Source organism: Streptomyces sp. NPDC048197 (assembly GCF_043202395.1). Lineage (NCBI taxonomy): Bacteria > Bacillati > Actinomycetota > Actinomycetes > Kitasatosporales > Streptomycetaceae > Streptomyces > Streptomyces sp. NPDC048197. The sequence goes on from NZ_JBIDAJ010000055.1 coordinate 20,282, forward strand.
CGCGCAGGCCGTCGCGGTGGGGGGCTGATCGCGGTGGTGACGTTCGCGCAGGCGCAGGAGCGCGCCGAGCGGTGGGTGAACGGCGAGGTGCCGGCGGAGCTCCACCGTGAGGTGCGGGTGCGGGAGTTCGACCTGGGCTTCGTGGCCTGGGCGGAGGACCGTGAGGGGGGTGCGGCGACGGAGGGCGGCCGGGCCCGGATGGTGATCGCGCGGGACAGCGGGGAGACCACGCTGTGGCCGGGGTTGCCGGTGGGCGAGGTGATCCGTCGTTACGAGGAGGAGTACGGCACGCCGGTGGACGGCGGGTACGGCGCTGCCGAGCCGCCGCAGCGGATCGATCTGGAGGCCACGTCGTTCCTGCTGACGCCGCCGGAGTGGCTGCAGGAGGCGGCGGACGCGATCGGCATCCCGGACCGGAGTGGTGGCGCGGGGAGTGCGGAGGAGGGGCCCGGTGCGGGTTCCGGTCCGGCGGCCCCGTCGGTGCCGCAACAGGCCGCCGCGCCACAGCAGTCCGCGATGCCCGCGCCCGCGCCTGCCCCTGCGCCCGCGCCCGTTGCGGGTGCTGTCGACGACACCCCCTGGGCGGCGGCGGACACGACGCATTCCGATGCGGGGGCCGGGGACCGTTCGGTGGGCCTGCCGGCGACGGTCTTCGCGCCGCCGCTGGCCGGTTGCGACGAGGAGGACGCCCCGGTGGCGCCGCGGGCGCGGCCGGACGCCAAGACCGAACTGCTGCAGGGCGGCAGCCAGTTGCCGCGTACTCAGGTCGCGCCTGCGCTGGATCTGCCGTCCGACGGGGCCGGCGGTCCCGGTGGGGCGCCGCTGCCGCCGATGCCGTCCGCGCCGCCGGCCGCTGCGGGGCTGCCGGATCTGCCGCCGCCGTCGGGGCCGCCGGTCGCGGACGTCCCGCCGCCGCCCGGTGTCGCCGTGCCGGGTGCTCCCGGCCCCGCCACGCCGCCGCCCGCCCCGCAGAGCGCGGAAGGCCCGGCCGCGGGTGCGTCCGGTGCGCCGGCCGGTGGTCCGGCCGGTGGTTATGTGCCGACGCAGCTGGTTTCGCAGCTGGATGCGGACGGCCTCGATCTGAGCGCGGTGGACGGGCCGGGCGGCGCCGGCGGACCCGGTGGCGGTGACGCGGGTGGCTCCGGCGGTACGGGTGCGCCGGGTGCCGGCGGTCCCGGTGGTGGGGTGCACGCCGCGGCGACGATGCTCGCCGACGGGGCGTCGCTGCAGGATCTCGTGGCTGCCGGCGGTCCGGGGGGTGCGGGTGCGGGGCCGGGTGTGCCGCCGCCGCCCGCGCCTCCGGGCGTTCCCGGTGCGCCGAAGCCGCCCGGCCCGCCAGGGCGGCCCGGCCAGGGTGCGCACGGCGGTCAGGGCAGCCAGGGTGCGCCGGGCGGTCCGCCGCCGCCCCCGCCGGCGCCCGCCACGGGCGGTGGCTCCGGTGGTGGGGTGCATGCCGCGGCGACGATGCTGGCCAGTGGCGCGGCGCTGCCCGGGGGCCCGGGTGGTCCGGGTGCGCCCGGTGTGCCGCCGGCCGCCGGTCCCGGTGTGCCGCCGCCCGGTGTGCCCGGTCCGCCGCAGGGGCAGCCCGCCCCGCCCGGCCCGCCGCCCGGTGTGCCGGGCCCCGGCGGTGCCGCTCCTGGTGCGTACGGCTATCCGCCGGCGCCCAGTGGTCAGCCGACGGTCGGTCCGGGCTACATGGCGGTGCTGAGCTATCGCGCCCCGGACGGTTCGGAGCAGAAGATCGTGCGCCGTTCGGCGCCGGGTACGCCGCATCCGGAGTGGCAGCTGCTGCACGAGCTGCGCGGGATGAACGTGCCGCCGCAGCAGGTGCTGGAGCTGCACACCGAGCTGGAGTGCTGTGATCTGCCGGGCGGCTACTGCGCGCGGATGATCCGGGACAACTGGCCGCAGGTGCGGATCAGCCACACCGCCGCGTACGGCCGGGACCACGCCTCGCGTCAGCAGGGCGTGCGGCATCTCGTCGAGCACCAGGGCGAGTTGCACCAGGTCGCGGACGGTCCGGCGCGGCCGGCGCCGGTGCGGGTGCCGTTGCCGCATCCGTCGCAGGTGCAGCCGGTGCCGCCGGTTCCGCCGCAGGTGATCGGGCAGGAGCTGGAGCAGTCCTTCGGGCCGCAGGGGATCTTCCGGTTCGACCAGCGGGCGGTCTCCCGGCACGGTGTGCCGGACGTGGTGGCGCAGATGCTGGTGTGGTCCGGGCTGCCGGTGGACTTCGGGCCGTTCTTCTGGGCGCAGGCGCAGCCGGGCCGTCCGGTGCCGACGCTGGCGGAGCTGGCGGCGGAGCGCGGGGTGCAGCCGGCGTCGGACGCCGGGTCGTACCTGGTGATGGGCAACGACTTCGGGCGTCAGCTGTGTGTCCAGTACGGGACCGCGCACATCGTGGCGGTGCCGATGGGTGGGGGCACCTCCCATGCCGTTCAGGCCATGGGGGACGGGCCGGGCGGTCAGCCGGCCGCGCCGCAGTTCGTGAATTCCGGGCTGCCGGAGTTCGTGCGCTGTCTGGCGATGCTGGGCCGGATGTGGCGGCTGCGGTACGGGCTCACGCCGGAGCAGGCGGGCCGCTGGACGGTGGACTTCCAGGCGCAGCTGGTGGCGCTGGACCCGCCGGCGCTCGGTTCGCCGGAGACCTGGTGGTCGGTGCTGCTGGAGCAGATGTGGGACGGCCTGCTGTGAGGGGCGCTCCGGGCTAGGGCGGGGGCGCTCGACCTGCGGGCCGGGCCGGGTGCCCTGACCATGCCTGTATGGGCCGTCCGATACCCCCGTCGTGGTCGTCGTCGTGGCCCGGCCCGTCGACGACGCTGTACCGGGCGCGGCGGCCGCCGTGGTGGCACCGGCGGCGGATCGCCCGTTCGCTGCCGGGGCGGCGCCCGCCGCGGCGCCGGGGGACGGGTTCCGGGCCGTCCCGGCTGGCCTGGCTGAAGTGGCTGCTGGTGGCGCTGCTGGTGCTGGTCCTGCTGGTGGTGGCGGGCGGGGTGGGGCTGTATGTGCGGGCGGGGCAGCAGCTGCAGCACGTCGATGCGCTGGGTGACTACGCGGGGCGGCCGGCCGCGGGCCGGGGCACGAACTGGCTGCTGGTCGGTTCGGACAGCCGGGCCGAGCTGACCCCCGAGCAGCGCAAGGAGCTGCACGTCGGCAACAACCAGGTGCGGAACACCGACACGATCATGGTGCTGCACTACGGCGACCACGGCCCCTCGCTGGTGAGCCTGCCGCGCGACAGTTACGTCCCGGTGCCGGGGTACGGCAGCCGGAAGATCAACGAGGCGTATGCGGACGGCGGCCCGCGGCTGCTCACCCGGACGGTGGAGCAGGCGACGGGGCTGCGGATCGACCGGTACGCGGAGGTCAGCTTCCTGGGGCTGGTGCAGGTGGTGGACGCGTTGCCGGACGGGGTGCGGCTGTGTCTGGAGCGGCCGCTGCGGGACGAGAGGTCGGGCGCGGACTTCCCGGCGGGCTGCCGGCGGATGAACGGCACGGAGGCGCTGGCGTACGTCCGGGCGCGGTATGCCGACCCGCAGGGGGACCTCGGACGGGTGAAGCGGCAGCGCCGGCTGATCGGTGCGCTGGCGGACGGGATGACGGACTCGCAGGTGCTGCTCGATCCGTTCCGGCTGCGGCGGGTGCTGGACGTGTCGGTGGCGGCGCTGAGGGTGGATCAGCAGGCCGGAGTGGCGCAGTTGCTGGACATGGGCTGGGCGATGAAGCAGATCGCGGGCGGGAGCGGGGTGGCGACGACGGTGCCGGTGCGGCAGCCGGGGGTGATGGTGGCCGGGGCCGGGTCGGTACTGCTGTGGGACGAAAACGGGGCGAGCCGGTTGTTCCGGGCGTTGCGCCACGATGATCCAATTCCGACTTCTGTCGATAAATAACGCATCCTGGTGCAGTGGGTCGGCCGGAGGGTCGCGAGGGCGCCGCCGCCGGCCGGTCCGAGGAGAAATGCGCGCAACTGCACAGAGGGGCTTGAGGGATGAGTGCATCGGTTTCGCCTCACGGGTTCGAGATCGTACGGGGCCGTGGGTACCGGCCGGAGGATGTGGACCGCCGCTTCGAGGGGCTCTCCATCGACCGTGACTCCTGCTGGGAGCGGGCCGCGCGGCTCACCGTCCTGTGCAACGAGATGGAGGCCGAACTCGCCGAACTGCGGCTCTATCTGGCGAAGCTGCCCCCGCAGACGTACGAATCCCTAGGCAGCGAGGCCCGGTTGATCCTGACCACGGCGGAGTCCGAGGCGGCGCGGCTGCGCAGGGAGGCCGAGGAGTTCGCCGAGGAGGAGCGGGACGGGGCCGAAACGCACGCCAAGAGGGTCCGGGAGTCGGCGGACAAGGCGGCGTCCGCGCTGCGCACCGACGCCGACGAACGGGCCCGGCACACCGAGGAGGTGGCCCGGGACAACGCCACGAAGCTGGTGGCGGCGGCATCCCGGGAGGCCGGGCAGCTGCGCGCGGAGGCCGCCGAGGCGCTGGCCAACGTGGTGCGGCGCACCGACCAGCTGCTCGGCGACCAGGAGAAGCGGCACGCGGAGGAGTGGGACGCGGGCGGGCGGGAGATCGCCGAGCGGGAGGCGGCGCTGGAACGGCTGGTGGCGGAGCTGGACGAGCGGGGTGAGGTGCTGCTCGCCGACGAGCGGAGGCGCTACGCCCAGGCCGAGGAGGCCGCCCGGCACCACCAGGAGGCCGCCGAGGACCAGGCCGCCGAACTGCTGGCGCAGGCCCGGGTCGCGGCGGAACGCATCGAGCGGGCCACGGAGCGGGCGCTGCGGGAGCACGACGAGGAGCGCGAGGAGCTGCGTTCCCACATGGCGCACGTCCGCAACAGCCTGGCGGCGCTGACCGGCAAGGCTCCGGCGCCGGAGGACGACGGCCCGGCCGCCGGTCCCGCCGGTCCCGACGAGGAGGACACCGTGGAGACCCGGGTGCCGCGCCAGGCGGGCGGCTGACCCCGCGCAGGCCCCGGCCCGGCTACGTCCCGCCGGGCTCGGCCTCCGCCGTACGGGCGTCCGCGTGCACCGGGAAGCGCCGCGGGGCGAGCAGGAGCAGGGCGAGCGCGGCGAGCGCGGCGGCCGTGGCGGCGCCGAGGTAGACATGGCCGACGGTGGCGGCGACCGCGCGGCGGAGGTAGTCGGTGGCGTGCGCGGTCAGCGTGCCGGCGTGCTCCAGGGCGTGCGAGACCGCGTCGAGGTCGCCGGGCAGGCCGGGGCGGATGTCGGCCGGGGCGTGGGCCAGGCGGTCCTTGAGGGTGGTGTTGGCGACGGCGCCGAAGAGGGCGGCGCCGACGGACTGGCCGACCTGGCGGCAGAAGAGTATGGACGCGGTGGCGGTGCCGCGCTCGGCGTAGCCGACGGAGGACTGCACGCCGATGATCAGCGGCAGCTGGAAGAGGCCGAGGGCGGCGCCCAGCGCCAGCATGATCAGCGCGGGCTGCCAGGCCGCGCCGGGATAGGGCAGCAGCGGGAAGGCGAGCAGGACCAGCCCGGCCGCGCCGATGCCGAGCAGGGCGCAGTTGCGGATGCCGAGGCGGTTGTAGACGTGGCTGCTCAGGGCCGCCGACACCGGCCAGCTCAGGGTCATCACGGACAGTACGAAACCGGCCGCGATCGGGCCCAGGCCCAGTACCGACTGGGCGTAGGTGGGCAGGAAGACGGTGGGGGCGACCATCAGCAGGCCGAGCGCCCCCAGGGCGAGGTTGACCGCGGAGATGGTGCGGCGGCGCCACACCCAGCCGGGGATGATCGGCTCGGCGGCGCGCCGTTCGATCAGGACGGTGGCCGCGCCGCACCCCGCGCTGCCGGCGAACAGCAGCAGGGACGGGGTGGAGAGCCAGGCCCAGGCGACGCCGCCCTGGACCAGGGCGGTCAGCAGCAGCCCGCCGCAGGCGAAGATCGCCAGCGCGCCGGGCCAGTCCACCCGGGGCCGGCCGCCACCACGGCCGGTGGCGCGCTGCGGCTCCGTGAAGTGCCGCCCGACCAGCCACAGCGCCACCGCGCCCACCGGCACGTTGACCAGGAAGATCCACCGCCAGTCCGCGTAGGCGGCGAGCAGTCCGCCGAGCGCCGGCCCGGCGATCGCCGAGGTGGCCCAGACGCCGGAGAGCCTGGCCTGGATCTTGGGGCGTTCCTTCATCGGGTAGAGGTCGGCGGCGATGGTCTGCACGGTGCCCTGGAGGGCGCCGCCGCCCAGGCCCTGCAGTACCCGGAAGGCGATCAGCGACGCCATGTTCCAGGCGGCGGCGCAGGCCAGTGAGCCGGCGAGGAAGAGCACGATGCCGGTGATCAGGATGGGCTTGCGGCCGAAGGTGTCGGAGAGCTTGCCGTAGACGGGCAGGGTGACGGTGACGGCCAGCAGGTAGCCGGAGAACAGCCAGGAGAAGACCGCGAAGCCACCGAGGTCGCCGACGATCTGGGGGACGGCGGTGGCGATGATCGTGGAGTCCAGCGCGGCCAGTGCCATGCCGAGCATCAGGGCGGCGACGACCGGGCCGCGCCGCTCGCTGCGGGCGCTGCCGGGCTCCGGCGCCGGCGTCCGCGGGCCGCCCGTGCCCCGGTCCGTGGGGCTGTCGCTGCCCCTGGTCGTGCGGCTCATGGGTCCCCCTCCGCTTCCCTGCCACCGTTGTGTGTAATGGGCACCGTTCCCGCCCCAGCCTTCCATGCCGGACCGGGATCCGGAACGGGACCACCAGGCGGTCCGCCCCCCGTCCGGGCCCGGTCTGCTCGGGCGGCGGTTTGTCGGCGGTCGGGCGTATCGTGGGCAACCCCCGCCCGTGTGACGTCGCGGGCTGTTCGCGTTGTTCGCCTCGCTTGCTGGGACGGAAGCCTTTCATGAGCCTGACTGGTCTGCTCGACGCCGTCGTACGGGACCCGGCGCTCGCCGAAGCGGTCCGGGCCGCGGCCGACGGACGCCGCCCGCACGTGGATCTCGTCGGCCCGCCGGCCGCCCGCCCGTTCGTGATCGCCGCGCTCGCCCGCGAGGCACAGCGCCCGGTGCTGGCGGTCACCGCCACCGGCCGGGAGGCGGAGGACCTCGCCGCCGCGCTGCGCAGCCTGATGCCGGCCGGCGAGGACAACTCCGTCGTGGAGTTCCCCTCCTGGGAGACGCTGCCGCACGAGCGGCTCTCCCCGCGCTCGGACACCGTCGGCCGGCGCCTGGCGGTGCTCCGCCGGCTCACCCACCCCAGCCCGGACGACCCCACCGCGGGCCCCGTCTCGGTCGTCGTCGCGCCGATCCGCTCGGTGCTCCAGCCGCAGGTCAAGGGCCTGGGCGACCTGGCGCCGGTCAGTCTGCGCACGGGGCAGACCGCCGACCTGGAGGAGATCGTCGACGGACTGGCGGCGGCCGCCTACGCCCGCGTCGAACTGGTCGAGAAGCGCGGCGAGTTCGCGGTCCGCGGCGGCATCCTGGACGTCTTCCCGCCCACCGAGGAGCACCCGCTCCGGATCGAGTTCTGGGGCGACGACGTCGAGGAGATCCGCTACTTCAAGGTCGCCGACCAGCGCTCCCTGGAGATCGCCGAGCACGGCCTGTGGGCGCCGCCCTGCCGTGAGCTGCTGCTCACCGAGGACGTCCGCAACCGCGCCGCCGCCCTCGCCGAACAGCACCCGGAGCTGGGCGAACTCCTCGGCAAGATCGCCGAGGGCATCGCGGTCGAAGGCATGGAGTCGCTCGCGCCGGTCCTCGTCGACGAGATGGAGCTGCTGCTCGACGTCCTGCCCAAGGGCTCCATGGCCGTGGTCTGCGACCCGGAGCGGGTGCGCACCCGGGCCGCCGACCTGGTGGCGACCAGCCAGGAGTTCCTGCAGGCCAGCTGGGCCGCGACGGCGGGCGGCGGGGACGCGCCCATCGACGTCGGCGCGGCGTCCCTGTGGGGCATCGCGGATGTCCGCGACCGGGCCCGTGAGCTGGACATGATGTGGTGGTCGGTCACGCCGTTCGCCTCCGGGGAGGACCCGGACGCCGAGGACGACGGCGACACCCTCAAGCTGGGCCTGCAGGCCCCCGAGACGTACCGCGGTGACACCCAGCGGGCGCTGGCCGACACCAAGCAGTGGCTCGCCGACGGCTGGCGCACGGTCTACGTCACCGAGGCGCACGGCCCCGCGGCCCGCACGGTCGAGGTCCTCGGCGGCGAGGGCATCGCCGCCCGCCTCGACGCCGACCTCCCCGAGATCTCGCCCGCCCTGGTCCATGTCGCCTGCGGCTCCCTCGACAACGGCTTCATCGCTCCGCAGCTCCAGCTGGCCGTGCTGACCGAGACCGACCTGTCCGGCCAGAAGGCGGCCGGCAAGGACGGCCAGCGGATGCCGGCCCGGCGCCGCAAGACCATCGACCCGCTCACCCTCGAAGCGGGCGACTACATCGTCCACGAGCAGCACGGCGTGGGCCGCTACATCGAAATGGTGCAGCGCACGGTCCAGGGCGCGACCCGCGAGTACCTCCTCGTCGAGTACGCGCCCGCCAAGCGCGGCCAGCCCGGCGACCGCCTCTACATCCCCACCGACCAGCTGGAGCAGGTCACCAAGTACGTGGGCGGCGAGGCCCCGACCCTGCACCGGCTCGGCGGCGCCGACTGGACCAAGACCAAGGCGCGCGCCAAGAAGGCCGTCAAGGAGATCGCCGCGGACCTGATCAAGCTGTACTCGGCCCGGATGGCGGCCCCCGGCCACACCTTCGGCCCGGACACCCCCTGGCAGCGCGAGCTGGAGGACGCCTTCCCGTACGCGGAGACGCCCGACCAGCTCACCACCATCGCCGAGGTCAAGGAGGACATGGAGAAGTCGGTCCCGATGGACCGGCTGATCTGCGGCGACGTCGGCTATGGCAAAACCGAGATCGCGGTCCGCGCCGCCTTCAAGGCGGTCCAGGACGGCAAGCAGGTCGCGGTTCTGGTTCCGACCACGCTGCTCGTCCAGCAGCACTACGGCACCTTCACCGAGCGGTACGGCCAGTTCCCGGTCAGCGTCAAGGCGCTGTCCCGCTTCCAGACCGACACCGAGGCCAAGGCGACCCTGGAGGGCCTGCGGGAGGGCGCCGTCGACATCGTCATCGGCACCCACCGCCTGTTCTCCTCCGAGACCAAGTTCAAGGACCTGGGCCTGGTCATCGTCGACGAGGAGCAGCGCTTCGGCGTCGAGCACAAGGAGCAGCTGAAGAAGCTCCGCGCCAACGTCGACGTGCTGACCATGTCGGCCACGCCGATCCCCCGCACCCTGGAGATGGCGGTCACCGGCATCCGCGAGATGTCCACGATCACCACCCCGCCCGAGGAGCGGCACCCGGTCCTGACCTTCGTCGGCCCCTACGAGCAGAAGCAGATCGGCGCCGCCATCCGCCGCGAACTGCTCCGCGAGGGCCAGGTCTTCTACATCCACAACCGCGTCGAGTCCATCGACCGCGCCGCCGCCCGCCTCCGCGAGATCGTCCCCGAGGCTCGGATCGCCACCGCCCACGGCCAGATGTCCGAAACGGCCCTGGAACAGGTCGTGGTGGACTTCTGGGAGAAGAAGTTCGACGTCCTGGTCTCCACCACGATCGTCGAGTCCGGCATCGACATCTCCAACGCCAACACGCTGATCGTCGAGCGCGGCGACAACTTCGGCCTGTCGCAGCTGCACCAGCTCCGCGGCCGGGTCGGCCGCGGTCGCGAACGCGGCTACGCGTACTTCCTCTACCCGCCCGAGAAGCCGCTGACCGAGACCGCCCACGAGCGGCTCGCCACGATCGCCCAGCACACCGAGATGGGCGCCGGCATGTACGTCGCCATGAAGGACCTGGAGATCCGCGGCGCCGGCAACCTCCTCGGCGGCGAACAGTCCGGCCACATCGCCGGCGTCGGCTTCGACCTCTACGTCCGCATGGTCGGCGAGGCCGTCGCCGACTACCGGGCCTCCCTGGAGGGCGGGGTCGAGGAGGAGCCGCCTCTGGAGGTCAAGATCGAGCTCCCCGTCGACGCGCACGTCCCGCACGACTACGCCCCCGGCGAGCGGCTCCGCCTCCAGGCCTACCGCGCGATTGCCTCCGCGAATTCCGAGGAGGACATCGCCGCGGTCCGCGAGGAGCTCACCGACCGCTACGGCAAGCTGCCCGAGCCGGTCGAGAACCTCCTGCTCGTCGCCGGCCTGCGGATGCTGGCCCGTTCCTGCGGCGTCTCGGACATCACCCTCCAGGGCGCCAACATCCGCTTCGGCCCGGTCGAACTCCGCGAGTCCCAGGAACTCCGCCTGAAGCGGTTGTACCCGCGTACGGTCCTGAAGCCGGCCACTCACCAGATTCTGGTTCCGCGGCCCACGACGGCCAAGATCGGCGGCAAGCCGGTGGTGGGGCGTCAGCTTCTCGCCTGGGTGGGCGAGTTCCTGACGACGGTTTTGAGCTAGCCGTACGTTTTTGGCTTGCCTCCCACGTTTTCGGCTGGCCCGCCGTGGGCGTTGCTGTCTTTCCCGCCTTCGGCGGGGTGGGGTTTAGGGCCGGGGGCGCCTGGTGGGTGGTGGGTGCCGGGTTCGGCCCTCCGGCGCCTGTGTTGTGGACGTAAAGCGAAGCAGTCCGGAAACCCGCCCCCGGAGGACCACACCCGGCACACCCACCAACCGAGCGCCCCCCGGCCCAAGCCCCCACGCCCGCCGAAGGCGGAAGAACCGCAACCCCCACGGCGGGCCAGCCGACAACGTGGGAGGCAAGCCCTACGGGTCAGCCGGCGGAAGTCCTCCGAAGAACAAGGACATCGGCCGCCCCGCCGAGAACGACGTAGTGCGCCCGCGGATGCCGGGCAACGGCATCCGCGACCGCCTGGCGCACCGTGTGCCCGTCCCGCAGCTGGACCGCGATGTAGCCGGGCGCCAAGCCCCCCGTGTTGCCGAGCCAGAAGACGCGCGTGTGGTCGGTGAGCCGGCTCAGGGGGCGGATGTCGGATTCGACGGTGGCGCCGTCGGGGATCCGGGAGAGCAGCCGTGCCGCGGCGGCGACGTCCGGCGGCGTGCGGTACGTCGCGGACTCGGTGAGCCGCGCCAGCGGCAGGTTGGCGGTCAGCGCGAGGGCCGCGGCGAGGGCGGCGGCCGGCAGGTGGTGGGCATAGGAGCGCAGCCAGGGGCGGGCGGAGACCCGGGCCCGGGGGAGCGCGTCGACCAGGGCGAGGAAGACCACCGGCATCAGGACGGCGTTGTAGTGCCAGTCGATGCCCCAGTAGTGGGGTTCGTGGGAGAGGAACCGCCAGCCCAGGGTGGGCAGCGCGACCAGGATGAGGGGGGAGCGCAGGGCGAGCAGGCCGGTGGTGGGGAGCAGTACCCACAGGGTGGTGCGCAGCGCCGTGTCGAGGGGGATCGTCGCGCCGCCGCCGTCGGCGCCGAACTTGGCCCAGTAGTCGTAGGAGCCGGACCCGTTGAAGGACGGGATGAGGACGCCGAGGGTGAGGGCGGCGGCGCCGAGGCCGAAGCCGACCAGCGCGATGGGGAGGGGGCTCGCCCTCCGGGTGCGTATCAGGGCGAGGGCCCCGATGGCGGCGGCGGTGACGCCCAGGTCCTCCTTGACCAGGACCAGCGGCGCCGCCCAGCAGACCGCCGCGGTCCAGCGGCCGCGGAGCACCGCTTCGAGGGCGAAGGCCAGCAGCGGCAGGGCGAACGCGATCTCGTGGAAGTCGAAGTCGACGGCCTTCTGCAGGCCCCAGGAGGTGCCGTACGCGATGCCGAGGGCGAGGCCGGGGAGGCGGCCGAGGGCGCGGGCCGCGGCGCGGGTGACCGGTATGACGGACACCGCGAACAGCGCGGCCTGGGCTATCAGCAGGGTCAGTGAGGAGGGGAAGACGCGATAGAGGGGGGCGAGCAGGACCAGTACGGGGCTGAAGTGGTCGCCGAGGATGTTGGTGCCGGGGCCCTTGAGGTCGACGATCGGCGCCCGGAAGTGGGCGTAGCCGCGTATCGCCTGTTCGAAGATGCCCAGGTCCCAGGAGGACGTGGACAGGGTCCGGAAGCGGTGCAGGGCCAGCAGCGCGAAGGCGAGGAAGAAGAGGAGGGCGGCCCAGTACGGGTCGAGGCGGGGCACATGCAGCGGGGCCGCCCGGTCCAGCAGTCGGCGGGCGGTGTGCCGGAGGGGGCCGGCGGGCGGCCCGGGGGCGGTGGTCGCGGCCGGGTCGGCGGCGGTCCGGGGCGGCGGCACGGTGCGGCCGTCCTGCCCCAGGTCCCGTCCGGGGGCACCCCCGGCCGTTGCGGCGGCCGTGTCCATCAGGGTCCTCACTCACTCTCAACTGCCGGAAAGGTACCTGACGCGGCCGGCCCGGGGACCAGGTGCCCGTCGGGCAGTGAGTCAGACGCCGCGCCGGCACGGTCCGTTCCCGGCGGCCGGACGGCGCCCGGCCCGGCACCGCGGGTCGCGGTGCCGGGCCGGGAGGGCGAGGAGGGGGCGGGGCCCCGGTGCGTCAGAGCGCCAGCTTCCAGTTCGCCGGGTCGAGCAGCAGGTCCGGCGTGATCTTGAGTTCGAGCTCCTTGGCGGTCGGCGGGGCGTCGAAGACCATGTCCACCTTGGAGGACTCGTTGGGGCTGAGCGTCTTCTCGAAGTCGTGGTGCAGGATGCCGTGCTTGTCGTCGGCGACCTCCTCGGACTTCTTGCCGTCGGCCTCCGCGTCGGTCGTCATCAGCGGGTTGGTGTAGGCCTTGGAGCCGGTGTTCTTGAGCGTGACGGTGACCTTCCAGGCCTTGTTGCCCTCGGTGTGGCCGTCGATGAGGGTGTTCTTGTCGACGGTGTACGGGGTCGGCTTGGAGACGGACACCTCAAGGCCGTTGTTGTACTTCGCGGCCTCACCCGCGCCCAGGTCCTTGATGTTGCTGCTGCTGCCCGACTGCTTCTCGTACTCCTTGTGCACCTCGTCGACGGCCTTGTTGACGGCCATCAGCGTGACGATGACCCCGACGACCGCGAGGACGAGCGAGAGCGCGCCGAGGATCGTGCCGGTGATCGCCACGCCCTTGTTGGTGGCCTGGCCCTTCTTGGCCCGGCTCATGCCCACCAGGCCGAAGATCAGGGCCAGGATGCCCAGGGGCCCGGCCAGCCAGAACAGGATCATCGGGATACCGCTGAGGGCGCCGATGATGCCGAGGATCAGGGCGGCGACGCCGAGACCGTTACGGGCCTGCTGCGGGGCGGCGTGCCCCTGCGGGGCGGGCTGGAAGTGCATCTGCTGGGACATGCGTGGGAGCCCCTTCCGGGCTGGTGGATCGAAGACCGTTGCGGTGATGGGTCAATAACAGCAGAGCCTGTGAACCGAGTCAACATGAATGAGAGAAGTGGATTGGTTCACGCTGTGAAGGGGGAGAATCCTGGCGGATGGGTATGCTGACCGACACAGCGTCGGGGGTCACAGGAGGTCGGGGGTTCACGGAATGGGAGTCAGCCAGGTGCCGCACAACGCGTCAGCGGACCAGGGGGCGGACAGCCGCCCGACCGAGGTGACCGCCGCCGGCATCGCCCGGCTCGCCGGCGTCGGCCGGGCCGCGGTCAGCAACTGGCGGCGCCGCCACGCCGACTTCCCCAAGCCCGTCGGCGGCACCGAGACCAGCCCCGCCTTCGCCCTCCGCGACATCGAGCAATGGCTGCGTGACCAGGGCAAACTCGCCGAGGTCCCGCTGCGCGAACGGGTCTGGCAGCAGCTCGTCGGACACCCCGCGGGCGCCGCCGCAGCGCTCCGCCAGGCCGGCGCCGTCCTGCTGCTCGCCCACGACCGGCCCGCCGCCTGGCAGCAGCTGCGCGGCGCCGCCGACGACACCGAGCTCACCGGCGTGCTGCCCGCGATGCTCGACTCCGTGCTCGCCGCCCGGCTCGGCCCCGGCCACCCCGTCCGCGGCCTCACCCGCGAGGCGCTCGCCCCCTCCGCCGCACTCGTACGCTCCACCGGCGAGCTCGCGACCCTGGACGGCGCCCCCGAGGCGTACGCCTTCCTGCTTGGCCGCCACCTGGACGCCAACCCCCGGCAGTACACCCTCACCCCGCCGGGACCGGCCGCGCTGATGGCCGAACTCGCGGCCGTGGCAGGCCCGTTGACCACCGTCCTCGACCCGGCCTGCGGCGCCGGCGCGCTGCTCGCCGCCGCCCGCGAGCGCACCGCCGACGAGACCGGCGGCACCGCCGTCACCCTCCACGGCCAGGAGCTGGACCCCGACCTCGCCGCGCTCACCGCGCTCCGCCTCGCCCTCGGCGCCCCCGCCGCCGAGGTCCGGGTGCGCGCCGCGGACACCCTGCGCGCCGACACCTTCCCCGACCTCACCGCGGACGCCGTGCTCGTCCACCCGCCGTTCAACGAACGCAACTGGGGCCACGACGAACTCGCCTACGACCCGCGCTGGGAGTACGGCTTCCCGGCCCGCACCGAATCCGAACTCGCCTGGGTCCAGCACGCCCTGGCCCGGCTGCGCGAGGGCGGCACCGCCGTCGTGCTGATGCCGCCCGCCGCCGCGTCCCGCCGCTCCGGCCGCCGGATCCGCGCCGACCTGCTGCGCCGCGGCGCACTGCGCGCGGTCATCGCACTGCCGGCCGGTGCCGCCCCGCCCAACGGCGTCCCGCTGCACCTGTGGGTGCTGCGCAGGCCCGGCGGCACCACCCCGCCCACCCCGCAGCTCCTCGTCGTCGACACCGCCGACCTCACCGCCGGCGCCGCCGCCGGCCGGGACCGGCCCGACTGGCAGACCGTCCGGGACACCGCCGTGGAGGCCTGGCGGGCCTTCGACCGCGACGGCGGCATCGAGGAACGGCCCGGCGTCCGGCGCTCGCTGGCCGCCATCGACCTCCTCGACGACGACGTCGACCTGGCCCCGGCCCGGCACCTCCCGCCGCCCGCCGCGGCCGGCGGTCCGGCCGCACTCGCCGAGGTGCACGACCGGCTGACCGAAACCCTCGCCCGGACCACCCAGCTCACCCCCCGGCCCGCCGACGCCGACACCGGACCGGCCCGCTGGCCGCTGACCACCGTCGGCGAACTCGCCCGCTCCGGCGCCCTGGTGCTGCGCACCGGCGGCCCCGGCACCGCACCGGCCGAGGGGCCGGACGCACCCCCGGTCCTCACCGACCACGACGTCATCGCCGGCGGCGCCCCCTCCGGCGCCCTGCCCGAGGCGCCCGCCTCCGGGCCGGCCGAGGAACCCGTCCTGCTCCGCGAGGGCGACGTCGTCGTCCCGGTCCTCGGCGGCGGCGCCATCGCCCGGGTCGTCGACCCGGCCACCGCCGGCGCCGCCCTCGGCCGCAACCTCACCCTGCTGCGCCCCGACCCGGCCGCCCTGGACCCGTGGTTCCTCGCCGGCTTCCTGCGCGGCACCGCCAACAACCGCCAGGCCAGCAGCTACGCCTCCACCGCCACCCGGCTCGACGTCCGCCGCCTCCAGCTGCCCCGGCTCCCGCTGGCCGAACAGCGCCGCTACGGCAGCCGGTTCAGCGACCTGGCCACCTTCGAAAGCACCCTGCGCCAGGCCACCCGGCTCGGCGAACAGCTGGTGCAGGGCCTCTACGACGGGCTGACGGACGGGTCGGTCACACCGGACTGACGGGCCGACGGGTACGCACCCGGTTCGCTTGTCACGACACCGGTCGCCACCGGCCGACGGACGGATCGGGTATAGCGGACGGACCGGCGGAAGGGCGGGACCTGGGGCGGCCGGCGCTCCGCCGCAGGTCGCAGAATGGGCCCGGCACATCGCCCGGTCCATTCCGTACAACCCCGCACACGCGCCCGGTGTCGTATATACGCTCGCTAGGCACGTGCGGTGCTGGGCGCACCACCGCCGGCGTGCCAGGCCGCCGTGTCAGCACGGCCCCACCGGCCACGAACCGATCCGTCAGGAGCAGTGATGCACGGCCCCGTCCCGGCCCACCCGCCGCACCGTCCCCCCGCGCAGGGCACGGTCATCCTGCTGCGGGTGGTGTTCGTGGCCACCGCTGTGCTCAGCCTGGGGCTGCTGGCCTGGGTGCCGATGTTGCGGGCCGCGATCGTGCAGCGCGGGCAGCTGGGCTGGTGGCTGTTCGGCGGTGACCTGGTGGCGGTCATCGGCGCCTGCGTGCTGATCACCAGCTACGCCGAGACGGACTGGCGCACCAACGTCGGCGTGGGCCTGCTGCTGATGCAGATCGCCGCGGCCGTGGCCTACTACCTCGTCGTCGACACCCGTGCCCGGCGCACCGCCGCCCCCGGCGCCGGCCACGTCCCGGCGGCCTACCCGGGCCTCGCGGGCATCCCGGGCACCCCGCCCCTCGCGCACCCCTACGGCCCGCCGCAGCCGCCCGCACCGGGCGCCTTCCACAGCCGGGAGACCCAGCCGTACCAGGGCCCCCGCCCGGCCAACCCGTACGCCGTCACCGAGACCCGGCTGCCCCCGCCGCCGGCACCCGGCCACCACCCCGCGCCCGCCCCGTACCTCCCCGCGCCCCAGGAGCGTCCGCAGCCGCAGCGCATCGACCGGGTGCGGGCCGAACTCGACGAGCTCAGCGACTACCTCCGCAAGGAGGAAGGGCGGTGAACGGCCGGGTCATCGGCGACCGTTACGAACTCTCCGCGCTGCTCGGCCAGGGCGGGATGGGCCAGGTCTGGATCGGCTACGACCGCCGGCTGGACCGCCGGGTCGGCGTCAAGCTGCTGCGCCCGGACCGGGTGGCCGGCACCCCCGACGGCGAGGAGATGCGGCGCCGCTTCGTCCGCGAGTGCCGGGTCACCGCGCAGGTCGACCACCCCGGCCTGGTCACCGTCCACGACGCCGGCAGCGACGGCGAGGACCTCTACCTGGTCATGCAGTACGTCGAGGGCGCCGACCTCTCCGACCACCTCGCCGAGCACGACCCCTACCCCTGGCCCTGGGCGGTCTCGGTCGCCGCCCAGCTCTGTGCCGTGCTCGCCTCCGTCCACGCCGTGCCGATCGTCCACCGCGACCTCAAGCCCCGGAACGTCATGATCCGCCCGGATGGTTCCCTGGTCGTCCTCGACCTCGGCATCGCCTCCGCGCTGGACACCGACACCACCCGCCTCACGCACACCGGCTCGCCCATCGGCAGCCCCGCCTACATGGCCCCCGAGCAGGCCATGGGCGGCGCGGTCGGCCCGTACACCGACCTCTACGCGCTGGGTGTCCTGCTGCACGAACTTCTCAGCGGTGAGGTGCCGTTCGCCGGGTCGACGGCCCTCGGGGTGCTCCACCGCCACCTCCACGAGGAGCCCGTGCCGGTGCGGAAGCTCCGCCCCGACGTCCCCGAGGCCCTCGAAGCCCTCGTGCTGCACCTCCTCCGCAAGGACCCGCAGGCCCGCCCCGCCGACGCGCAGGAGGTCTACCAGGCCCTGGCCCCCCTCCTGCCCACCGCCACCGTGGGCTCCCCGGCGACCCCGCCCGCACCGCTCGCCCCCATGGACCCCACCCGTCCCTTCCGCCACCCCCAGGCTCCCTGGCCCCTCCGCTCCTCCCACACCCCGACCCCCACCGCCCTCTCCACCCCCCAGACGTCGGCACCGCCCCCGCCCGCCGGCCCGGCCGACCCCCGCGTCTCCGCCCTCTCGGGTGCGCTGACGTCCGGTGGCGCGGTGAACTCCGGCCCGAACTCCGCCCCGAACGCACCGGGCCCGCCGCCACCCGCGGCGACCGGCACCTCCCGCCCGCCCGGCGCCTGGACCTCCGCCGCCACCCCCCTGGTGCCCCCGCCCCCGTCGTCTCCCCCCTCCACCGGACCGGACGTCGCGGCCGCCGTCGACGAGGTCAAGAACCTGCTCGACCAGGGCCGGATCACCCACGCCGTGGACATCCTCGGCAACATCCTCCCGGCCGCCGCCGAGCGGCACGGCGCCCACTCCCCGGTCGTCCGCACCCTGCGCAAGCAGTACGCCGCGACCCTCATGGACGACGGCCAGTACCGCCGGGCACTGCCCGAACTCCGGCTGCTGGCCGAGGAGTACGCCAAGGAATCCGGCGCCGGCGCCACCCGCCAGGCCCTCCAGTTCCACTACGAGGCCGCCCAGTGCCTCGAACAGCTCGGCGAGGTCGCCCAGGCCCTGGAGGAATTCCGCGCCCTGCTGCCCTACTTCGAGCACTACGCCGACGACCCCCTCCGCCCCCTGGAAATCCGCCGCTCCATCGGCCACCTGCTCCTCGCCCAGGGCGAACGCGGCGCCGCCCAGGAGACCCTCTCCCGCCTCCTCTACGACGCCGAACGCCTCCACGGCCCCCACCACGCCTTCCCCACCGAACTCCGCCGCACCCTGTACTGGCTGAGCCAGGTGCAGGGCTAGATGAATGAGTCCTATGTTCATGCTGGCCGCGACCATGGCGAAGGGCGCCCGTTGGCTCGTGTGTGACGACAAACCTGGACGCCCTTCTGG
>NZ_JBIDAJ010000056.1:0-35306 GCF_043202395.1 Streptomyces sp. NPDC048197
GGCGCCCGCCGGCCTTCGACAGAGGGCTCTACAAGCGGCGCAACGTGGTCGAACGCTGCTTCAACCGCTTGAAGCAGTGGCGCGGCATCGCCACTTGCTACGACAAGACCACCGAGTCCTACCAGGCCGCCGTCACCCTCGCCTCGCTCCTGATGTGGGCGTGACATTTGAAGACATCTCCTAGTCGTTGGCCACGTCCGCGCGGCGTCGCGGCAGGGCGAGCAGCATCAGCAGGATGCTGGCCAGCAGCACTCCCGAGCCGACCTGGAAGGCCAGCCCGTAGCCGTCCGCCAGGGCCGCCTTCGCGCCGTGGCCCGCCTCGATCCGGGAGGCGGCGACGGTGGACAGGATCGACAGGCCCAGGGCACCGCCCATCTGCCGGGAGGTGTTGATCAGACCGGAGACCAGGCCCTGGTCGGCCGGGTCGGCGCCGGAGGTGGCGATGGCGGCGACCGGGGTGGCGGTCAGGCCCGCGCCCAGTGCCATCAGGATGCCGGGACCGAGGATCGTGCCGAGGTACGTCCCGTTGACGTCCATCGTGCCCTGCCAGACCATGCCGGACGCGGAGATCACCGCACCGGTGACGGCCAGGGTCTTGGCGCCCAGCCGGTTCATCAGCCGCGGCCCGATCTTGGAACCCAGGACGATGGACAGCGAGTGCGGGATGAAGGAGAGCCCCGCCTGCAGCGGCTTGTAGTCGAGCACGTTCTGGACGTAGAGCGACAGGAAGTACCACATCGAGAACATCGCGGCGCCGGCCAGCACCATCGCCGCGTTCGCCGAGGACACCGGGCGCAGCCGGAACAGCCCCAGCGGCATCAGCGGCGCCTTGGCCCGCGCCTCGACGGCGAGGAAGGCCGCGATCACGACCAGCCCGGCGGCCAGCGGCAGCAGCGCGGACGCCGACGCCCAACCGTCCGTCTCGGTCTGCACGATCCCGTAGGCCACCAGTCCCAGCCCGCCGGTCACCAGCAGTGCACCGGGCACGTCGAGCCGTCGGGCGGCGCCCTGCCGGCTCTCGCTGAGCCACAGCACCGCACCGGTCAGCACCAGTGCCCCGACCGGCACGTTGATCAGCAGCACCCAGCGCCACGACAGGTACTCGGTGAGCACCCCGCCGACCAGACCGCCCACCGCGCCCCCGCCGGCGCCGACCGCGGTCCAGGTGGCGATCGCGCGGGTCCGGGCCGGGCCGGCCGGGAACGACGTGGTGAGGATGGTGAGGGTGGCCGGCGAGAGCACGGCGGCGCCGACGCCCTGGACCGTACGCGCCGCGATCAGCTGCCAGGGCTGCTGCGCCAGACCGCCGCCCAGGCTCGCGACGGTGAACAACGCCAGCCCGAGGACGAAGATCCGCTTACGGCCGAAGAGGTCGGCGGCCCGGCCGCCGAGCAGCATGAAGCCGGCGAAGGTGATCACGTACGCGTTGACGATCCACTGCAGCCCCAGCTCGCTCAGCCCCAGACCGGTCCGTACGGCGGGCAGCGCCACGTTCACCACGGAGACGTCCAGGACGACCAGGAACTGTCCGGCGCAGACCAGCAGCATCACCAGCCAGGCCGGTGCGGCGCTCCGGCGGGAGGTCGTGGACAGGGTGGCGGACTCGGCTATCGGGGGCATGCGGACCATGCTCGCACCCGCCCCACACCCCCCGCATCGGAATATGGGTGCATACACCACCTGACCGGGGACCTAGGTCGGTGGGCGGAGGGGGCGGGGGGAGGAAGGGGGCGGGAGGGGGCTCGGGGGAAATCCGCCCTCACCTCCGCAGCAACGTCACCACCGCCGCGCCGCCCAGGCCGATGTTGTGGGCCAGGCCCACGTGGGCGTCGGGGACCTGGCGGGCGCCGGCCGTGCCGCGGAGTTGCCAGACGAGTTCGGCGGCCTGGGCCAGGCCGGTCGCGCCCAGGGGGTGGCCCTTCGAGATCAGGCCGCCGGACGGGTTGACCACCCAGCGGCCGCCGTACGTGGTGGCTCCGTCGGCGACCAGCTTCCCCGACTCGCCGTCCGCGCACATGCCCAGCGCCTCGTAGGTCAGCAACTCGTTGATCGAGAAGCAGTCGTGCAGCTCGATGACGTCCACGTCCTCGATGCCGAGCCCGGACGCCTCGTAGACCTGCCGGGCGGCGGCCCGCGACATCGGCTTGCCGACGACGTCGATGCAGGAACCGGAGGCGAAGCTCTCCTGGGTGTCGGTGGTCATCGCCTGGGCAACGATCTCCACCGCCCGGTCGGCCAGACCGTGCGCCCGGACGAAGCGCTCGGAGGCGACCACCACCGCGGCCGCGCCGTCGGACGTCGGCGAGCACTGGAGCTTGGTCAGCGGGCGGTGGATGACCTTGGCGGCCAGCACCTCCTCGACCGTGTGGACGTCCTGGAACTGGGCGCGGGGGTTGTGCGCGGAATGCCGGTGGTTCTTGGCGCCGACCGCGGCCAGTTGCTCGGCCGTGGTGCCGTACCTCGCCATGTGCTCGCGGGCCGCGTTGCCGAAGATCTGGGCGGTGGGCGGGGTCCGCTCGAAGCCGTGCGCGGCCGCCATGACGCCGTAGTGGCGGGCGACCGGGGAAGCGGCGAAATCACCTCCCGCCGCACCGCCGCCCAGCGCGCCGCGCTTCATCTTCTCGAAGCCGAGTGCCAGTACGCAGTCGTTGAGGCCCGAGGCGACGAACTGGCGGGCCATCATCAGCGCGGTCGAGCCGGTCGCGCAGTTGTTGTTGACGTTGTAGACGGGGACACCGGTCAGGCCCAGCTCGTACGCGGCGCGCTGGCCGGCCGTGGACGGCTGGTGGCAGAAGCCGACCGGCACCTGCTCGACGGCGTCGTAGCCGATCCCGGCGTCCGCGAGCGCCGCCTCGCCCGCCTCCTTGGCCATGTCCCAGTACTGCCACTCGCGGGTCTCGGGCTTCTCGAAGTGCGTCATCCCTACGCCGACGAGGTACGCCGTGCCTGCCATACAGGTCCTCCTGGTGAGTCACCGGCATCGTGCGGGGCCGGATGAAGGGGTGAAAGCAACTGAAGGCTGGTCGTCAGATGAGAGGGCGGGGCTCCGGGTCGCGGGGCAGGCCGAGCAGCCGTTCGGCGACGACGTTCCGCTGCACCTGGGTGGTGCCGCCGGCGATGGTCAGGCAGCGCGACATCAGGAAGCCGTGCAGGGCGCGTTCGCCGGCGCCCTCGCGCACCGCGCCGTCCGGGCCGAGCAGTTCCAGCGCCAGTTCGGCGACCTTCTGCTGGTGCGGGGTCTGGACCAGCTTGCGGATGCTGGCGCCGGCGCCCGGTTCGAGGCCGGAGAGCTGCTGGAGCGTGGTGCGCAGGGTGAGGCAGGCCAGGGCGTGCGCCTCGGCGGCCAGGGCGCCCACCCGGGCCCGTACCGAGGCGTCGAGGCCGGCGGTGCGGTCCAGGAGTGCGGTCAGTCCGGTGTCGAAGGTCAACTGGTCGGCCATGTGGACGCGTTCGTTGTCCAGGGTGGTGCGGGCCACCTTCCAGCCGTTGCCCGTCTCGCCGACCACGGCGTCGGCCGGCAGCAGTACGTCGTCGAAGTAGACCTCGTTGAAGAGCGCCTCGCCGGTGATCTCCTTCAGCGGGCGGACGTCGATGCCGGGGGTCTTCATGTCGACGACGAAGAAGGTCAGCCCCTTGTGTTTGGGGGCGTCCGGGTCGGTGCGGGCGAGCAGGATGCCGTGGTCGGCCCACTGGGCGGCCGAGGTCCACACCTTCTGCCCGTTGATCCGCCAGCCGGGGCCGTCGGGACCGTCCACCCGCTCGGCGCGGGTGCGCAGGCCGGCCAGGTCCGAGCCGGCCTCCGGTTCGGAGAACAGCTGGCACCACCGCATCTCCCCGCGCAGCGACGGCATCAGATAGCGCTGTTGCTGCGCGGCGGTGCCGTGGGCGAGGAGGGAGGGCACCACCCAGGTGGCGATGCCCAGGTCGCTGACGGTGACCCCGGCGGCGGCCAGTTCCTGCTGGACGGCCAGCTGCTGGACGGGGCCGGCGCCGAGCCCGTAGGGCGGGGGGAGGTGCGGTGCGGCGTATCCGGTGGGGGCCAGCTCGCGGCGTACGGCGGCGGGGTCCAGGCCGCGCACCCGGTCGATGACCTCGCGGGCCTCGGCGCGGAACTGCTCGGCCTCTGCGGGGAGTTCGAGGCTCAGCGGGCGGCGCGCGCCGGCGGCGGCGTGGGCGGCGGCGCGCAGCCGGTGGGTGTCGCCGGCGCCGAGCAGCTGGCGGGCCACGGTCGCCCGGCGCAGGTGCAGATGGGCGTCGTGTTCCCAGGTGAAGCCGATGCCGCCGAGGATCTGGATGCAGTCCTTGGCGCAGCTGAAGGCCGCGTCGAGGGCGGTGGCGGTGGCGAGGGCGGCGACCAGGCCGCGGACCTCGGGCGGCTCGCGGTGGGCGCGGGCCGCGTCCCACACCAGGGCGCGGGCCTGTTCGCAGCGGACGAGCAGGTCGGCGCAGAGGTGCTTGACGGCCTGGAACTGGCCGATGGGGCGGCCGAACTGCTCCCGGACCCGGGCGTGTTGGGTGGCGGTGGCGAGGGCCCAGGCCGCCGTCCCGCAGCTCTCGGCCGCGTACAGCACCCCGGCGAGGTCGCGGACGAGCGCGTCGTCGATCGCCACCAGCCGGTCCCCGGGCACCGGGACGCGGTCGGCCCGGATCTCGGCGGTGGGCCGGGTCGGGTCGGCGCTGTCCTGGACGCGTACGGTCAGCGCCGCGGCGTCGACGGCGAGGTGGACGGTCCCGGTGGCGGTCCGCGCGGCGAGCACGAGGAGGTCGGCGTCGGCCCCGGCGAGGACCGGCGGCGCGGTGCCGTCGAGGAGGTAACCGTCGGGCATTCTGGTGGCGGTGAGCGTGCCGGGGGTGAGCGCCACGGCACCGATCAGTTCGCCGGTGGCCAGGGCCCGTACGAGGTGCCGGTGTGCGCCGCCGTGGTGGAGCAGTGCGGCGGCGAGAACGGTGGGCAGGTAGGGGCCGGGGAGTGCCGCGCGGCCCATTTCCTCGAGGACCACGGCGAGGTCCAGCAGGTCGCCGCCGCCCCCGCCGTCGGCCTCGGGGAGGTGGAGGCCGAGCAGGCCCTGGGCGGCGAGGCCGTCCCAGTAGGCGGGGCGCCCGGGGCGGGTGGGGGCGGTGTCGAGAAGTTTGCGGACCTCTTCGGGCGGTACGGCCCGGCGGGCCCAGCCGCCCGCCGCCTCGGCCAGGTCGCGGTGGTCCGGTGTGATTCCGATGCCCATGCGGGGCAGACTAGAACACGTTCCAATCTGACGGAAGGTCAGATGGGCCGGAATGTTCCGCCCGGCGGAACGCGGCGGGGGATGCCGCGGGGCTGCCGCGGGGAACGTCCGGCGGCGGACAGGAAACGGTCCGGTGAATTCCGGTACGGAATGCCATTCGCCCGCCCGGCGGTTTCCCGCCCGCACGGTTTCCACCCCTGCGAGTCCCGCACCTTTCCCGTTTCCGGACATCCGGGAAACGTCCGGCGATAAACCGGCGGGAACGGCCGGGAATCCGCCGGCGCCACTCCCCCGCACCGCCCGGCCGGCCGGAAAGCCGCACGAAATGCGCACCCCCGCACGGCCACCTCCGGCCCGTACGGCACGATGAGCCCTCCCACCGCACCACCAGGAGGAAGCCCATGCCCGCTCCCACGGCGCCGACCGCCCCGCAGCCGGAGATCCTCGCCGCGTTCGAGGCGGCGAAGGGCTTCATGCCCGTGGACGAGGGCCTCGCGCTGTACGCGGCGGCGGCCGGGGCGGCGCGGCTGGGGCTGCCGCTGGTGGAGGTCGGCACGTACTGCGGCCGGTCCACCCTGCTGCTCGCCGGTGCGGCCCGGACCGCCGGGGTGACGGCCGTCACGGTGGACCACCACCGGGGCAGCGAGGAGCAGCAGCCCGGCTGGGACTACCACGACCCGTCCGTGGTGGACCCCGAGGTCGGCCGGATGGACACCCTGCCCACGTTCCGCCGGACCCTGCACGCGGCCGGGCTGGAGGACCACGTCATCGCGATCGTGGGCCGTTCCCCGCAGGCCGCGGCCGTGTGGGGGCGGCCGGTCGGGCTGGTCTTCATCGACGGCGGGCACACCGACGAGCACGCCACCGCCGACTACGAGGGCTGGGCGCCGCACGTGGCGCAGGACGGGCTGCTGGTCATCCACGACGTGCATCCGCACCCCGAGGACGAGTTCACCGGCCAGGCGCCGTACCGGATCCATCTGCGCGCGCTGGCGTCCGGAGCGTTCACCGAGGTCTCGGCGCAGGGGACGCTGCGGGTGCTGCGGCGCACCGGCCCCGGCATCTGATCCGGGCCGCGGGCTACCATCGCGGAGATGTCGAACGGCAGCACCTTCCCCCCGCCCCGCCGCCGGCGCGGCACCGTACTCCTGGTGCTGGCCGCCGTGGCCCTGGTCGCCGTCGGCGGCTGGCTGTTCTGGCGGCAGGCGGGCGGCCACGGCGGCCCGACGGCCCGGCACGGCTCGCCGGCGCCCGGCCGGACGGCGGGCAGCGCCACCGGCGGCGGCAACGGGACCGGCGCCCCGGACCGGGGTACGGGCCACGGCGCCACCCCTCACCCGAACGGCAAGGGCGATCCGCACGGCAGCCTCAAGGGCAGGACCGTGCTGATCGATCCCGGGCACAATCCGCACAACGGCCGGCACACCGGGCAGATCGCCCGGCTGGTGAACATCGGCACCGCCCGCAAGGAGTGCGACACCACCGGCACCGCCACCAACGACGGCTACCCGGAGGCGTCCTTCACCCTGGACGTGGCCCGCCGGGTCCGCACCCTCCTGGAGCACCAGGGCGCCAAGGTCGTCCTCACCCAGGACGGCGACCGGTCGTACGGGCCGTGTGTGGACGAGCGTGCGGCGATCGGCAACAAGGCGCACGCGGACGCCGCGGTCTCCATCCACGCCGACGGCTCGGCCGCCGGCAACCGCGGCTTCCACGTCATCCTGCCCGCCCGGGTCACCGCCGGCCCGGCGGACACCACCGCGATCACCGGCCCGTCGCGGCAGTTGGGCGAGCGGCTGGCCGACCGCTTCCGGGCGGTAACCGGAAGTTCGCGGTCCAATTACATCGGCGACGGCACCGGACTGGACGTCCGCGGCGATCTCGGCGGGCTCAACCTCTCCACGGTGCCGAAGGTGTTCATCGAGTGCGGCAATATGCGCGACGCCAAGGACGCCGCGCAATTGACCGACGGAGGGTGGCGGCAAAAAGCGGCCCGTGGGATCACCGAGGGCATTACGGACTTCCTGACCCGCTGACCACCCACGACGTCCGCGACCCCGGCCGATAACGCATCGAAACCAACAGGCCGACCCGCCGGATTCGGCGATAGGTTCCCCTTTACGATGGGTGGTCACCGCCGTGCCTCGCACCGCGCGCACCGCGACAGCGACGAATAGACCACGAAAGAGACAAAGGACCCTTACGTGAACATCCGCTCCCTCACTAGAGGCGACGGCGTGGTGATCGGAGCAGCGGTGTTGCTGTTCATCGCCTCGTTCCTCGGCCTCACCGGCGCCCCGGACTGCACCGGCCCGTACGCCAAGTACTGCGAGGCGCAGGACTACAGCAGCTCCAACGCCTGGAGCTCCGTCTCCATGCTCATGAGCATCTACCTGGCCGGTGTGATCGGTGCGGCGATCATCGTCATCAGCCGTGCACTGCCGCAGCAGCGCAAGGTCGCCGGTCTGGACCTCGGCCAGTTCGGCGTGGCGCTGACCATCTTCGCGGCGTGGACGGCTTTCTGGTCCATCATCGACGCCCCCAGCGCGGGCGCCGGCCTGATCGTGGGTCTGATCGCCGCGCTGGTGCTGGCCGGCGGCGCGGTCGCCGGTCCGCTCGTCCCGGCGCTGAAGGCCGAGCTGATCGGCGCGCCCAAGCCGCCGGCCGCCCCGTACGGCGCGGGCCCCAACCCGGGCTACGGCTACCCCGGCGCCCAGCAGCAGGCGGCGGGCCAGGGCTACGGCTACCCGGGTCCGGGCGGCCAGCAGCAGACCGGCCAGACGCCCGGTCAGCCGGCGGCCGACGCCACGGCCGGCGGCGCGGCGGGCGCGACCCCCGTGGCCGGCGCCCCGGCGGACTTCGCCCCGTTCTGGTTCGCGGTCCCGGTCGCCCGCCCGCTGTACGGCGAGGACGGTTCGCCCTCGCCGATCGCCGAACTCGCGCCCGGCACCTGGTACCTGGCGGTGGAGCAGCGCGGCCAGGCACTGATCGCGCAGACCCAGGACGGCCGCCGCGGTGTCCTGCAGGACACCACCGGCATCCAGCGCGGCTGACCCGCCGCCCACCGTCCCCCAGCGGTCCTTCCACGGCCCCTCGCCTTCCGGCGGGGGGCCGTTGCGCTGCCCGCACACCGGCCGTACAGTGCGGCGCACGACAGTGAACTGACGGTTCGTCAATTCACTTGAGGAGGCCTGGAAGAGAGGCGGTCGCCATGCGACTCGGTCTGGCACTGGGCTACTGGGGCCGCGGCCCCGACCCCCGGCACCTCGAACTCGCCCGCGAGGCCGAGCGCCTCGGCTACGACTCGGTGTGGACCGCGGAGGCCTGGGGCTCGGACGCGTTCACCGCCCTCACCTGGATCGCCGCGCACACCTCGCGGATCAAACTCGGCACCGGCATCGCGCAGATGGCCGCCCGTACGCCCACCGCCACCGCCATGCAGGCACTGACGCTGGACCATCTGTCCGGGGGGCGGATGCTGCTGGGCCTGGGGCTGTCCGGGCCGCAGGTCGTCGAGGGGTGGTACGGGCGGCCGTTCCCCAAGAGCCCGCTGACCGCCACCCGCGAATACGTGGACGTGGTCCGCCAAGTGCTGCGCCGCGAGGGGCCGGTGGTGTCCGACGGGCTGTTCCATCCGCTCCCCTACCGCGGCCCGGACGGCACCGGCCTGGGCAAACCGCTCAAGCCCATCACCCACCCGCTGCGCGCCGATCTGCCCGTCCTGTTGGGCGCGGAGGGGCCGAAGAACATCGCGCAGACCACCCGGATCGCCGACGGCTGGCTGCCGCTGTACTGGTCGCCGCGGCGCACCGACGTCTATACGGCGTCGCTGGCGGATGCTCCCGAGGGCTTTCTGATCGCCCCCATGGCGCGCGCCGTGGTCTGCGACGACGTCGCCGAGGGGCTGCTGCCCGTCAAGGCGATGCTCGGCTTCTACATCGGCGGGATGGGCCATGCGGCCAGGAACTTCCACGCCGATCTGATGGCACGGATGGGATACGAGGCCGAGGCGCGGCGGATCCAGGACCTGTTCCTCCAGGGCCGCAAGCAGGAGGCGGTGCTGGCCGTACCGGACGCCTTCGCGGACGAGATCTCGCTGGTCGGCCCGCGCGAACGGATCGCCCGGCGGCTGGAGTTGTGGCGTACGGGCCCGGTCACCGACCTCCTGGTGACGGCGCCGGACCCGCATACGCTACGGGTGCTGGCCGAGCTGAACTCCTGAGAAAAGCCCGGCCGGCCGCTCACCCGAAGCTCGCCCACTGAAGCCACTGGTCGAGCACCGCACGCTCGCCCAGCACCTCCACCCGGTCGCTGTCGGCGGGCAGCCTGCGGTAGAGGACCAGGAGGGCATCGGTGAGGCTGCCGCGCAGCGCGACCGCCGCCTTCTCGTGGGTGCGGCGGTGGGTGGGCGCCTCTCCCGTGAGGTCGAGCAGCCACTCGGCGTCCAGCTCGGGCGGGGCGTCGGTGGCGTGGACGTGGATCGTCCGGCCGGGGCCGAACGCCTCGCGCCCGCGCTCGGCGAAGCGGGCCACCACCATCGGCAGTTCACCGATCTGCAGCCACTCCTCCAGACAGTCCGCGGCGACCGGCGCCGGGAGGTCGAAGGGGACGCCGGCGGTCAGCGCGGCATCGGCGCGGTGGATGGCCGTCTCGTGGACCATCCGGCGGGCCCAGAATCCCGCGTGGTGGGCCGTCGTCCAGCTCCACACCTTGGTATCGGGCCCGGCTTCCCGCAGCGCGGCCACGGTCTGCTCGACACCCGCCGCCAGCCAGGCGTCCAGCGCCGCCGAGTCGTCGCCCTCGGGCCCGTCGCCCTCGGGGACGTCCGCATCATCGACGTTCTCGGAGGCGCGGGTGGCGACGAGCGTGCCGACCCAGCGATGCGCACCCCCGACGTGCCGGGCGAGATCGGCGAGCGTCCAGTCGGGGCAGGTCGGCACGGTCGCCGAGAGATCGGCGCTGCGCACGATCTTCCGGAACCCGTCGGTCTCGGCGAGGAGTTGGGCGCAGTATTCCTCGTGGGTGAGGGAGCCTTGGAGAGTCATGGACCGCACAGTAATGCGCATGGCGGACCCGGGGTGTCCTCATTTACGGCGCGCCGGGTCCGCCGATGCCGTGCGGCCGATGCCGCGTCGCGCCTACCGGCAGCAGTCCGGGTCGAGCCCCGTCGGCAGCCGTTCGCCGCCGAACACGAGGGTGGTCGCCTCGTCACCGCCCACGGCCGCCACCGCGAGCAGCAGCGAACCGGCCGTCCAGGAGGTGCATTCGCGCGGCCAGATCGCGTCGTCGTCGAAGACGTAGCCGGTCCAGTACATGCCGTCCTCGGCCCGCAGGTGCTGGATCCACTTGAGGATCGCAACGGCCCGTTCGGACTCCCCCATCGCCCACAGCGCGAGCGCCAGTTCCGCGCTCTCGCCGCCGGTGACCCAGGGGTTGGGCAGTACGCAGCGCACGCCCAGGCCGGGCACCACGAAGCGGTCCCAATCGGCGTCGATCCGGTCCCGGGCCGCCTGGCCGCGGACCGCGCCGCCGAGGATCGGGTAGTACCAGTCCATGGAGTAGCGGGCCTTGTCCAGGAACCGCTCGGGATGGCTGCGTATCGCGTGGCCGAGCCGGCCGGCCGCCAGCTCCCAGTCGGGCTGCGGCTCCTCGCGCTGTTCGGCGAGCGCCAGCGCGCAGCGCAGCGCCTGGTAGATGGAGGACGAGCCGGTCAGCAGCGCGTCGCGGACCGGGGTCCCGTCGTCCTCGCGCTTCCAGCCGATCTCCCCACCGGGCTGCTGCAGTTCGAGGACGTACTCGATCGCGGCGTGGACCGCGGGCCACATCCGGTCGAGGAAGGCCTCGTCGCCGGTGGACAGGTAGTGGTGCCAGACGCCGACCGCGATGTAGGCACAGAAGTTGGTCTCCCGGCCGCGGTCGGTGGGCGCCTCGGCGTCCCCGTCGGCGTAGGCCGCGTACCAGGACCCGTCCGGGTTCTGGTGCCGCACCAGCCAGTCGTACGCGGCCTCGGCGCGCTCGTGTTCGCCGGCCGCGTCCAGGGCCATGGCGGCCTCGGTGTGGTCCCACGGGTCGAGGTGGTGACCCCGGAACCACGGGATGGCGCCGTCCGTGCGCTGGGTCGCGAGGATGCCCTCGACCGTACGGGCGGCCTCCTCGGCGGTGAGCACCCCCGGCAGGACGAGCCGTTCGGTACGCCCGGGACTCGTCACTTGGCGGCCCCGGCGGTGGACTTGGCGGAGTTCTTGGCGGTGGCCTTGGCGGTGGTCTTCGCCGAGGACTTGGCGGCGGGCCTGGCGGTCTTCCGGGCCTCGTCGGACCCGCCCGCCTCGTCGGCGGCGGCCGCCTCCGGCAGGTGCGGCTTGGTGGCGTAGACGACGAAGCTCTTGCCGATGACGGGGTTGAGGGCCCGCTCGGCGAGCCGGGTGGCCAGCGGCTTCTTCATGATGTCCCAGACCAGCAGCTTGTGGTACGCCTGCACCGGCAGCGCCTTGTCGTTGTCCACCCCGAAGGCGCACTTGAGCCACCAGTAGGGGCTGTGCAGCCCGTGGGCGTGGTGCGTGCCGTACGGCTCCAGGCCGGCCTGGCGCATCTTGCCGAGGAGTTCGTCGCCCCGGTAGATGCGGATGTGGCCACCCTCGACCTCGTGGTAGGCGTCGCTGAGCGCCCAGCAGATCTTCTCCGGGCCGTAGCGCGGCACGGTGACGGCGATCCGGCCGCCGGGGCGCAGCACCCGCACCATCTCGGCGAGCACGCCCTTGTCGTCGGGGATGTGCTCCATGACCTCGGAGATGATGACGACGTCGAAGCTGTCGTCGGGGAACGGCAGGTTCAGCGCGTCGCCCTCCATGGCGGTGGCGGACGCGCCCGCCGGGGCCTCGCCCGCCTCCTTCATCGCGGCGAACCACTTGGCGACCTCACGGATCTCGTCGCCGTTCTGGTCGAGGGCGACGACCTGCGCACCGCGCCGGTAACACTCGAAGGCGTGCCGGCCGGCGCCGCAGCCCAGGTCGAGCACGCGGTCGCCGGGAGCGAGCGGGAATCGGGAGAAGTCGACGGTCAGCACGGCGTTCTGCTTTCGTCCGGCGGTGGGTGGCGGTGGTGCGGCAAACGGCGGCGGGGCGCCCGGGAGGCGGCGCCGGCGAGGTGACGGAGCTATCTGTGGGCGGCGGCGGACCGGCTGCCCTGGAGGGCGATGGCCTCGCGGTAGCGCTCGGCGGTGCCGAGGGCGGCCTGACGCCAGGTGAAGCGGGCCAGCACCCGCTCCCGGCCGGCCGTGCCCAGCCGGCGGCGCAGCTCCGGGTCGCCGAGGAGCCGCAGCAGCCCGGCCGCCAGGGCGCCGGCGTCGCCCGGCGGCACCGCCAGACACGTCTCGCCGTCCGGCCCGGCGACCTCCGGGATGGCGCCGCCGGTGGTGGCGAGCAGCGGGGTGCCGGTGGCCATCGCCTCGGCGGCGGGCAGCGAGAACCCCTCGTAGAGGGAGGGCACACAGGCGATCTGGGCGCTGCGTACGAGATCGACGAGTTCGGGGTCGCTGATGCCCTTGACGAACTCGATGGCACCGGCCAGCCCGAGTCGTTCGATGGCGGCGGCGACCGGTCCGTCGTCGGCGCGCTTGCCGACGACCACCAGATGGGCGTCGGGGTTCTCGGTGCGCACCTTGGCGAGCGCCTCGACGAGGTGGATCAGGCCCTTGAGGGGGACGTCGGCGCTGGAGGTGGTGACGATCCGGCCCGGCACCTCGGGGACGGATGCGTCCGGCGAGAAGAGGTCGGTGTCGGCGCCGATGGGGACCACGTGGATCCGCTCGGGGTGGACCCCGAGGTCGTCGACGATCTCCTGGCGGGAGGAGCCGGAGACGGTCAGCACGGACGGCAGCCGGCGGGCGACCCGCTTCTGCATCCTGGTGAAGCCGTACCAGCGGCGGACCGAGGCGCGGCGCTTCCAGTCGGTGGCGGCGGCCAGGTCGAGCCGGCGGTCGACGGTGATGGGGTGGTGGATCGTGGTGACCAGCGGGGCGCCGAGCGCGCCGGGGCCGCCGAGCAGGCCGTAGCCGAGGGTCTGGTTGTCGTGGACCACGTCGAACCGCCCGCGGTGGGCCGCGAGATGCCGCCGGGCGCGCAGCGAGAAGGTCAGCGGCTCGGGGAAGCCGCCGGTCCACATCGTGCCCACCTCAAGGGCGTCGATCCAGTCGCGGTACTCGCCGCGCCTCGGCGTGCGGAACGGGTCCGGCTGGCGGTAGAGGTCCAGGCTCGGCAGCTCGGTCAGCCGCACGCCCTCGTCGAGGACCGGATAGGGCTGGGCGCCGATCACCTCGACGGTGTGGCCGAGCCGGGCCAGTTCGCGCGAGAGGTGGCGGACGTAGACGCCCTGACCGCCGCAGAACGGGTTCCCCTTGTACGTGAGCATCGCGATGCGCAGGGGGCGCCCGTGGTCCCGTGAGGTGGTGGTCGCGGCGCGCTCCGGGCGCCCACCGTCACTCGGGCCGGCGGCCGAGGAGTCCTCGGCGGGGCGAGGCGCGGCTGCCTGAACGGCCTCTGCGGTCACGCTCGGCCCCCTTCTCACTGGACTTTCGCCGGAGCGTAACCGCTGGCGGTAATCTAGAACAAGTTTCAGAACTGCTGGGCTACTGATCAGTTCACCGAGCTTCGAATCTACCGGCCGAGAACGATGCGAAAAGAGCCGCACCAGGTGATTCGCGCCACCACCCGACCCCCTGCCATGCTGTGCCGGTCGCGGCAGCGGCACTCACCACATCGCGGACAGAACGCCACCAACGGCCACGGAACAGCCATGGAATGGGAACAATGACTACGGAATCCAAGGCAGCCAGGCCGGCGCTTCCCGCGAGTCCTCCCCTGACCGAGCGTCAGGAGGCCCGGCGCCGCCGCATCCTGCACACCAGCGCCAAACTGGCCTCCCGTGGCGGCTTCGACGCCGTACAGATGCGCGAGGTCGCCGAGTCCTCGGGCGTCGCGCTCGGCACCCTCTACCGCTACTTCCCGTCCAAGGTGCACCTGCTGGTCGCCACCATGCAGGACCAGCTCCAGCACATGCACGAGACGCTGCGCAAGCGCCCGCCGTCCGAGCAGGACCCGGGCGCCCGGGTCGCCCAGACCCTGATGCGGGCGTTCCGCGCCCTGCAGCGCGAACCGCACCTCGCGGACGCCATGGTCCGCGCCCTGACCTTCGCCGACCGCTCGGTGAGCCCCGAGGTCGACACGGTCTCCCGGCTGACCACGGCGATCATCCTCGACGCGATGCGCCTGGACGGCCCGCCCACCCCCGAACAGCTCTCCGCGGTCCGCGTCATCGAGCACACCTGGCACTCGGCCCTGATCACCTGGCTCTCCGGCCGCGCCTCGATCGCCCAGGTCAAGATCGACATCGAAACGGTCTGCCGGTTGATCGACGTGACGTCACCGGGGGCGGGCAGCTAGGGGGCGCCTCCCCCTGGCCCCCCTCGCTCACGAAAGGGAGGACTCATTCCTCCGGAGGGAACACCGCCGCCCCGCTGTCCGCCTCGGTGAGCGTGATCGCCTCCACGGGGCACCCCTCGGCCGCCGCCAGTACGCGCTCGCCGGGTTCGGTCTCCGTCGCCACCGGACGGGACTGCCGCGCGGTGTCCAGCCGGAAGCCGTCCGGCGCCGCACCGACACACATCCCCGACCCGATGCACACGCCCCGGTCGACCTCCACCCGCCACCGCGCCGCCGTCCGCCCCTCCGCGTCCGCCATCACGCACCCGCCGGCAGGTGGATCATCTTGTGCTCCAGATACTCACCGAACCCCTCGGGCCCGAACTCACGCCCGATCCCGGAGTGCTTGTAGCCGCCGAACGGCCCGAGCATGTCGATGCTGAAGGTGTTCACCGAGTACGTACCGGTCCGCACCCGCCGCGCCACGTCGATCCCGCGCTCGACGTCGCCCGTCCACACCGAGCCGGACAGCCCGTAGTCGGAGTCGTCGGCGATCCGTACCGCCTCCGCCTCGTCCTCGTACGGCAGCAGGCAGATCACCGGGCCGAAGATCTCCTCCCGGGCGATCCGCATGCCGTTGTCGACCTCGCCGAAGAGCGTCGGCTCGACGTACCAGCCGGTGGCCTGCGCCTTCAGCCGGCCGCCGCCCGCCAGGACCTTGGCGCCTTCCTTCTGGCCGAGCGCGATGTAGTCCAACGAGCGCTGCTGCTGCCGGCGGGCGACCAGCGGGCCGACCTCGGTGGCCGGATCCAGCGGGTCGCCCACGGTGAGCGCGGACGCCGCCGCGGTGAAGCGCTCGGCGATCTCGTCGTAGTGGCTGCGCGGCGCGAGGATCCGGGTCTGTGCCACGCACGCCTGCCCGTTGATCATCCACGCGAACGGCACGATGCCGGCCACCGCCGCGTCCAGATCGGCGTCCGGCAGGATCACCGCCGCCGACTTGCCGCCCAGCTCCAGCGTGACGCGGCTGAGGTTCCGGGCCGCGACCTCCATGACCCGCTTGCCCGCCGTCACCGACCCGGTGAACGACACCTTGTCCACGCCGGGATGCCCGACGAGGTACTCGCTCACCTCACGGTCCGCCGGCAGGATCGAGAGCACCCCCTCCGGCAGCCCGGCCGCGGTCGCGATCTCCGCGAGGAGGTACGCGTCCAGCGGGGTCTCCGGTGACACCTTCAGCACCACCGAACACCCGGCCAGCAGCGCCGGCGCGAGCTTGGCGGCGGCGGTGAACTGCGGCACGTTCCACGGCACCACGGCCGCCACCACCCCGGCCGGCTCCCGCCGCACCAGGATCGGGCCCAGCACCCCGGCCCGCCGCTCCTCGAACGGGAAGTCCCGGGCCACCGTGAGCGCCGCGTCCCAGGCCAGCACCGCGGCCAGCGACTGCACCATGACGCCCGAGGTGTACGGAGTGCCGTTCTCCGAGCTGATGACCCTGGCGATCTCCTCGCTGCGCGCCGCGAAGGCGTCCTTGATCCGGGTCACCACCTCGATCCGGTCCGCGAGCGGGGCGTTCGCCCACACCCCGGACGCGAAGGAGGTGCGGGCCGCGGCCACCGCACGGTCGACATCGGCCCGCGAGGCGTGCGGGACCCGGCCGATGACCTGCTCGGTGTGCGGCGAGACGACCTCGATCGTGTCCCGGCCGGCCGGTTCGACCAACTCACCGCCTATGTAGAGCTTTCCGTGCTCGACGAGGTCGCTCATGGCTGCCGCCTCCCGACGATAACAATGACCTGCTGTTGACGAGGGCGCTACTGCGCGCCTTTGCTGCGCATCCCTGACCCACTACTGCACCTTGCTGACGGTTCGTCAGATGCTCTGCCGCATCAGGAACTGTTACCAGTTCCAGTGGGAGGAGTCCACGGCGCAGACCGAATCTGGTCCCCGTCAACTCCCCGGACACAGTGGGCACTTACTCGATCTCTTGAAACTCGTTCTAGTTATAGTGAGGACGGTTTCGACGAGAGGGGACCACGATGGGCGCGCAGGCGATCGACCACAAGGGCGGGGTCTGGAGCATCGCCGTCCCCATCCCGGACAATCCACTCGGCCACACTCTCGTCCACCTCCTGGAGACCGACCGCGGGCCGGTGCTGATCGACACCGGATGGGACGACCCGGACTCCTGGGACACCCTGATGGCCGGTGTCACCGCCTGCGGGTTCGCCGTCACCGATCTCCACGGCGTACTGATCACCCACCACCACCCCGACCACCACGGACTCTCCGCCAAGGTGCGTGCGGCGTCCGGCGCCTGGATCGCGATGCACGCCGCGGACACCGCCGTCGTACGCCGCACCCGCGCGGCCGTACCGGGGCAGTGGCTCGACCACCTGATCGCCAAGCTCGTCGCCGCGGGCGCTCCGGACGAGCATCTGACCCGACTGCGGGACGCCCGCGCCAAGGGGAGGAGTGGCCGCCAACCGCCGGGCCGGCAGGCGGCATTGCCGGACCGCGACATCGCCCCGGGCGAGCTGCTCGACCTCCCGGGGCGCCGACTGCGCGCCGTCTGGACGCCGGGCCATACGCCGGGCCATGTGTGCCTGCACCTGGAGGAGGAGCATCCGGGGGCCGGTGCCGATACCGTTGCCGATGCCGGCGCCGGTGGCGGCCCCCGGCAGGACGGGCACGGTCAAGGGCGCGGCTTCGGGCGGCTGTTCTCCGGTGACCATCTCCTCCCCGGTATCACCCCGCACATCGGCCTGTACGAGGACCCGGACGCGGACGAGGCCACGGCCACCGATCCGCTGGGCGACTACCTCGACTCCCTCGCACGCGTCGCCCGTCTCGCACCCGCCGAGGTCCTGCCCGCGCATCAGCACGCCTTCACCGATGCCGGCGGACGCGTACGCGAGCTCATCGCTCACCATGAAGAGCGGCTCTCCGGACTGCGAGCACTGCTCCGCGAACCCCTCACCCCCTGGGAGCTCGCGGTGCGCATGGAGTGGAACCGTCCCTGGGAGCACATCCCTTACGGGTCGCGGAACATCGCGGTCTCGGAGGCGGAGGCCCATCTGCGCCGGCTGGTGAAGCTGGGACAGGTGGAGCAGGTGGAGCGGACGGCGGACGGGGGTCCGGCGCGGTACCAGGCGGTGTAGCCACCCAGACGAATTCGGTAGCCCCAGGCAACTAAATTCGTTAACCTGGCCACCACCCTGCTCACCGTTCCGCTTCTCCTTCCTCACCTCCGGAGGCCCCTCATGGGCGAATTGCGCGGCGTCGCCGCCACGGCACTCGGTGTGGCCCGGATCCGTGCGGCCGAAAGTGCCCGCGCGGACCGGCTGTTCGACGACCCGTACGCCGCGGCCTTCGCGGCCGCCGCCCCGTCACCCGCCGCGGACGCGCGGGCGGCCGACGCGGAGGTGCCCGCCGCCCACCGGGAGGCGTTCTACCGCGGGATGTTCCGGCACATCGTGCTGCGCACCCGTTTCTTCGACGACTACCTGACCGCGGCCGCCGGCGAACACACCATTCGCCAGGTGGTGGTGCCCGCCGCCGGCCTCGACACCCGCGCCTACCGGTTGCCGTGGCCCGACGGCGTACGCCTCTACGAGGTCGACCTGCCGGAGGTGCTGGCCTTCAAGGAGCGGGTGCTGGCCGAGCAGGGCGCCCGGCCGCGGTGTGCGCGTACCGCCGTCGCGGCCGACCTGCGCACGGACTGGCCCACAGCGCTGCGGGCCGCCGGCTTCGCGCCGGACGAGCCGACCGCCTGGCTCGTCGAGGGCCTGCTGGTCTATCTGTCGGCGGCGGAGGCCGCCCGGCTGCTGACCACGATCGGCGAGCGGTCCGCCCCGGGCAGCCGGCTCGCCCTCCCCGGTTCCAGGGACTTCCGCGACAGCCCGATGATGGCCGGCGGCCGTGCCCTGCCGTCGATGCGTGCGGTCAGCGCCCTGTGGCAGGGCGGCCTCGACGAGCCGGCCGACGACTGGCTGGGCCGGCACGGCTGGCGGCCGCGCACGTACGCCCGCGAGACGGTCGCGGCGTCGTACGGGCGGGCCTTGGGCGAGGGGGCCGGTGAGGCCGGTGGCGACGGGGCGGACGGTCGTGCTGCCTTCGTCGTCGCCGTACGCGGCGACCGCGGGACCCCGGCCCCCTAGCACATCCCCGGGCCCCTCCCGCGCCGGTGGCCCCCGGCCGGGGGCCGGTTAAGGTGTGCGGGACAACGTCATCCGTACCCGATCGGGGGAAGCCGGTGGAAAACCGGCGCTGACCCTCCCCAGGCTCTCGGCTTCGCTCAAGCCCGGGGGCACCCCATCCGTGAGGACGGCCGGTCGTGCCGCGCGCGGCGATCCGGCCGGACGAGCCGGAGCACCCGATGGGGCACGGCCAAGGCTCGCGCCACCGGTACCG
The DNA here is from genome assembly GCF_043202395.1 of Streptomyces sp. NPDC048197. Lineage (NCBI taxonomy): Bacteria > Bacillati > Actinomycetota > Actinomycetes > Kitasatosporales > Streptomycetaceae > Streptomyces > Streptomyces sp. NPDC048197. The sequence goes on from NZ_JBIDAJ010000056.1 coordinate 19,055, forward strand.
CCACCTGCGGACCGCCGGTGCGCGGCACCGTCGAGGTATACGGAGCCGAGCCCGGTGCCACCGCGCCCGATCGCAGGATCGCTGCGTGGGTGGGCCGGGCGCGGCTGCGTGCACCGCCGCGACCCGACCCGAGAGGCACCGACCCGATGGCCCCCATGGCTTCCATGGCTCACCAGGCCCCTTCGACGCACCCCGTCGCCTTCCTGGCGCGCCGCGCCGCCACGGCGCTGGCGGCCGCGGTGGTACTGGGCACGGCCGCTGCCCCCGCCGCGTTCGCCGCCCCTTCCCCGTCCCCGCAGAAGCTGCCCGCCGGGCTGTACGGCACCAAGGACCCGCAGTACGACGGTGTCTGGCGGCAGTCGCTCGCGCTGCTGGCGCAGCACACGGTGGGTGTGCGGCCCGCGGCCCCGGCGGTGGACTGGCTGGTCGGGCAGCAGTGCGCGGACGGTTCGTACCCCGCGTTCCGGGCCGACCCGGCCAAGGCGTGTGACGCCAAGACGATGCGGGACACCAACCAGACGGCCGCTGCGGTGCAGGCGCTGGCCGCGCTCGGCGGGCACGGCAAGAGCGTGACGAAGGCCGTGGAGTGGCTGAAGTCGGTGCAGAACGACGACGGCGGCTGGCCCTCGATGCCCGGTTCGCCCAGCGACGCCAACTCCACCTCCGTGGTCATCGGCGCGCTGGTGGCGGCCGGTCACAAGCCGGAGTCGGTCACGTCGAAGAAGGGCGGCAGGACCCCGTACGAGGGGCTGCTCACCTTCCGGCTGGGCTGCGACGCCAAGGAGGAGGGCCACGGCGCGTTCACCTTCCAGCTCAAGGGCGCGGCGCCGAACGCCGATGCCACCGCGGCGGCCGCGACCGGCGCGCTCGGCAAGGGCTTTGTCGTCGCCCCTGCAAACGGTGCCACCGACGCTCCGGTCAAGCCGCTGACCTGCAAGGACGGTAAGGAGGGCGGCGCCGGTAAGGGCAAGCAGGCGGGGGCGGCCGCGGTGGACCGGGCGCGGGCCGCGGACGGCGGCGCCGCCTACCTCGTCGCTCAGCTCGGCAGGAACGGCCAGCATCTGATGTCGGCGATGCCGGGTGCGGAGAAGCAGCCGGACGTCGGCAACACCGCCGACGCCGTGGTGGCGCTGGCGGCCGGCGGCCACCGCTCCGCCGCGCAGCGGCCGCTCGCGTGGCTGGAGAAGAACGCTGCCGGCTGGGCCCGGCAGAACGGCCCGGCCGCGTACGCGCAGCTGGTGCTCGCCGCGCACGCCACCGGCACGGACCCGCGCGCGTTCGGCGGCACCGACCTGGTGGCCGCCCTGAACGCCACCGGTCCCAAGCCGGCCGCGGTGTCCGAGAAGTCCACGAAGTCCCAGAAGGACGCGAAGAGCGACGAGGGCGGGGGCATGGGCGTCGTATGGGTCGTCGCCGTCGGCCTGGCCATCGGCGCCGGCATCGGCTTCCTGCTGAGCGGCCGCAAGAACCGCGGCAAGAACGGCCTCTGATGCGTCGGGCACTGACGGCGGTGCTGGTGGCCGGCACCCTCACCGGTCCGGCCGCCGCCCCCGCCCAGGCACAGGAGTACCGCTACTGGTCGTTCTGGAACGGCGGCGGCAAGGACGGCTCCTGGGCGTACGCCACCCAGGGACCGGCCACCCTGCGGCCGGCCGACGGCGCGGTCGAGGGCTTCCGCTTCACCGTCGGCGCGGACTCCGCGGCGGCCGGAAAGCCGCGTGCGGCCGCGGACTTCGACGCGGTATGCGGCACGACGCCCGCCAAGGACGGCCGCAAGCGGATCGGCATCGTCCTTGACTTCGGCACCGCCGCGGACGCCCCGGGCGGCGAGCGGCCCCCGAAGGCGCGGACCGCCTGTGCCCGGGTGCCCGAGGACGCCTCGGCCGGCGAGGCGCTGGCCGCGGTCGCCCGGCCGCTGCGCTACGACTCCAACGCGCTGCTGTGCGGGATCGCCGGCTACCCGGAATCGGGCTGCGCGGACCAGGTGAAGGACCCTGATCGAGGCTCCGGTTCCGGTTCCCGCTCCCCTTCTGCCGGCTCCGGTGACGGCAACACCCACAAGGCCGCCGACGCTCACGGCGCCGGCGGCGGCCCGTCCGCGGGTCTGCTCGGCGGCGGTGCGGCCGTCCTCCTCCTCGGTGCGGCGGCCGGGTGGCAGGCGCGCCGCCGGCGCGGATGAGGGCCCCACAGGCGACCCGTACCACCGCGCTGCACGCCGGCGCGTGGTGGCTGTGGGCGCTCGGACTGGCCACCGCGGCCTCCCGGACCACCAATCCGCTGCTGCTCGGGCTGCTGGTGGGGGTGGCCGGATATGTCGTCGCGGTGCGGCGTACGGACGCGCCGTGGGCCCGCTCGTACGGCGCGTTCGTGAAGCTCGGGCTGGTGGTGATCGGCATCCGGCTGGTCTTCGCATTCGTCCTCGGCTCGCCGATCCCGGGTACCCACACGCTCGTCACGCTGCCCGAAGTGCCGCTGCCGGACTGGGCCGAGGGCGTCCGGATCGGTGGCCGGGTCACCGCGGAGGGCATGGTCTTCGCCCTCTACGACGGGCTGAAGCTGGCCACCCTCCTGATCTGCGTCGGCGCCGCCAACGCGCTGGCCAACCCGTCCCGGTTGCTGAAGTCGCTGCCGGGCGCACTGTACGAGGCGGGCGTCGCCGTGGTCGTCGCGATGACCTTCGCCCCGAATCTGGTCGCCGACGTCCAGCGGCTCCGGGCCGCCCGCCGGCTGCGCGGCCGTCCCGACCGGGGCTTCACGGCGCTGCTCCAGGTCGGACTGCCGGTGCTGGAGGGCGCGTTGGAGCGTTCGGTGGCGCTGGCTGCGGCGATGGACGCCCGGGGTTACGGCCGTAGCGCCCGCGTCCCGCGTGCCGTGCGGCACACCACCTCCGCCCTCACCCTCGGCGGTCTGCTCGGCGTCTGCGCGGGCACCTACGGCCTGCTCGGCGACACCGGGGCCGGCTACGGGCTGCCCCTCCTCCTGGCCGGGCTGGCGGCGGCGCTGGCCGGTCTGTGGCTGGGCGGCCGCCGTTCCGTGCGCACCCGTTACCGCCCCGAACGGTGGGGCCCGCGCGCCTGCTTGGTGGCGGCCTCCGGCATCGCCGTCGCCGGGCTGACGATCTGGGCCGGCGGCTACGCCCCCGCCGCGCTCCACCCGCCCGCCTACCCGCTCACCGCCCCGGTCCTGCCGCTCTGGCCCGCCGCCGCCCTGCTCGTCGGCCTCCTCCCCGCCGTCGTGGCCCCGGCCCCGGCCGCCACAGTCACCACCGCGGCCACCACCACCGCCCGGACCGCCCAGAAGGAGCCCAGCCAGTGATCCGGTTCGAGCAGGTCTCGGTCACCTACGGGGACGCCGCCGCGCCTGCCGTCCAGGGGGTGGACCTGACCGTCCCGGAGGGTGAGCTGTGCCTCCTGGTCGGTCCGTCCGGCGTCGGCAAGTCGACGGTGCTGAACGCCGTCTGCGGGCTGGTCCCGCATTTCACCGGGGGGACGCTGCACGGGCGGGTCACCGTCGACGGCCGGGACACCCGCACCCACAAGCCGCGCGAACTGGCCGATGTGGTCGGGACGGTGGGCCAGGACCCGCTGGCGCATTTCGTCACCGACACCGTCGAGGACGAGCTCGCCTACGGGATGGAGTCGCTGGGCCTCGCTCCGGACGTGATGCGCCGCCGGGTCGAGGAGACCCTCGACCTGCTGGGCCTGGCCGAGCTGCGGGACCGGGCCCTGGCCACCCTCTCGGGCGGTCAGCGGCAGCGGGTGGCGATCGGTTCGGTGCTCACCACCCACCCCAAGGTCCTGGTCCTGGACGAGCCGACCTCGGCGCTGGACCCGGCCGCCGCCGAAGAGGTGCTCTCCGTCCTCCAGCGTCTGGTGCACGACCTGGGGACCACGGTCCTGCTGGCCGAACACCGGCTGGAGCGCGTGATCCAGTACGCCGACCAGGTCATTCTCCTTCCCGCTCCCGGTGCACCGCCGGTCATGGGCGCACCGGCCGACGTCATGGCGGTCTCCCCGGTCCATCCCCCGGTGGTGGCCCTGGGCAAGCTCGCCGGCTGGTCCCCGCTCCCGCTGTCCGTACGGGACGCCCGCCGCAAGGCCGCTCCCCTGCGGACGCGGCTGACGGGCGTCACACCACCACGGCCGGTCGACGCCGCGGCGGACCCGGGGGCCGCGCCGGTCGCCGAGGTCACCGGACTCGGCGTGCGCCGGGGGCGGATCGAGGCGCTGCACCGGGTGGAGCTGTCCGTCCGGCGCGGCGAGACCGTCGCCCTGATGGGGCGGAACGGCGCGGGGAAGTCCACGCTGCTCGGCACCCTCGTCGGGATGCACCAGCCGTCGTCCGGCGCCGTGCGCGTGGGCGGGGTCGTGCCGCACCGGACGGGTCCGCGGGAGCTGCTGCGGCAGGTCGGCCTGGTGCCGCAGGAACCCCGTGACCTGCTCTACGCGGACACCGTCGCCGCCGAGTGCGCCGCGGCCGACCGGGACGCGGCCGCCCCCGCGGGCAGCTGCCGGGCGCTGGTGGCGCAGTTGCTGCCCGGTGTGCCGGACTCGGTGCATCCGCGGGACCTGTCGGAGGGCCAGCGGCTCGCGCTCGCCCTCGCGGTCGTGCTGACCGCCCGGCCTCCCCTGCTCCTGCTCGACGAGCCCACCCGCGGCCTGGACTACGCCGCCAAGGCCCGCCTGGTCGAGGTGCTGCGCTCGCTCGCGGCCGAGGGGCACGCCATCGTCCTGGCCACCCATGACGTGGAGCTGGCCGCCGAGTTGGCGCACCGGGTGGTGATCCTCGCGGACGGTGAGGTGGTCGCCGACGGTCCGACCGACGAGGTGGTGGTCTCGTCGCCGTCGTTCGCCCCGCAGGTCGCGAAGGTGCTCGCACCGCTGCCGTGGCTGACCGTTCCGCAGGTGGCCGGTGCCCTGGAGGGCGCCGTATGACGGCCGGCCGGCAGGCCCGAGCGGTACGGCTCGGGCCCCGCTCCGTCGCCGCGCTGGTCCTGGTGTCGGCGATCGGCGTGATGGCGTTCGGCTGGCCGCTGCTGGCCGACTCGGCGTCCGGGCTCGCCCATTCCAAGGACGCGCCGTGGCTGTTCGCCGCGCTGCTGCCGATGTTGCTCGCCGTGGCGATGGCGACGATCGCCGACGTGGGCCTGGACGCGAAGGCGATCGCCATGCTCGGTGTGCTGGCGGCGGCCGGGGCCGCGCTGCGTCCGCTGGGCGCGGGGACCGCCGGCGTCGAGCCGATGTTCTTCCTGATGGTGCTGGCGGGCCGGGTGCTCGGGCCCGGTTTCGGCTTCGTGCTGGGTTCGGTGGCGATGTTCGCCTCGGCGCTGCTGACCGGCGGCGTCGGCCCCTGGCTGCCCTTCCAGATGCTGACGATGGGCTGGGTGTCGATGGGCGCCGGTCTGCTGCCGGGGGCCGACCAGTTGCGCGGACGCCGTGAGCTGGCACTGCTCGCCGCCTACGGTGCCGTTTCCGCGGTCCTCTACGGCCTGATCATGAACCTCCAGGGCTGGCCGTACCTCGCGGGCATGGCCTCGGGTGTCTCCTTCGTGCCGGGCGACCCGCTGGACCAGAACCTCGCCCGTTACGTCGCGTACTGCCTCGCCACCTCCCTGGGCTGGGATCTTCCGCGCGCACTGGTCACCGTGGTGCTCACGGGCACGCTGGGCGGGCCCGTGCTGAAGGCCCTGCGCCGCGCCACCCGCCGCGCCGCCTTCGACGCCCCGGTGTCCTTCGGCGAGGGGTAGCTGACGAGGGGTGCCTACAGCCGCTGGATGATCGTCGCCGTCGCCAGTGCTCCGCCCGCGCACATGGTGATCAGTGCGAACTCCTTGTCCGCGCGTTCCAGTTCGTGCAGCGCGGTGGTGATGAGCCGGGCGCCGGTGGCGCCGACGGGGTGGCCGAGGGCGATGGCACCGCCGTTCACATTGACCTTCGCCAGGTCCTGGTCGAAGACCTGGGCCCAGGAGAGCACGACGGAGGCGAAGGCCTCGTTGATCTCGACGAGGTCGATGTCCTTGAGGGACATCCCGGCCTTGCCGAGCACCGCGCGGGTGGCGTCGATCGGGCCGTCGAGGTGGAAGTGCGGGTCGGAGCCGACCAGGGCCTGGGCGACGATGCGGGCGCGCGGCCGGAGCTTGAGGGCGCGGGCCATCCGCTTGGAGGCCCACATGAGGGCGGCGGCCCCGTCGGAGATCTGGGAGGAGTTGCCGGCCGTGTGGACGGCGGTCGGCATGACGGGCTTGAGGCGGGCCAGCGCCTCCATGCTGGTGTCGCGCAGGCCCTCGTCGTGGTCGACCAGCCGCCACATGCCCTGTCCGGCGGCCTGTTCGTCCTCGGTGGTGGGGACCTGGACGGCGAACGTCTCGCGTTTGAAGCGTTCCTCGGCCCAGGCGGTGGCCGCGCGTTCCTGGGAGATCAGTCCGAGGGAGTCGACGTTCTCGCGGGTGAGTCCCCGGTTGCGGGCGATGCGTTCGGCCGCCTCGAACTGGTTGGGCAGATCGACGTTCCACTCGTCGGGCCAGGGCTTGCCGGGGCCGTGCTTGGAGCCGCTGCCGAGCGGTACCCGGGACATCGCCTCGACGCCGCAGCCGATGCCGACGTCGATCACTCCGCCGGCGATCATGTTGGCGACCAGGTGGTTGGCCTGCTGGGACGAGCCGCACTGGCAGTCCACGGTGGTCGCGGCGGTCTCGTAGGGGAGGCCCATGGCCAGCCAGGCGTTGCGGGCCGGGTTCATCGACTGTTCGCCGGCGTGGGTGACGGTGCCGCCGACGATCTGTTCGACGCAGTCGGGCTGGATGCCCGTACGGGCGAGCAGTTCGCGGTAGGTCTCCCCCAGGAGATAGGCGGGGTGGAGGTTGGCGAGCGCGCCGCCGCGCTTGCCGATCGGGGTGCGTACTGCTTCGACGATGACGGGTTCCGCGGCCATGACTGACTCGTCCTCTCCTCGCGTCCGCGGGCGTCCCGGCACCCACGGAACAGAACTAGTACGCGTTCTAGTTCTGCGAACAGTCTCGTGAGCCGCCACCCGGGGCGCAAGGGGCATGCAACCCCCTTGTCCGGAACGGGAATCGCCGAGACCCTTGCCACTTATAGAACTCGTTACTACCTTCACCGCGACCCCGCACCTGATGCTCCGTCAGATACTCGATGGCCCACGGACCAGGAGTCGCCGATGCCATGCCCAGCGCTGCCCGAGGGGTTCGACTTCACGGATCCCGACGTCTACCGGTCCCGCGTCCCGCTCCCCGAGTTCGCGCAGCTGCGGCAGACCGCGCCCGTGTGGTGGAACGCCCAGCCGCACGGCATCGCCGGCTTCGACGACGACGGCTACTGGGTCGTCACCCGCCATCAGGACGTCAAGGAGGTCTCCACCAAACCGGAGGTCTTCTCCGCGAACCTCAACACCTCGATCATCCGGTTCAACGCCTCGATGACCCGGGAGCAGATCGACGTCCAGAAGCTGATCATGCTGAACATGGACCCGCCCGAGCACACCAGGGTCCGCCAGATAGTGCAGCGCGGATTCACCCCGCGCTCCATACGGGCACTGGAGGACGCGCTGCGCCAACGGGCCGGCCACATCGTCACCCAGGCCCGGACGACCGGCTCGGGGGACTTCGTCACCGACGTCGCCTGCGAGCTGCCCCTCCAGGCCATCGCCGAACTCATCGGCATCCCCCAGGACGACCGGGCCCGCATCTTCGACTGGTCCAACAAGATGGTGGCCTACGACGATCCCGAACTGGCCATCACCGAAGAGGTCGGCAGCAATGCGGCGATGGAGCTGATCTCGTACGCGATGAACCTCGCCGCGGCGCGCAAGGAATGCCCGGCCAAGGACATCGTCAGCCAGCTGGTGGCGGCGGAGGACGAGGGCAACCTCGGCTCCGACGAGTTCGGCTTCTTCGTGCTGCTGCTGGCGGTGGCCGGCAACGAGACCACCCGCAACGCCATCACGCACGGCATGCACGCCTTCCTCACCCACCCCGGCCAGTGGGAGCTCTACAAGCGCGAGCGCCCCGCCACCGCGGCCGAGGAGATCGTGCGCTGGGCCACCCCGGTGGTGTCCTTCCAGCGCACCGCCACCCAGGACACCGAACTGGGCGGCGCACAGATCAAGAAGGGCCAGCGGGTCGGGATCTTCTACTCGTCCGCCAACAACGACCCCGAGGTCTTCGACCACCCCGAGGCCTTCGACATCACCCGCGACCCCAACCCCCATCTGGGCTTCGGGGGCGGCGGACCGCACTTCTGCCTCGGCAAGTCGCTTGCCGTACTGGAGATCAACCTGATCTTCCAGGCCATCGCGGACGCCATGCCGGACATCGCGCTGGCGGGCGATCCCCGGCGGCTGCGCTCGGCCTGGCTCAACGGCGTGAAGGAACTCCAGGTGCGGTACGGCTGAGCCGGTACTCCGCACGGCGCCCGGTGGTCGGCAGGGACCGCCGGGCGCCGCCATATGTCCGAAAACGGTTCGCCGCTCAACCTTGCCAGCCGTCAGGTGCAGACTTACATTCGAACTCACCAGTAAGTAACCGCGGGTAACCCGGACTTCCCCCCGCACGCGCCAGCGCCCGGTTCCCCTGCGCACCTCCACACAACGCTCCCCCCACATGTCGTGACAGCGCGTTCCACCGCTCTGACGAAGGGGACCCACACCATGCAGGACGCACACGGCAGACCCGTCACGGGGCGCACCAGCTGGCGCAAGTTCGCCGTGCTGGCCGTCCCGGCCCTCGCCGGCACCGCGGCCCTGGGCATCGCCCTGGCCAACGGGGCGCTGGCCGCCTCGTTCGCCGTATCGGGACAGCAGTTCAAGGTGTCCGCCGACAGCCTCAAGGGCGACGGATTCGCCCAGTACGGCAGTGTGGACGCGAACGCCAGGGGGGATCTCCTGCCGGTCGCGGTCACCGCCATCAAGACGGCCCAACTCCACAACCTCTGCCAGTCGGTGGTCACCCACCTGCCCGTCATCGGTGACATCTCGCTCAACCTCAGCGCCGGTACGGGCAGTACCCCCGTCGAGGCCAGCGATCTGTTCGTGGACGCCACCCAGCTCTCCGGCAACGCGTCCTTCCACGCCATCGAGATCGGCCGGGACGCCTCCACGCTGGACAAGGGCCCGGCCAGTGCGCAGGGCATGCAGGACCTGTTCGCCCAGCAGGCCGACGACGTCAGCATCAGCAAGCTCCGGCAGACCGCCTGGACGACCAATGCCGGCACCTTCAAGCTGACCGGCCTGCACATGAAGATCTCCAAGGGCGCGAAGGAATGCTTCTGACCTGGCGGCGCTGGCGGACGGGACGGCCCTTCTGGGGCGGTCTGGCGGCCGTAGTCGCCGGCGCCGAGATCTGCGCCATCCCCCTGGCGCCCCTGAAGGTCATGCTGCAGCAGGGCATCGCCGGCATCCCGTCCGTCCTGATGGGACTGGTGATGATCCTGATGGGCCTCTCGGCGTGGTTCGCCCCGCACTACCGGGGGCTCGCGGGGGTGCTCACCGTCCTGTGTGCGGCCGCCGCACTGGTGATGTCCAACCTGGGCGGCTTCCTGATCGGCACGGTCATCGGGATCCTCGGCGGCTCGATGATCTTCGCCTGGCAGCCGACCGGGGCGGCGGAACCGCCGTCCCCGTGAGCAACTCCCGTTGCGGGAGCCCCCCGTGCAACCCCTGTGCACCCCCTTGGAACCCCCTCCGGAACGTCTCTGGAACCCCTCTGGAACCCCCCTCTGGAAGGAACCCCACCATGACGCATGCTCAGGACCCCATGTCCGCCCGGCCCCGGGCCTCCCGTACGTTCCGAACCTCCCGTACGTCCCGTAGGCGGGCGCTGGTCGTCGCCGGTGCCGGGATCGCCGCGGCGTTCGGACTGGCGGCGGGGGTGACCGGTCCGGCGATGGCGCAGCCGGCCGGCACCGCCGCCGCCACGACCGTGACCCCCGACGGCCACGCCTTCACCGCCACCCTCAGCGGCAAGGCCACCTTCACCGCCGGATCGGTGACCGTGACCTGCACGACCTCGACGTCCAGCGGCCAGGTCCCGGCCGCGCCCGGCAACCACAACGACGCCGGGCCGGTGAGCAGTTCGACCACCCCCGCTACGTACGGCTCCTGTACGACGAGCATGCCCGGGGTGAGCGCGACCGTCACCACCACCGGTACCTGGGGCGTGGCCATGCAGAACGGGACTCCGGTGACCGCCGGGCTGACCATCCCCTCGGGCGGGTTCGTGCTCAGGACCAGCGGTCTGGCGTCCTGCACGGTGACCGCGGCGCCCACCACCGCGGCCACCGTCAACGGCACCTGGACCAACGGGGCGCCGTCCACCCTGGCCTTCAGCAACGCGTCGGTGCCGGTGAAGGTGGTGGGCGGGTTCGGCTGCCCGACCAGTGCGACCAGCTCGAAATTCAATGCCACTTATCAGGTGCGGGACACCACCGATCCGGCGTCGCAGATCACCGTTACCGGGTGAGGCCGGCGGCCGCCACCGTCACCAGGGCCACCAGCACCGTGGTGGCGCTCACGCATGCGGTGACCAGCCGTCGCCTGAGGACCCGGTAGACCCCCTCGTATTCGGTCCGCAGACTCGCGCTGCGGACCGCAATGCGCTGCAGATAGGCCCGCGAGGTCTCGTGCTGGTCCTGGCAATAGCGGACCGCGACCTCCTGCCGCTGGGTGTCGGTGAGCCAGGGCAGTGCCGCACAGAAGGCCTCGGCGCGGGTGCGGGCGCGGTCCTTCTCCGCCTCCCAGAGCAGAAAGCCCTCGATTTCGTTGACGGCCCGGTCCAGATCCCGTTCGCCGTCCCAGGTCCTTTCCGCACCGGTGCGGATGCGCTCGCTCATGCCCGGGCCTCGATTCCGCTGCCGGACCGGTCCTCGGTATCCGTCGCGGCCGTGAGTTCCCGGGCGACCTCCGGGTGGTGCAGATCGAATGCCGGGGATTCTGAGCGGATGCGGGGCAGCGACCGGAAGTTGTGGCGCGGCGGCGGGCAGGACGTGGCCCATTCCAGCGAACGGCCGTAGCCCCACGGGTCGTCGACCTCGACCTTCTCGCCGTATTTCGCGGTCTTCCAGACGTTGTAGAGAAACGGCAGGATCGACAGTCCGAGGAGGAAGGAGAAGATGCTGGAGACGGTGTTGAGAGTGGTGAACCCGTCGGCCGCGAGATAGTCCGGAATGCGGCGCAGCATGCCTTCCGCACCGAGCCAGTGCTGGACCAGGAACGTGCCGTGGAAGCCCACGAACAGCGTCCAGAACGTGATCTTGCCGAGCCGCTCGTCGAGCATTTTCCCGGTGAACTTCGGCCACCAGAAGTGGAAGCCGGAGAACATCGCGAAGACGACCGTCCCGAAGACGACGTAGTGGAAGTGCGCCACGACGAAGTACGAGTCGGAGATGTGGAAGTCCATCGGCGGCGAGGCCAGGATGACACCGGTCAGACCACCGAAGACGAAGGTGATCAGGAAGCCGACCGCCCAGAGCATCGGCGTCTCGAAGGACAGCGAGCCCTTCCACATCGTGCCGATCCAGTTGAAGAACTTCACACCGGTCGGAACGGCGATCAGGAACGTCATGAAGGAGAAGAACGGCAGCAGCACGCCACCGGTGACATACATGTGGTGCGCCCACACCGTGACCGAAAGGCCGGCGATCGAAATCGTCGCCGCGATCAGACCGAGGTAACCGAACATCGGCTTCCGGGAGAACACCGGAATGACCTCGGAAATGATGCCGAAGAACGGCAGCGCGATGATGTACACCTCCGGGTGCCCGAAGAACCAGAAGAGGTGCTGCCAGAGGAACGCCCCGCCGTTCGCGGCATCGAAGACGTGCGCACCGAATTTACGGTCCACCTCCAGGGCGAACAGCGCCGCCGCGAGCACCGGGAAGGCCAGCAGGACCAGCACACCGGTCAGCAGCACGTTCCAGGTGAAGATCGGCATCCGGAACATCGTCATGCCGGGCGCCCGCATGCAGAGGATGGTCGTGATGAAATTGACCGCGCCCAGAATCGTGCCGAAGCCGGAGAAGGCCAGACCCATGATCCACATATCGCCGCCGATCCCCGGCGAATGCACCGCGTCCGAGAGCGGCGCATAGGCGAACCAGCCGAAGTCCGCCGCCCCTTGCGGGGTCAGGAATCCGCCCACCGCGATGAGCGAGCCGAAGAGGTAGAGCCAGTAGGCGAACATGTTCAGCCGGGGAAAGGCGACATCGGGCGCGCCGATCTGCAGCGGCATGATCCAGTTCGCGAATCCGGCGAACAGCGGCGTCGCGAACATCAGCAGCATGATCGTGCCGTGCATCGTGAACGCCTGGTTGAACTGCTCGTTCGACATGATCTGGTGGCCCGGCCGGGCCAGTTCGGCGCGCATGAGCAGTGCCAGCAGCCCGCCGACGCAGAAGAACGCGAAGGCGGTGACCAGATAGAGCGTGCCGATCGTCTTGTGGTCGGTGGTGGTGAGCCACTTCACGGGGAGCTTCATGCCCCGTTGGTGTCCGGGAGGGCCGCCTTCCTCACCGCCAACCGGCCCGCGGGCAGGGCGAGAAGGGGTGGCATGTGTCACTCGGTGCGGGTGTGAAGATCGGGGGCATGCCGGACACCAACGGTTCATGAGCACGGACGACGCCTTCGCCGAGGCCTATCGCGCGCACTACTGGGCGGTCAGCCGCTTCGTGGCGCGACGGCTGGACGGGCAGCCGCACGAGGTCGAGGAAGTGGTGGCGGAGGTCTTCTCCATAGCCTGGCGGCGCCGCACCGAGCTCCCCGAGTCCCCGCTGCCCTGGCTCTACGGAGTGGCCCGCAACTGCCTGTCCAACACGGTGCGCGGACTGAGCCGCTACCGCCGGCTGCTGAACCGCCTGGGCAACCACGAGGCGGCGCACCGGCGGCAGACCGTGGAGAGTCCGGACGCCGAGCGGCCCGGCTCCTGGGTGCACGAGGCGCTGGCCCGGCTCTCGCCCGCCGACCAGGAGGTGCTGCGGCTGACCGCCTGGGAGGAACTGACCGTCGAGGAGCTGGCGGTGACCCTCGGGTGCGGCCAGGGCGCGGCGGCCATGCGGCTGCACCGGGCGCGCCGCCGGCTGCGCGCGGAGATCGACCGTACGCGGACGACGGTGTCCGCACGAGCAGGAGACGACGGCAATGGGGGCCGCAATGGGTGACGAACTGGAGCTGCTGCGCGCGGCCGACCCGGTACCGGCCGGCGCGGGGCGCTGGCGGGACCGCCCGCTGGACGCCCGCGCCGAAGCGGGCCTGGCCCGTCTGCTGCACCACACGCGCACCCGGCGGGCCGGGCGCCGGCTGATGCTGCGCGCGGAGGCGGCGGTGCTCGCGCTGGTGGCGGTGGTCTGCTTCCTGCTCTTTGACGCCGGCAGCACCCCCGCGGCCGCGGCGCCCGGTCCACTCGTGCCGCACGCCGACACCCGGCCGGTACCGCTGGCCGACCTCGCGCGCAGGGCCGAGGCCAGGGCCCGGGCGGCCGCTCCGGGGGACGGGCCGCACCGGGGCAGTCATGTGCAGAGCTGGTACCTGAGCATGCAGGAGGGCCCGGACGCGGCGCCGCCCGTCACCGTGCCCGAGGAACGCATCACCCGGTGGAACGCGGACGGCAGCGGCTCCGAACTGGTCGTGGCCACCGACCCCCGGCACCCGGGCCGGCCGGTCATCCATGACGACGACGGCCACTGGCGGACCGTCAGCGACGGCAAGGTCCTGCACCGCAGGACCTACCCGGCGGGCTCCGAGGCGCAGCACGGCGGCCTGGCCTCCCGTACGCGGCCGCCGACGGACCCGGCGAAGCTGCGCGCGCAGCTGGGCTGGCTGTACGGCGGGGCGGGCGGCGCCCGTACCGTCTCCCCCCTGTTGCAGGCGCTCTCCTCGTTCCGCGGGGAATGGACCCCGGGTCCGCGCGAAACGGCCGCGGTCGTACGGATGCTGGCGGACGCCGGGGGCCTGCGGCCGGCCGGTTCGGTCACCGACCGGCTGGGGCGGCGCGGGGAGGCGTATGTGCACGACGGCGCAGGTCTGCGGCAGATGGTGATCCTCGACCCGCGGAGCGGCGAACTGCTGGGCCTGGAGGAGACCTTCACCACGGACCAGCCGGACTTCAAGGTGAAGGCGGGACAGGTGATGTCGTACGAGGCGTGGCTGCCGTGACGGAGCGGCCGCGCTCCCGAGTGGCGGGGCGGCGCGGCATGGCGGATCCTTGAGGAGACGCGACGATCCCGTCTCGGCGCGGCGGTGCTGTGTGCCGCCGCGCCGTTTCGCGTATGACCCGGCGGCGTACTCCCCCGGTCCTGTCGAGTCGGGCGGCCCTATCGAGTCGCGCATGAGTGAGGCATGCCACAAAGCTGTGGACGGTTGCAGCCGATCCCCGCGAGATGGATCACAGACGAAGGTCCCTCACATTGCTCGGCAAAAGGGAGTTTCCCCTGCAAGGAGCGGGTATACGACCGCCTGCGCGGTCATCCGCGCACCGTCCGTGATGAACCGTTCTGCCCCTATGGTCGACCTTTGCCCCGCCGCTCGACGGCGGGCCTGCCCGTCGCAGCCATGGCGGGTCATGTCCCGCCACCCGGTGGCGGGCGGTTCCTGTAGTCGTCCCAGAGAGCGCAGGCGAGCGAACACGTGCCGACGAAGTCTCCCGTCGCACCCGGCCCCCGTCCCCCCATCGGCAGCCGTGCCGCTGCCGAGTCACCCGGTCTGCGACAGGACCGGCACGCAGCGCCGCAGCAGTCCTCCCCCGAGGTGACCGTCGTCGACCCCACGATGGTCAAGCGGGCGGTGTCGGCAGCCGCGCTGGGCAATGCGATGGAGTGGTTCGACTTCGGCGTCTACAGCTACATCGCGGTCACTCTCGGGCACGTCTTCTTCCCGTCCGGGAATCCGACCGCGCAGTTGCTGTCGACGTTCGGCGCGTTCGCGGCGGCGTTCCTGGTGCGTCCGATCGGCGGCATGGTCTTCGGGCCGCTCGGTGACCGGATCGGCCGCCAGAAGGTGCTGGCCATCACCATGATCATGATGGCGGTGGGCACCTTCGCCATCGGCCTGATCCCGTCGTACGCCACCATCGGCGTCGGCGCGCCCATCCTGCTGCTCGTCGCCCGCCTGGTGCAGGGCTTCTCCACCGGTGGCGAATACGGCGGCGCCTCGACCTTCATCGCCGAGTACGCGCCCGACAAGAAGCGCGGATTCCTGGGCAGCTGGCTGGAGTTCGGCACGCTGGCCGGTTACGTCGGCGGCGCCGGCCTGGTCACGTTGATGACGGCCCTGCTGTCCACCGAGGACCTCAACTCCTGGGGCTGGCGGATCCCCTTCCTGATCGCCGGTCCGATGGGCATCATCGGCCTCTACCTCCGGATGCGGCTCGAAGAGACCCCGGCCTTCGCGCAGTTGGAGAAGGAGGCGCGGACCAAGGAGAAGGAGCGCCGCGAGGCCGAGAAGCGGATCGGCATCCGCGAGATGGTCTTCGGCCAGTGGCGGTCGATGCTGCTGTGCGTCGGACTGGTGCTGGTCTTCAACGTCACCGACTACATGCTGCTGTCGTACATGCCGAGCTATCTGACCTCGGAGCTGAAGTACGACGAGACGCACGGTCTGCTGGTCGTGCTCGCGGTGATGGTGCTGATGATGGTGGTCCAGCCGTTCGCGGGCCGGCTCTCCGACCGCTTCGGCCGTCGCCCGGTCATCGCCGCGGGCTGCGCCGGCTTCCTGGTGCTCTCGGTGCCCGCACTGCTGCTGATCCGGCAGGGGTCGCTGGTCGCCATCGCGCTGGGCATGGCCGCGCTGGGACTGCTGCTGGTCACCTTCACCTCGACGATGCCGGCCGCGCTGCCCGCACTGTTCCCGACCAAGGTGCGCTACGGCTCGCTGTCGATCGGCTTCAACATCTCGGTGTCGCTCTTCGGCGGTACCACGCCGCTGGTGGTCACCGCCCTGATCGGCGCGACCGGCAACAAGATGATGCCCGCCTACTACATGATGGCGGCGGCCGTGATCGGTGGCATCGCCGTCTGGCGGATGTCGGAGAGCGCCCGCAGGCCGCTGCCGGGCTCCCCGCCGGCCGTCGAGACCGCGGCCGAGGCCCAGGAGGCCGTACGAGCGGCCCGCTGACCGCCCCCTTCCCTTCCTGAGCAGGGCCCGACCGGAAACCTCCGACGCTGTTGGTTAATTCGGGCCCTGCCTGCTTCGCCCCGCTGGTAGTCCAGTGGGGCGAAGTGCTGCCAGGTGGGAGGTTCGGGTGCGGGCT
>NZ_JBIDAJ010000057.1:0-34733 GCF_043202395.1 Streptomyces sp. NPDC048197
GGGACGGGCCGGAGGGGCCGGTGTTTGGGACGTAAAGCGACAGCAGTCCCAAACACCGGCCCCGCAGGCCCGTCACCGCACCCGACACCCACCCATGCCCGCCGCAGGCGCAACGGCGAACAACACCCGCGGCGCCGCAGACAGCCACGTACGCAGCGCCGCAAAGCGCAACGACGAGCAACCCCCACGGCGCGACGGCCAACTACGTGGGAGGCGCCGCAAAGCGCAGCGGAACGGCGGGAGAGGCGGGTACGTGAGGGGAACTAGCAAAGCACCACGGACCCCTCCGCCGCCGATCGTTTTGCGGCCTCCAGGACGCGGAGGGTGGCCGCGGCCTCCGTGGCGGTGACCGGGGGGTCGCCGCCACCGCGCAGGGCGCGGGCGATCGCGGTGTAGTACGCGGGGTAGTCGCCCGGCAGGGTCGGTACGGGGTCGCCGCCGCCCATTCGGGGGGAGGCCCCGGCGCCGAGCCGGCCCCAGCAGGCCTTCGGTTCCACGCCCCACTCGATGCCCTCGTCGCCGGGGCGGCGGCCCTCGCGGAGGGCGGCCTCCTGGGGGTCGAGGCCGTGCTTGGTGTAGCCCGCCTTGCTGCCCAGTACCCGGAAGCGGGGGCCCAGCAGGGCGGCGGTGGCGCTCACCCAGAGGTGGGAGCGGACGCCGCCCGCGTGGGTGAGGGCGATGAACGTGTCGTCGTCGGCCTCGGCGCCCGGGCGGCGGACGTCGGACTCGGCGTAGACGGAGACGACCGGGCCGAAGAGGGTCAGCGCCTGGTCGACGAGGTGGCTGCCGAGGTCGTAGAGGAGTCCGCCGATCTCGGCGGGGTCGCCGGATTCGCGCCAGCCGCCCTTGGGGGTCGGGCGCCAGCGCTCGAAGCGGGACTCGAAGCGCTGGACGTCGCCGAGGGCGCCCTCCTCGATGAGTTTGCGGACGGTGCGGAAGTCGTTGTCCCAGCGGCGGTTCTGGAAGACGGAGAGCAGCAGACCGCGGTCGGCGGCGAGCGCGGCGAGCTTGTCGGCCTCGGCGGCCGTGGCGGCCAGCGGCTTGTCGACGACCACCGGCAGTCCGGCCTCCAACGCCGCGGTGGCGAGCGGCACATGGGTCTTGTTGGGCGACGCCACGACGATCAGGTCCAGCTCGGCGGCGCGGTCGAGGACCGCCTCGGCGGTGGGGACCGTCCGCACCTGCGGATGCTCGGCGCGGGCCTGCGCCTGCCGTTCCGGGCTGCTGGTGGAGACGGTGTCGAGCAGCAGGCCGTCGGTGGCCGCGATCAGCGGGGCGTGGAAGACGGAGCCGGCCAGGCCGTAGCCGAGCAGGCCGACCCGCAGGGGTGCGCCGGGGGAGTCGCCGTTCCGCTGCGGTGCGCCGATCGGGCTCTTGTCGCTCGTCTCACTCATACCCACCACTTAAGCAACGCTGTTGCTTAAGTGCAAGCCTTGTCGGACAATGGGGGTGTGACCAGCAACGATTTCCCCTCTTTCGGTGGCGTCGGTGGCGTCGGTGACGTCGCCGGGGCTGCGGGTGCCAACCTCCCCGCGCTGCGCGGGCACAACACCGCGCTGGTGCTGGGCCTGCTGCGGGCGGCCGGGGAAGCAGGGGTCAGCCGGCTGGAGCTCGCCGCGCGGACCGGGCTCACCCCGCAGGCCGTCAGCAAGATCACCGCGCGGCTGCGCACCGAGGGCCTGGCCGCCGAGGCGGGCCGCCGCGCCTCGACCGGCGGCAAACCCGCCACCGTCCTGCGGCTGGTCCCCGGCGCCCGGCATGCCCTCGGCCTGCATCTGGACCGCGACGAGCTCACCGCCGTCCGCGTCGACCTCGCCGGAAGCGCGGTCGCCGTCCGGCACGCCCCGCTCGCCTTCGCCGCGGGCGCGGAGCAGGTGCTCGGTACGGTCGAACGGGAGGTCGCGGCGCTGCTCGCCGAGGAAGCGGGACCACCGGTCCTGGGCGTGGGGGTGGCCTGCCCGGGCCCGCTGGACCACACGGCAGGCGTGCTGCACCGCGTCACCGGCGCTCCGGAGTGGGACGGCTTCCCGCTGCGGGACGTCCTCGCCGCGCGGTTCGGCCTGCCCGCCGTGCTCGACAAGGACACCAACGCCGCGGCGCTCGGGCTGGCGCAGGGCATGCCCGCGGGCGCGGGCTCGTTCGGCTATCTGCACCTGGGCACCGGCCTCGGCGCCGGGCTCGTGCTGGGCGGCAGCCTCTACCGTGGCCCGCGCACCGGCGCCGGCGAATTCGGCCACCAGATCGTGCAGTTGGACGGCCCCCGCTGTAGTTGCGGGCAGCGGGGCTGCATAGAGGCGCTGTGTCTGGCGGCGGTCGCCCGCGGTGATCTCCCGGGCGCGGCGCGGGCGCTGGGCGTGGGCGCGGCCAATCTCGTCGAACTCCTCGACATCGACCGGGTCCTGCTCGGCGGGCGCACCGTGCTCGACCACCCCGAGGAGTTCCTGGGCGAGGTGTCCCGGGCGCTCGCCGCCCAGGCCCGCACCCGCGGCAGTGCCGGCCCCGGCGCCCGTACCGCGGTGTCCGTGGCGCTCGCCCCCGGCGGCGCCCGCACGGTCGCCGACGGCGCGGCGGAGCTGGTCCTCGCCCCGCTCTTCGGCAGCCACCGGCCCGTACGGCAGGCGGGTCAGGGGGGCTGACGGGACAGGCCGGCGGGCGGGGAGGGAGGCGCCGTATTTCCCTTCCCCCCGGAGCCCCCTACGGCGTGTGGCAGACCGCCTCGATGTTGTGGCCGTCGGGATCGCGGACGAACGCGCCGTAGTAGGCGTCGTGGTACTCCGGCCACACCCGCGGCGCGTGCAGCGACTCCGCGCCGGCCGCCAGCGCCGCGGCGTGGAACGCATCGACCGCCGCCCGGTCCGGCGCGCTGAACGCCAGATGGAGTTCGCGGCCCGGGCCCTCGTCCGTGGCCGGGACGAGCCAGAGCGTGTGGCCCGTCGTGCCGAAGCAGCGGAACTCCCCGAACTCCTTCGTCCGTACGCCGCCGAGCGGGGCGAGCACCTGGTCGTAGAAGGCGGCGCTGGCCGCCACGTCCGTCACCTGGACCGCGATGTGATCGAGCATGCGTCCAGCGTGCCAGCGGCCGGGCCGGGTGTCTCCGGGATTTCCGCGGCCCGGTCCCCGGCCGGCCCGCCCCCGGGTGTGAGGATCACCGCGTGGAGTTCAGCCACGGCCAGGGTCCTGGCGCGCCCGTCCGGTCCGGCGTTCCCGAGCACGGTCGCATCCCCAAGTACTACGCGGCCAAGGTGGAAATCGCCGCGCCGCTCGCGGAGTTGGGCGAGGGTGAGGTGCTGCCCACCGAGCGCGAACTGGCGGCGCGCTTCGAGGTCTCGCGCGAGACGCTGCGCCAGGCCCTGCGCGAGCTCGTCCTGGAGGGGCGGCTGCGGCGGGCGGGGCGCGGCACGGTCGTCGCCGGGCCCAAGCTGGAGCAGTCGCTCGCCCTCGCCAGTTATACGGAGGGTGTACGCGGCCAGGGCCGCCGGCCCGGCCGGCACCTCGTCGGCCTGGACCGCTTCCCCTGCCCGCCGGCGCTCGCCACCGACCTGGGCCTCGAAGTGGGCGATCCCGTATGGCACATGGAGCCGGTACTGCTCGCCGACGACGAGCGGGTCGGGCTGGAGAGCACCTAGGTCGCAGTCGCCCGGGTCCCGGGCCTGGCCACCGACTTCGCGCCGGATTCGTCCTTCTACGCCTACCTCCACGAGCGGCTCGGCATCGCCTTCGGTGACGCGGACGAGCGGCTGGAGGCCGTACTGGCCACGCCCCGCGAGGCGTTGCTGATCGGTACGCCGGGGGCGCTGCCGATGCTGCTGGTCCACCGGCTGTCCCGCGATTCCGGGTCTTCCGGCCCGACTGGAAGGACATCGGCAAGAACCTGGACTCGTACGTGGACGCCTGGAGGACGGCGACCGGAAGCTGACCGGGGGGCGGTGGCGGGGCCGGGCCGGGGCCGGGTGACGGGGGCGGGCCCGCCGCCGTGACGCGGGGGGCCACCCCTGGCCACGGTGCTGCGGGCTCAGACCAGGTCGACGATGTCCGCGATCGAGTCCACCACATTGGTCGGGCGGTACGGGTAATGATCGATGTCGCTACGACTCGTCAGCCCCGTCAGCACCAGGAAGGTCTCCATCCCCGCCTCCAGCCCCGCCAGCACATCGGTGTCCATACGGTCGCCGATCATGGCGGAGGACTCGGAGTGGGCACCGATGGCGTTCAACGCGCTGCGCATCATCAGCGGGTTGGGCTTCCCGACGAAGTACGGGTCCTTGCCCGTCGCCTTGGTGATCAGCGCCGCCACCGATCCGGTCGCCGGCAGGGCACCCGCGGGGGAGGGGCCGGTGTTGTCGGGATTCGTGGCGATGAAACGGGCGCCGTCATTGATCAGCCGGATCGCCTTGGTCAGCGCCTCGAAGGAATACGTCCGCGTCTCGCCCAGAATCACGAAATCCGGGTTCAGGTCCGTCATGACATAACCGGCGTCGTGCAGCGCGGTGGTCAGTCCCGCCTCGCCGATGACGTACGCCGTACCGCCCGGATGCTGGTTGTCCAGGAACGTGGCGGTCGCCAGAGCGGAAGTCCAGATGTTCTCGGCCGGCACTTCCAGCCCGATCCGGTTCAGCCGGGCGTGCAGATCCCGCGCGGTGTAGATGGAATTGTTGGTGAGCACCAGGAAGGGCCGGCCGGAATCGCGCAGCTTCTTGATGAAGCGATCGGCCCCCGGCACGGGAACGCCTTCGTGCATCAGGACGCCGTCCATGTCGGTGAGCCAGGATTCGATGGGCTTACGCTCGGTCATGGTCCTACCGTACGAGCAGCTCCGGCCGGTGCGCCATCACGAGGAGATGACTGATGGACGGCCGGGAGGGGGCCTTGATGGGCGCCGGGGAGAGGTCCGGTGAGCGGCCGGCGAGATCGGGGAGATGACGAGGGACGGCCGGGGCGGGGACTTCGGGGCGCCCTATGGCGGCGGGATCTTCGGCTCGCTCTAGGGGGATCGCCCTAGTCTAGCTAGGGGTTAGTCGAACAGATCCCGTAAGGGTTGCGAGCGCCCCCTCGCGGGCCAGAACGCGGCCGGGGCGGGGGATATTCCCAGCCTGCGGTAGCCGGCTCGCGCCGAACGGACGGCTGACTCAGGGGTAACCGGTGCACGCCCGGTCGTCGGTCGGGATGCTCACGCAGGCACGGGCGGAGCCGGAGGGGATGCCGCCGATGAGCGCATCCCTCCGACTCCGGGAGGCGCCCCGCCACCCGAACGGCGCAGCTTCGGGCCGCACCGGATGCGGGCGGGCCCGTGGGGGCGGACCTTCAAAGGCATCGGAGGTTCACCATGGGCTCACCGCAACTCGCTCTCTGCGCCGCGGTCGCGGCCGCCGCGGTGACGATGGCGCCCGCGTACGCGGCGGACCCGTACGGCGCCCGGACCGACACGGTCTCCGTCACCCGCCCCCCGGCCGCCCACGGCGGCGCGCACCCCGCGCCCACCACCCGACTCGCGCCCGCCCGGCTCGCGGCCGCCGTGTCCGGGCCGGCACCGCTCCGCCCGACCCCGCACGCGGCCCCGCGCCGCGAGCTGAGCAGCACCTCGGCCGTCGGTCTGGTGCTGGCCGGCGGCGCCGTCCTGGTCATCGCGGGCCAGCTGCTGCGGCTCCGGCTGCGACTACGCCGCGAACGGCAGGGCGAGGCGGATGAGGGCTGAGGAGAAGCGCCGGGCCACCGAGAGCCCCCGGGCTGCCGTGGCTCCCTGGGTGGACGGGGGGCTCCGGACGGACGAGGGGCCGCGTGCGGGCAAAGGCATCCGCGTCGACGAAGGCTCCCGCGCGGGCGAGGCATCCCGCACGAACGAGGGATCCTCGGCGGACAAGGACCCGGCCTTGACCACCGGACACGGCCGCCCCGGACAGCTGCTGGCCGGAGTGACCTGGGCGGTCCTGCTGCTGGGACTGTGGCTGTGGGGCCGCGACCTGTCCGGCGGCGTGGCCGCCCCGCTCACCACGACCGGTGATGTCGCCGCCGTCGGCCGCCCGTTGGGCCGCCAGGCACCCCCGCACACCCACACCCACACCCACGCCCACGCTCATGCCCACGCCCCGGTCCCGGCCCCCGACACCGTACGGCCGAGCCGGCTCCGCATTGCGGCACTGGGGATGTCCGACGTGGCGATCCGGTGGTACGCCCGGGGGCCGCAGCCGGGGGAGCCGGGCGCGGCGCTGCTCAGCCTGCGGGGCGGGAGCGGTAGCGGTAGCGCGGAGGCAACCGGTGGCCGGGACGGCGTGACCGGCGGTCGGGGCGGCCCGACCGGGGGCGGCCGTCCGTCGCTCGGCGGTCTCACGCCGGGGGAGCGGGTCGACGTCCTGCGCTCCGACGGGAGTACGGTCCGGTTCACCGTCGAGGACGTCCAGCTCTACGACCGGGCCCGCTTCGACGCCCGTACGGCCTACGCCGCCCACGACCCCGGCCGCGCCGAACTCCGGCTGACCGGCGAGGCCCCCGACGGCAGGGGCGTGGCAGTGATCTCGGCCTACCTGACGGGCTATCAACCCGCCGGCGCACCCCGCCACTGACGCGCTACGCCACTGCCTACGCCGTGCCTACGCCCCGCCGCGGCAGGGCCTGTGGACAGGTTGTCCACAGGCCGACTTCGACGGGGTTGCGGTGTGCCACGATGGCTTCGGCCGGCGGACATTTGCCGGTCTTGTGCCGGTCGCGCGCCGGCGTCCTCCGTCCGTTCCATCTTCTTCAGCCTGTCCGTTCCATCCGTTCCATCTGGTCCATCCGTTCCGTCTGTTCTGTTCGTTTCATGTGTTCCGTGCTCCGAGGGGGGAGAGGATGTACGGCAAACTGCGGCGGTCCGCCGCGAAAGGGGTGGCGCCGCTCGCGGCGGTGATGCTGCTGCTCGCGGGCTGCTCGTCGTCCGGCAGCGGCGGCGGTGACGTCTCCGTGCCCGGCCGGCCCGGCCAGCGCCCCCGGTCCGTGACGCCGTACTGGGTCAATCCGGACAGTACGGCCGCCCGCCAGGTGTCCGCCTACGGCAAGGAAGGCAAGGCCGGCGACGCCCGGCTGGTCGACCGGATCGCCAGGCAGCCGGTCGCCGAATGGATAGGCGTCGACAACCCCCAGGGCCAGGCCCGCGGCTTCACCGAGGCGGCCGACCGGGCCGGCCGTGAGGTGCTGCTGGTCCTCTACAACATCCCGCACCGCGACTGCGGCCGCTACTCCCGCGGCGGCGCCGCCGACGGCAACGCGTACCGCGCCTGGCTGGACGGCGTCGTCAAGGGCATCGGCGACCGCGCCGCGACGGTCGTCCTGGAGCCGGACGCGCTGCCGCACCTCGCGGACGGATGCACTCCGCCGCAGTTCCAGGAGGAGCGCTACGCCCTGCTGACAGAGGCGGTCGGCAAGCTCAAGGCGCTGCCGCACACCACGGTCTATCTGGACGCCGGCAATCCGCACTGGATCAAGGACCCGGGCCGGATCGCCGAGCCCCTCAAGCGGGCCGGTATCGACCGCGCCGACGGCTTCGCACTGAACATTTCCAACTACCAGACCACCAAGGAGAACAGCGCCTACGGCAAACGCCTCTCCGCCCTCGTCGGCGGCAAGCACTTCGTCATCGACACCAGCCGCAACGGCAACGGCCCGGCGCCGGGCGGCGACGACCGGGAGAGCTGGTGCAACCCACCCGGCCGCGCCCTGGGCACCCCGCCCACCACCCGGACCGGCGACCCCCTGATATCCGGCTACCTCTGGATCAAGCGCCCAGGGGAGTCCGACGGCACCTGCAAGGGCGGCCCGAAGGCGGGCGACTGGTGGCCGGCCTACGCCCTCGAACTCGCCCGCAATGCCCACACCGCCCGCAGCGCCCGCTGACACGCCCACAACGCCCGCTGACACGATCGCCGCGCCGGCCCGGGGTCCCTGCGACCCGGCCCGGGATCCCTGCCACTCGCCCCCGGGGCCCCTCCAAGCCGGTTCAACTCCTTCAACTCCCTCCCGCCGGAGGGACCTTCACCCACACCGCCTTCGACGGGGTGCCCGCCCGGTCGACCGCGTTCAGCATGTACCACCCGGGCGGCACCAGCGACGGGTCCGACGGCAGTGTCACCGTCACCCCGCCGCCCCCCTTGGTCACGTGGAAGTCCAGCGCGACCGACCGCTGTTCGACGTTGGTGACATGGGTGAACGACCCGGGACGGATCAGCCGCATCCTCCTGATCGCCGCGGCGTGCGGGGCGCGGTAGGTGGCCGTACCGCCGAGCCGGACCGTCCGGGGTGCGGGACCGGTGTCCACCAGCTGGGGGCGCGAGGACCGGAAGAGGTACGGCGGTGTGTAGAGGTCGATCTGCTGCTGGAAGACGCCCGGCCGGGTGTTGTCCTTGTCGCCGTAGAGGGAGTCGGAGCCGAAGGTCATCACCCGGCCGTCCGGCAGCAGCAGCGCACCGGAGTGGTAGTTGCGGCCCACCAGCGGGTCGGCCACCGGCCGGGCGGTGCCGGCGGCCGGGTCGTACAGCTCCGCCTTGAGGACGTTGGAGTCGCTGCGCCCCCGGTAGTCCCCCGAGCCATTGGTGGTGAGCACGGTGTCGTCGGGCAGGATCACGCTGCTCGGGTAGCGGGCCTTGGCGTACAGCCGCGGCCCGTCCCGGAAGCGTGGTGCGGTCTCGTGCAGGTCGACGATCCGGGTCCGGTCCGTGGACCGCGGGTCCTCGCCGACCCCGCCGCCGCCCAGCACCATGTACCGCTGGTCCTGGGCGGGCGGCAGCAGCACCGACATCGACGTCTCCAGGAGGTCCGGGTCGCTCATCCCGGGCACCGGCCGGAAGGAGTTCGACCGCAGGTCCCAGATCCCGGGCGTCCGGCCGACGTTGTCGGGGCCGTAACCGGCGTTGGAGCCCGTGTAGAAGATCCGGCCCCGGTCGGTGAGGAAGAGCGCCGGATAGGTGGGGAAGAAGCGCGGCTGCGGCAGGTAGTGCCACTTCTTCGTCGCCGGGTCGTAGATCTCCTGCTTGCCGGGCACGACCTGCCCGATCTCGTCCAGTCCGGAGACGGACAGCACCGTGCCGTCCTGCAGCGTGGTCAGCGTCGGGTACCAGCGGGCCTCGTTCATCGGGTCGACGCGGAGGTAGCGCTCGGCCACCGGGTCGAACTCGAAGGCGTCCTTGATGCCCTGGAAGTCCTTCTTGTCGAAGGAGAGCTTCTGCGCGATGCCGTAGAAGTTGCGGGCATCGGCGCCGGTCAGGCCGTGGATGCGGTAGTTGTCCTGCGCGCCGGTGGCGTACTTCCGGCCGTTCTTGAGAGCCTCGACGTAGATCCGCGCCTCGCTGTGGGTCACGGTCACCCGGCCGGTCGCCGGGTCCTTGGCCTTCTTCGCCCGCGGCACGACCACCGGGTCCTTGGACGCGAAGGTCTTGCCGTTCTCCCGGCCGGTGAAGAGCGTGCCGGCCGGGAACGTCCGGGGCCCGTCCGGGTCCTCGTTGTAGACGATCATGAGCCCGCCGGCCTTCTTCACGTCCCCCTTCAGCTTCTCGTAGCGCTGGGTGCCGCCCGCCACCAGCAGCTTGCCGTCCGGCAGTTGGGTGTGCCCGGAGCAGAAGAGGTCCTTGGGCGTGGGGATGTTGGTGAAGGTGTTTTTCACGGGGTCCCACAGGACCGTACGGAACGACTTGGCGCGGAAGTTCGCGGCGTTGTTGCCGGAGCCGGCGACCAGCAACACCTTGCCGGTGTGCAGCAAGGCCGCGTGGATGGTGTTGATGCGGTACGCGGCGGGGACGTCGACGACCTCCCAGTGGCCGTTCGTCGCCTTGTACCCGGGCTGGTTGATCTTGTACTGGTGGTACTCCTCCGAGGCGAAGCCGTAGAGAACCGGCCCGTTCACCCCGGCCAGCGCGAGCACCACCGCCGTCGCGATCGTCAGTCGACGCAGGCGACGGCTCGGACGGTACTTCATGAGTGACGTCCCCCAAGAGCGGTCTGCAGGGTCTCACCGGAGTGAGCGGTGGGCTGGATCTGCGCGGTGCCGTCGGTGCCGTCGGTGCCGTCGGTGTGGTGGGCAGGGTGGGTGGGGTCGGTGCCGTCGGCGTGGTCGATGTGGTCGGCGCGTTCGCTGTATTCGTTCTGTCCATTGCGCCTGTTGCGTCTGTCGCCTCCGTCGCTTCCGTCGCGTCCGTCGTGCGGGGCGGTCGGTGAGGGGTCGGCGGGGGAGCCGGCGGCGTGGCCGGGGAGGGCGTAGGACGCGTGCCCGCCGGCTGCCTCGGCCTGTCGCCGTTGCCGTTGCCGTTGCCGCTTCTCCCTGCGTACGGACAGCCGCCAGGCGACGATCGGCGCGATCGTGATCAGCATCGCCAGCACGGCCCATACGATCATCGCCGGATGGCTGTGCCCCAGGACGAACGAGGCCACCAGCGATCCCCCGAAGACGATCAGGAAGAACAGATGCACCCGGAACGTCCCCAGCAGCGTGTCCGGGCTCGACGCATCACCCTTCGGCGTCACCACGAACCGGCTCCTGCGGCGCAGCACCGCATCGCACAGCGCCCGCGCGTAGATCGGCGCCGACAGGGCCGACATCACCATCCCGGCCACCCCGCCCGACCCCTCCGGCTCGTGCGGCGAGACGTTGTGTCGCCGGTTCCACACGTACAGCCCGATCTGCAGCGCCGACGCGTTGCCGTACAACATCAGCCAGACGGCCGGATCGATGTTGACACCCGAGGCGCCCAACCCCAGGAAAAGCGAACAACTAAGCGCCGCCAGCAGCCAGTTCAGTGCCGACATCGGATAGAAGATGACCATCAGGGTGTAGTTGAAGAGCCGCCCCGGGGACAGCGTGAACGGCGCCTTCCAGAACTGCTTGAGGATCGTCTCGTACGTCCCGCGTGACCAGCGCAGCTGCTGGGTGAAGAAGTCCGTCCAGGCGGTGGGGCCCTCGCCGACGGCGAGCACGTCCGGGGTGTAGACGGACTTCCACTTCCGTCCCGTCGCCGGGTTCTTGGCGCGGTGCATCTCGAAGCCGGTGGCCATATCCTCGGTGATCGAGTCGTACAGCCCGCCGATCTGCTTGAGCGCCTTGATGCGTACGGCGTTGGAGGTGCCGACGAACATCGGCGCGCCGTAACGGTTCCCGGCCCGCTGGATCAGCGCGTGGAAGAGGAACTGCTGCGATTCGGCGGCCTTGGTGACGAAGCTGTCGTAGTTCCCGTACACCTGCGGGCCGATGACGAACCCGACGTCCGGGTCGCGGAAGAAGCCCAGCATCCGCTCCAGGTAGTTGGGCAGCGGCACATGGTCGGTGTCGACGGACGCGAAGAAGTCGTAGTCGTCGCCGTGCGCCTGCAGCCAGGCGTTGTAGTTGCCGTGCTTGGTTCTGGCGCGATGTGGCCCCTTGGCCTGATTCCACTCCGGGATGCCCTTACGGGTGAAGTGGCGCACCCCCAGCCGCCGGCAGACCTCCTTGACCTCGGGGTCGTCCCCCTCGTCCAGCAGCCAGACGTGCACCGGCCCGCGATGCCGCACCCGGACCGCCGACTCCAGCGTCCTCGTCACCATGGCCAGCGGTTCCTTGCCGGGCACGAAGGAGGTGAGGAAGGCGACCCGGGTGCCGCTTTCGGGCACGACCGGCACGGGGTCGCGGGCGACGAGCGTGGCGTGCGCGTTGGAGAGCACGTTCATGCAGCGGAAGAACTCGATCAGCCCGATCGAGACCAGCATCACGGAGTCCAGCGCCGGCAGGAAGGCGTGCGCCGGATAGTCGCGATGCGTCCAGTGCCCGGGCTGCAGCAGCCACGTCAGCAACCCCAGCGAGAGCAACGGCGCGGCCCCCAGCAACAACGCCGCACGCACCCGGTGCGGTTCCCCGGCGAGCAGTGACCGATAACGCACCCGGTACGGGCACCCCGGCTCCGGCTCCGGCTGCGTCAACGGCCCGGCCAGCCGGCTGTGGTGCTCGTAGTCATAACGCGGCAGCGCCTCCTGCGAGCTGCGCCGTTGCTGCCGCTGCTGCTGTCGCCGCTGGCGTTGCTGGCGCTGCTGTCGCCACTGTTGTTGCTGACGCTGTTTCTTCTGCCGCTCCTTTTGCCGACCGTGCTGCCGGTCCTGTTGCGGCTCGTGCTGCTGCTCCTGCTGATGCTCGTGCTGCCGCGCCTGCTGCGCCTGCTGCGTGTAGTGCCTGTGCTGGTGCCTCTGCGGTGACTGCTGCCGTCGCAGGCGCGGCCGGGCGGTGATGGGCGGTGGTGGGGGGATGGGGGCTGGTGGGGGGACGGGGGGTGAGTGGTGTGGGTGAGTGTCTGTGCGCGCGTGGTGCGGAGGTGTGGGGTGGGGAGGCGCGGGGTAGGGAGGCGCCCCTTGTGGAGGCGCGTGGTGTGGAGGCGCACCGTGCGGAGGCACACCGTGCGAAGGCGCACTGTGTGGAGGCGAGTCGTACGGCGGCGGATCGTGGGCCGGCGGCCCGTGATCGTGTGGAAGCGGATTGTCCGGGTCCGGACCGCGCGAATGCTGCGGCCGGACGTCGTCAGGCGGCGACGTCATGAGTCCATCCCCCCGCACGCAGCGCCTGCTGCGTGCCGTATCTCCTGATGGCCCGATTCCTCGGTCCCCCTCGACCGACTCGGGCTCGTTGATGTCGGGCCGCCGCGCCGGCGGGCGGCGGCGGCCGTTTCCGGCGGTGTGACGGGCGCCCCGGCCGCTCTTCCGAGCCACGGGTTCCCCGGCGTCCACATCACGCCAGCCGACGTATCCCTTAGTCCCCAACTCCCATGAGCCCAGCCACTTTTCGGCCGAGTTCCCAGGTCAGGGTCCCGAACCGGATCCCTTGATCGCAAGACGGTCCAAGGGGGATACGGGCAAGGCTGTGCCATGCGGGACGGTGTATGGCGGAGCGCACATCACCCGAGCCCGTAACCGCCCGAAAATGCCCACTTGGCGCCCTCTTTTGACGGGGTGGCCGATACTCCGCTGCTGGCGAGTGGCGAACGTACGCGGCCGACCCACCATGCCCGGCCCGTCGGGACCACCGCACGGCGTGCGTATGAGCTGGCACTCGACGGGGCGCGCACACCACATGCGGAGGCACCGATTCGAGCCGGCGCACGAAGGGAACACCGGCGGCGCACGACCGGGCCGTGGTGGCGTACGAGCGGGCGGCGGTGGCGTAGGCCGGACGGGGTGGCGTACGGCCGGAGGGTGGTCCCGTACGGCCGGAGGGTGGTCCCGTACGGCCGGAGGGTGGTCGCGTACGGCCGGAGGGTGGTGGCGCACGAAGGGACGAGCACGGGGCGCGCAAGGACGACCGCGGCACGCCGGACGCAACGGCCACACCAACCCGAGCCGCGGCTCTCGTCGCCGTACCCAAGACGCTTCACGGCTCGCAGCCCCACCGCCGCCCAGATCGCCCGCACGGCCATGTCAGCAAGGAGCGGCCCATCGTCGCCGTACGCCACGTCGAACGCGCAGGCAGCGTCAGCCGATCCGCGCCCGAAGCTGACTACACCGCCAGTCGGCTACACCGTCCGCCTCCCCGCCCCCGAGGGGGGCCGAGGCATCCCCCGCCACCTTCTGCGTGGGCCCCGGGTATCCCGGCTCCGGGAGCCCCGGGGGCCTTGCTCGTCGCCTACGCGCCAGCGCGGCCCGAGTGGGGCACGGTCGGCGCCGTACGCCGCTCCGGCATCGAGGCCCAGCTCGCCGGCCGCGCCCTGCCCGCCGGCAGCACCCTGACCCGCGGCGCTCTACGGAAGATCACCACCTCGTGGGCGATCGCCGCCGCGGCCATGGCCTGGGGGGACGGCACGGCGATCACCGGGCCGCCGTGCCGGGCCCACCGGGTGGACGAGAGCCGGGTCACCCTCCCGGCCGGCTTCCGGAGCAGCCGGCCTTCGGTGCCCATGAGCGCGTCGCACGGCGCGGCGGTGTGAGGCTTGAGGAGCGGAGTGCTACGGGGTCGGCGCGGTGTGGGGCCGGGGCGGGCGGCCACAGGAAGAGGGAAGGAGCCCGGCGGCCGGGGCCAGGGCGAAGCTGAGGACTTCGTGGCCGACGAGGACCGGCAGCTTCCCGGACGCATACGCATTCCCGGAGCCGAGGCCCACCGGATCGCCTTGGCCGGCCCGCTCGCGGCGGCCACTGGCCGAGGCACGGTGCCGGTCGGCGTACTGCTCGGCATGATCCTCTCGGTGGCCGCCGTCAGAGCACTGCTCCTCCCGATGAACGGCGGCCGGCGGTCTGGCACGCCCTGGCGGGCGCCCTCGCCCCGCTCGTCCTCCGGATGCTGCCGGGAACGAAGATCACCCCGACCGCGCGCCCGACAGCCCGACCCACAGCCCACAGCCAGGCCCACCCACGGTCCAGTCGACCCACACCCCACAGCTCAGTCCGGCCGACAGCCCACAGCCCAGTCCGGCTGACACCTCGCAGCCAGTCCGGTCCACCGCCCACAGCGCATGACCCACGGCCCACACCGGCGTACCGCCGAGGACACGACTGAGGCCCCCCGCCATTGGCGAGGGGCCTCAGTCCTACAGTGCGCCGCCAGGGACTCGAACCCCGGACCCGCTGATTAAGAGTCAGCTGCTCTAACCAACTGAGCTAGCGGCGCCTGCTGACGTGAAGAACTCTACACGACCTCGGGCGGTGCTCCGTACCCCGGACAGCCCAGCTCACGCACCCCGCGCATGTGATCCCGGCCACTCCCGCCTGCACTCGCTGCCCCGCCGCTCCTCCCCCTGGTCGGCACTCCCGGCCACCCACCCCACCCGAAGCGTCCGACGCCCACCCCCCGGTCGCCCCCCACCATCCACCGCCCCGTACTGCGCAAATCCCACTCCCCCCACGGTCGAAAGTCCCCTGATCTTGGGACCTTCGACTCCCGAGCCGCCCGATCTGCTCTGTGAAGATCGAGTTCACCGATCCCACGGCCGTAGCGCAGCAGTTGCCCCGTCAACATGCGATATGTCCTGGCGATTGAGAGGCTGCAGCCAAGAGCCAAGGCGAACGGAACGAGCACACGAAGAGGGAGGCGGCCATGGCGTCCGTCACTCCTCCTTCGCATCCCGCAACCCCACCCTCCACAGCAACGTCTGCCAGGACGCGCGCCCCGGACCGGGCACCCGGGACTCGCCCCTCTGTCGGAAAGGTTGATCGTCGTGGTGTCGACAGCCAAACGCACTCTCGAGATGCGGCTCCTCCTCGGACCGGACGAAGCAGTTCCGGTGGCCGGCCGGTTCAGCTACCGCAGCGACCGCCCGTACGAGGTCGAGGTGGCCTTCATCAGCCGCGGCCGCACGGTCGCCACCTGGGTCTTCGCCCGTGACCTGCTGCTGGTCGGGCTGTACGACGAGGCCGGTGAGGGCGACGTACGGGTGTGGCCGTTCCGCCGGCCGGGCGAGCAGCGTCGGGTGCACATCGAGCTGACCACCGACGACAGCGTCTGTGAGCTGACGGTGCGCGCCGCGGAGCTCACCGCCTGGCTGGAGCAGACCGCGGCGATCGTCCCACCCGGCGACGAGAGCCGCTATCTCGACATGGACATGCACCTGGCCCGGCTGCTCACGGGGAAAAGCTAGGGAGGGCTGAAAGGCTGATGGGGGAGACGACGATCAGGACCACGGCGGCGGTAACGGGAACGGCAACGGGAGCGGCAACGGCGCGGGGGAGCGATGCCCCGGGGACGCCGGCAGCGGCCCGGACAGATGCAGTTGCGCGGACGAGGGCAGCAGTGCGGACGGATGCAGCTGCTGTTGTTGGAGTGGGGGTAGCGGCTGAAGCTACGACGGTGACGGCGGCGACCCCGGGGGCGCAAGTGACACCTGGGACGGCCGTGACGGCGGCTTCCGGGACGGACGGGACGACGGCTGCTCGGCCGGTGGCGACTCCGGGTACGGCCGAGACGGGAGCCGCCCTGAGGACGGCGGAGACGGGGGCGATGCCAGGTCCCGCCAAGACGGGATCGCGTCCCGCCAAGACAGGAACGGGTGTCGCCAAGACAGGAACGGGTCCCGCCAAGACGGGATCGGGTGTCGCCAAGGCAGGAACGGCTGGGAGTGCGGCTGCCGGGACGGGGGTGACGCCCGGGCAGGCCGAGGCGCCAGCGACCCATGTGCCGACAGCACTCCCCAACTCAACCGGACGCAGCGGCGCGGGCATCTCCGCTACCACCGCCGCCACCGCCGACGACGTCGACGATGCCGCCCCGGCCGCCCCGGCTACCCCTGCCGACGCCACCACCGCGGCCGACGATGCCGCCCCGGCTACCCCCGCCGACGCCACCGGCACTGACCTCCGACCCTCCCCCCGCTCCGTACCGGCGGCACGGCGCGGTACGGAAGCGGAGCCGTCGACCGGCGGCGCTGGTGGCACGGGAAGCACCGGCGGCCAGATGCAGCAGAGCGCGGGCCACGACCCCCGCGTACACGGATTCCTGCCCGAGCGGCCACCGGTCCGTTCCATGATCGGAACGTGGAGCCGGCTGGACGCCATGGCACGTTCCGCCGCGACCGCACCCGACCGCGGGACCGCCGTCGCACTCGTCGAACGCGCCCATCGCGACGACGTGTTGTCCGCCCTGCGGCAGCGGGTCTCCCGACTCTCGCCGCGCAATGCGGAAGCCGCGGCCATGCGCATCGCCGTGATCGCGGTGGCGTGCGGCTGGTGCGGACTGGACCCGCAGGCGCCGGCCGCACGCGAGGTCGCCGACGAGGCGTTCCTCGAACTGTGGGCGGCCATCGCGCACCGCATCGACCACGACCAGTTCGTCGCCCTGCCCACCCTCGCCCTCCACAACTGGGCCCCCGAACGCAAGCCCCGCCGCCACATCCCCATCGACCAACTGGCCCGCACCGAACAGCTCGTGCCCATCGTGCGCTGGGCCCCCGAAGGGCAACCGCTCAGTCGCCTGGACCGGCTGATGCTCGCCGCCACCCGCTTGGAGGCACACGGGATCTGGCTGCTGCGGCTCGCCGAGACCCTCGCGGGCCGTTCGCCCGACGACTCCTCCACGCCGACGGCCCTCCGCCGCCTGGTACGCGTCCAGCACGCCCTGCGCGCCCAACTCCACGCGGAGGCCGCCAACCTGGCGGCCGCGCCGGCCACTCCGCAGCAGCGCGCGGTGCTCGGTGCGCTCGTCGAACAGGGTGCCCTGGAGCCGCCCGTACTCCAGGCCGCCGACGCGGTACTCGGCATCGGCGGCCGCCGCATGGGGGAGGGCCGCCGCCAACTCCTGCGCCGCCATCTCCCGGCCCAGCACCGCGCCTGGCTCAGTGCGATGGACCGCCACTGCGCGCCCGTACGCACCCTCGCCCACCGCGGCGGCCCCGACGCCGCCGTCTACCGCGAGGCCCAGGAATCCCTCATCGCCCTACGTCGCACCTACACCGCCCTGGTCCACACCGCCGCCCGCCCCACCACCCCCCTCCCCACAGCCGCCTAACCCGCCCCTCCCGCAACCCGCCCGCCCCCGTCCCCGCACCTCTCCCTCGGCTGGTCCCGGTCCCTTTCCCCGTACCTCCCCTTATCGCCTCGTCGTGCCTCCCTGGCCCCGCGCCTCTCCCTGGGCTAGTCCCGTGCCTCGGTCCCCGGTACTTCCCTTCGGCTCGTCCTGGCCCCTGCCCCCGACCCACCCCCTGGGCTCGTCCCGGCCCTCGGTCCCAGTACCTCCCCCGCGGCTCGTTCTGGCTCCTGTCCCGTACCTCTTCCTGGGCTCGCCCCGGCCCTCGACCCCGTACCTCCTTTTCGGCTCGTTCTGCCCCCGGTCCCCAACTTTCCCCTCGGCGCGTCCCGGCGCCCGTCCCCGAACGTCCCCCCTCGGCTTGTCCCCGTCCCCCCCGCCCCCCGCCCCTCACCCCCCCCGCCCCCCCCGGCTCCGACCCTCCGCCCCCGCCCCCGCCCCTCCCCACCCCGCGACCTGAACATTGCTCTGGATATTCATCTGGACATTGGTCTGGTCACGCCGTCGATCTGGTGACCGCGTCGAGCCAGTCACCACGCCGATTGGACAGCCTCGTCGATCGGGCAGCCGCGTCGCCGACACCCGTGCCGGTCCGCTACTTGAGCCGATCCGTCGCCCGCGTTGCCTCGGAGCCCCCGCATCGGCCCGACACCCCCCGCCGGTCCGCTACTCGAGACGGTCCGTCGCCTGCGCTGTCTCCGAGCCCCCGCACCGACCCGACACCCGCGCCGGTCCGCTACCTGAGCCGATCCGCCGCCCGCCCCGTCTCCAACCCCCGCATCGCCCCGGCGCCCGCGTCGCCTTCAGCGCTCGCCCCGGCCCGCCACCCGCGCCGTCTCCGGAACCCGTATAGACCTGCTGCCCACATCGATCCGGTCACCGCCCACCCCCGCCACCCACATCGACCCGGTCACCCGCCCCGACCCGGTTACCCATATCGACTCAGTGAGCGGTCTCCATCCGATAGCGACCCGCGACCCAATTGACCGGTCTCCATCCGATCAGCGCTGCGGTCCGATGAGCGCCCGGATCCAGTCATTGCATTGGTCTGGACATGCCTAACGCCCTTAATTAGTCTGCGACTTGGTCTAGACCGCACGGCACTTCACTCAGCTCATGGAACTCCCCCCACGTTCTTCAGGAGCGAAGCATGCGTAAAAAGATCAGTGCTGCCGTCATCGGGCTCGGGGTCGTCGGTGTCTCTTTGTTCTCGACGGGTAGCGCGTCCAGTCACGGCTACAGCGATGCACCCCCGAGCCGGCAGGCGCTCTGTGCCAACGGCACCGTCAAGGACTGCGGCGCGATTCAGTACGAGCCGCAGAGTGTCGAAGGGCCCAAGGGCTTCCCCGCCGCAGGTCCCGCGGACGGCAAGATCTGCTCAGCGGGTCACGACAACTTCGCACAGCTCGACGATCCCCGTGGCGGCAAGTGGCCCGGCACCAAGCTCACTCCGGGGCAGGGTTACACCTTCACCTGGCGGCTCACCGCGCGGCACGCCACCACGGACTTCGAGTACTTCATCACCAAAGACAGCTACGACCCCACCAAGCCCCTCACCCGCGCGGACCTCGAACCCGAGCCGTTCATGACGGTCCCCATGGGCGGCGCACGGCCCGGGGAGACCGTCCAGCATCAGGGCACGATCCCCACGCAGAAGTCGGGCCGCCACATCATCCTGGGGGTCTGGAACATCGCCGACACCGGCAACGCCTTCTACGCCTGCTCGGACGTCGACCTGTCCTGAGCCGCCCCTCCTCCTGACCGGCTGCCATTTCTGACCTCCTCCTCTCTCCCTCTTGCTTTGGGCGTTCCTGCCCTTGACGCCTCCCCGACTTCTCCCGGGGAGGCGTTAATTACGTTACGGAGGCGGGGGGTTGGTGGCGTCACACCACGGGTTGGTTGTGAGGGGTGTGTGGGCTGGTACCACGGGTTGAGGCCGACCGGAGGGAGGGGGGAAGTAGGCGGCTTGTGTGGGTCGCGCCGGCCGTCAGAGGGGTGGGAAGCTGACGGTACGTCAGTTACAGTCCGGCGGCATGACGGCGGCCAAAGGCAAGGCAAAGGGCAAGGCCAAGGGCGAGGGCAAGAGCAAGGGCACGAGTAAGGGCACCAGCGCGGGCAAGGGCGACGGCGCGAGCGGGAGGAGGCGGCGGGCGGAGGGCGGTCGCGGTGGTCCCGGTGGTCCCGGCGGTCGCGGTGGTTGCGGTGTGGGGACCGTCGCTGACCTGGTGCAGGGGCAGTGGGGGGATCATCGGGTCGGGGTGCAGTGCGGGGGGCGGACGCTGACGCACCACGAGCTGGCGGGGGGTGCCGCGGCGCGGGCCGCGCTGCTGGGGGACCTGTTGCCGCGCGGGGCGGAACCGCATATCGGTGTGCTGCTCGACAACGTCCTCGAGTATCCGCTGTGGCTGAGCGCGGCGGCTCTCGCCGGAGCCGCCGTGGCCGGGATCAACCCCACGCGCCGCGGCCCGGAGCTCATGCGCGACGTCCGGCACACCGACTGCGCGTTGCTCGTCACCGAACGTGCCTACGTGCCGATGCTCGCCGGACTGGATCTCGGCATTCCGTTCTCCGATCGGGTTCTGATCGTCGATGACCCCGCCTATGAGGAGCTGCTGCACCCGTACGAAGGAGCCTCGCCCATGGAGACCCTCGCGGTTGCGGGGCGGAGGGGCGTGGAGCCGGGGACGCGGATGCTGCTCTACTTCACGTCCGGTTCCACCGGCGCGCCCAAGGCCGCCCTCTGCACCCAGGGACGGCTGGCCGCCGCCGGCCGTTCGCTCGTCGGTTTCCTCGGAGTGCGGCCG
This sequence comes from Streptomyces sp. NPDC048197, assembly GCF_043202395.1. NCBI lineage: Bacteria > Bacillati > Actinomycetota > Actinomycetes > Kitasatosporales > Streptomycetaceae > Streptomyces > Streptomyces sp. NPDC048197. The sequence continues at coordinate 20,224 of NZ_JBIDAJ010000057.1, forward strand.
GACGACGTGCACTACCTCTGCATGCCGATGTTCCACGGCAACGCCGTGATCGCCGGCTGGGCCCCCGCGCTGGCCGGCGGCGCGGGCATCGCGCTGCGCCGCCGCTTCTCGGCCTCCGCATTCCTCCCCGACGTACGCCGCCACCGCGCCACGTACTTCACCTACGTGGGGCGCGCCGTGCAGTACCTGCTCGCCACCCCGCCCGCCCCCGACGACCGCGATCACCCGCTGCGTACCGGGTTCGGCACCGAGGCGGGTGCCGTCGACATCGCCCGGTTCGCGGAGCGGTTCGGCGTGCGCCTGATAGAGGGGTACGGCTCCTCCGAGGGCGGCGCGGCGATCCAGCGCACCCCGGACACTCCGCCCGGCGCCATCGGCCGGCCCGCCCCCGGCGACGATCTCGCCGTCGTCGACCCGGAGACCGGCGCGGAACTCCCACGCGCCCGGCTCGACGCGGCCGGCCGGCTGCTCAACGGGGAGGAGGCGATCGGCGAGCTGGTCAACCGGGGCCGCAGCTCCTTCGAGGGGTACTGGCGCAATCCGGAGGCGACCGCGGACCGCATACGCGGCCGGTCGACGGGCGGGCGGGTCGGGGCGGGCTGGTACTGGACCGGTGACTTCTTCTTCCGGGACACCGAGGGGTTCTTCCACTTCGCCGGGCGGACCGACGACCGGCTGCGGGTCGACAGCGAGAACCTGGCCGCCGCGATGATCGAGAACATCCTCGCCCGCTACGCCCCGGCCACCGGGGTCGCGGTGTATGCCGTGCCCGATCCGGTGGCCGGCGACCAGGTGATGGCGGCCCTCTCACTTCGCGAAGGGACCGGACTCGACCGGGAGGACTTCGCGGCCTTCCTCGCCGCGCAACCCGATCTCGGGACGAAGATGGCGCCCCGCTTCGTACGGACGGTGGCAGCGCTGCCGGTCACCGCCACGAACAAGGTCCACCGGGTCGCGCTGCGCCGCGCCGGCTTCCGCTGCCCGGACCCGGTGTGGTGGAGGCCGATGGGGCGGAGCGCGAGAGGGGAGGGCGCGACCGGGCCGGGAGACCTGGGGCACCTGGAATACCGGAGGTTCACGGCGGAGGACCGGGCCGCGCTGCTGGACGTCTACCGCGAGCATGACCGGCTGGCATTGCTGGAACGGTGACCGGGCGGACCGGATAACGGGTGGGCCGGGCTCCATCAGCCGCGGCTCGTACACGTGACTCGGCTCACAACGCCATCGGTCGCCCGCCGTCGGCCCCCGGTCGACGCGCCATCAGCCGTCCGCCGCCGGTAGCTCCGCCACCCGCGACCCGCCCCCCCCCAGGCACAACGAAGTGGGCGCCCCCGGAAACCGAGGGCGCCCACTTCCTACGTGCGCCGCCAGGGACTCGAACCCCGGACCCGCTGATTAAGAGTCAGCTGCTCTAACCAACTGAGCTAGCGGCGCGCGCTGACGAAAGAAATACTACCTGGTCGAGAGGGGTGCTCCTGACCACCCGCCGAGAGCACCGGCCCGCCGGGAGCCTGCTGGCCCGCCAGCCTTCGAGCCCTCCAGCCTTCGAGCCCGCCGCCCTTCGAGCCCGCCGCCCTTCCGGCAGCAAGTCATCCCCCGCCCAGATCAGATCGCCAACGACAGCAGGACCGGTGCGGCCTTGCGGTTGAGGGTGTCGGCGGCCTGGCGGAGGCGGTGGGCGTGTTCCAGCGGCATCGACAGGGCGAGGCAGCCCACCGTCGAACCGGCTGTGATCGGTACGGCGGCGCAGACCGTGCCGACGGCGTACTCCTGGAGGTCCAGGACGGGGACCGTGGGCGGCTGGCTGTCGAGCTTGTGGAAGAGCACCTTCTCGTTGGTGATCGTCCGGGAGGTGAGCCGGGCGGTCTTGTGGCGTGAGAGGTGGTCCTTGCGGCCGTCGTGGTCGAGCTGCGCGAGCAGGCATTTGCCGACCGCGCTGGCGTGTGCCGTACGGCGGAACTCGGCCCACTCGTTGACCTTCGGCGCCAGCGGCCCGTCGGCGTAGTGCAGGATCTTGACCTCGCCGTCGATGTACCGGCTGATGTAGACCGCCGCACCGACCGAGTCCCGCAGCTGGTCGAGGGTGAGCTGCAGCTTGTCGCGCAGCGCCTGCTCGCGGTTGCCGCCGGAGCCCAGCAGCAGGAGCGATTCGCCGACGACGTACGCGCCGTCGGTGACCTGCTCGACATAGCCCTCGCGCCGCAGCATCGACAGGAGGTGGGCCAGCTGGCCCGGGGACAGGCCGGTTTCCCGGGCGATCTGCACATCGGTCACGCCGTCGGCGTGCCTGGAGATCGTTTCGAGCACGCGAAGGGCGTACTGCACCGAATGGAACGGCGCGGTCGGCTCGGGCTTCAGCGCCACGGTGTCCCCCTAGCAGGTTGGTACCGCTTGCGTCGTCACCGCCGTCGGCAGGCCGGACGACGTCGTGGACGACCGATCCCGGACAACGGGGCTGCTATCACGATAGCGGCCAACCGCCCTCGATGGAGGGGGTCTTGACCGAAAAGAGCCGGGCTTCGGTTTTCTGTACTGCGGCTTGAGACTCTGGCATATGCCAAGGTCACGAAGGTGAGGCCCTGGGGCGGGAGTGTCACGGTGTTGCCCGGCCGCCCCCGGTACAGGCGGGGGAGGGGCCCGGGAGCGCGGGAAGAGCGATGGGATTCGGCCAACTCGTGGCCGGTAGAAGGTTCGTTGCAGGCCAAAGGCAGGCCGGCGGGGCCGTCAGCGGTGCGGCGGGGGTGCCCGCCGCGGCGTCGGATGGCCCCGCCGGCCCGTCGGACCGGCGGGGCCGGCGAGGTGCTCAGGAGGTCCTGAGCATCTTCTCGTCGCTGGTCCACTTGATCTTGTTGCCCTTCCAGGTGCTGACGTACCAGAGGAAGACGTGCTTCTCGGCCATCTGGCGGTCGAAGTTGCAGACCTGCCAGCCGCCCTTGTAGTTGCCGTAACACCGGTAGCCGGGCTGGCCACCGGAGTTGACCGTTCCGCGGACCTCGACCCGCAGGCCGTCCTTGAGGGTGTCCTTGATCCAGACCCGGTCGCCCTTGGCCCGGAAGCACGCCATGCCGGCCATCTTGCGGCCGTTGGAGACGGTGTTGCAGTAGGCGTCGAACTTGGTCGACTTCCGCGTCGGCTTCGCCTTCTGGCTGTAGACCTTCTTCTGGGCGTGGACGTCGCTGCCGGTGGCCGAGGCGGCGCCCGGAAGGGCGCCCACCAGGGCGGTGGCGGCGAGCGCGGCCCCCGCGGCGCCCGCAATGATCCTGCGCATACGTATCTGCCTTTGCTGGTCGTGAGGTGGTGGTCGGCAGTCGGTGGTCAGCGGCCGGTGGTCAGCGGCCGGTGGTCGGCGGCCGGGTCGGGTGCCGGGGCGGGCTCAGCCGTAGAGCGGCTTGCTCCACACGGTCTTGTGCAGGCCCTTGCCCCACGAGGCGGTGACCTTGGTGCGCCACTTCTGCACGGGCATGTCGTCCTTGACCTCGCGGGTCGACTTGAAACAGGACCTGCCGTGGCTCTCGCAATGCGCCGTCGCCATTTTCTTCTTGCCCTTGTAGAGGGTGACGGTGAACTTGGTGTAGGCGGGCTTGTAGTTGCACTTGATGGCGCCGCTGCCGAACTTGTCGGTCTTCCGGTCGACCCGGTCGGTGTAGGCGGAGACCTTGCAGCTCTTCTTCTGCACCGCGGCCCCGTGGTCCGCGGCCAGGGCGGTGCCCGATGCCATTCCCGTCGTACCGAGAATGCTCACGGCGGCGGCACTCACGAGGAGTGCGCGGGCTGCCTGGTGAACGCGCATCTGTATTCCCCCTTCGGTGGTTTGTCGGCCGGGCCGGGGACGGGCCGCACGAGGGAATTCCGGTAGGGGCCCGGAATTCCCTCGGCGGCGTCCCCGCCGGTGAATCGCCTTCAGTCTTGAACAGACCGGCAAGGTGGCCAATGTCGGGTCGATGTCAGTTCGCTGACGGCTTTCGGGCCGGGGGTGCGAGCCGCAGGCCGTAGCCGCGGACCGAGGCGATGCAGACGTCGACGCCGGCCTGTTCCAGCTTCCGGCGCAGGCGGCGTACCGCGCTGTGGATCACCGTGGTGTCCACCCCGCAGGACGCTCCCCAGACGTCCCTGACGAGTTGCGGGAACGACACCACGCCGGTGCCCTCGCGGGCGAGGCGGACCAGCAGCCCGGTCTCCTGGGCGGTCAGTTCCAGCGGGACGCCGTGCCACAGCGCCCGTTGTTCGTCCGGCCGGATCTCCAGATGGCCGGCCCGGAGCGGGGCCGGCCGCCGGGGCGCGCCCGGCTGCGGCTCGCCGTCCATCAGGCGTCTGGCCTGGTCCAGGTCCCGGACGAGGAGGACCGGCAGATTGCTGTGCAGCAGTTCGTTGAGCTGCTCGATGTCGTCGACGGTGTCGGCGACGACCACCGCGTAGGCGTCCGGGTGGCGGACCGGCGGCTCCTGGGTGTGCGTGCTCACATCAGCTCCTCGGGAATGCACCAGGAGGGAAATCGGGCCGGGCGGGGCTGGTGGTGCCGGATGTTCTTCGCCGGCCGCCGACTGATGTGGCGAGAAATGAGACGTCCACGTCTCCACTGTCCTTCCCATGCAAAAGGGACCCCGTCGCAATTCCTGCGGACAGACACCTGGGACGGACCGACTCCGTTCGCCCACCCTGGTCATGAGGTGGCGTCAGGTCGTCCGCAGGCAGTGCTGGAACGGTAGACGTTAGACGTGTTTTCGGCCATAGGCCGGGGACTTGAGGAACTGTTGGGCCGAGCGCGCCGGGCCGGCCCGGGTGATATTGCGGGATTCGGCGGGCAAGGGTGTCGGTGGGCGGAAATGGGAAAGGTGGTGCGCCCCGGAGAGGCGGGGCACACCACCTGAACGCGGCGCCGGTCACCGGGTTTTCACAAAACCTCCCGGTGCGGTGCGCGCCGCGGTCACAGCACGGCGCTGAGGAATTCCCGGGTGCGTTCGTGTTCCGGCTCGCTGAAGATCTGCTCCGGCGGGCCGAATTCGATGACCCGGCCGGAGTCGAACATCATCACGCAGTCGGAGATGTCCCGGGCGAAGTTCATCTCGTGGGTGACGCACAGCATGGTGATGTCCGTGGTGTGGGCGATGTCGCGCAGCACGTCCAGGACGCCGGCCACCAGTTCCGGGTCGAGGGCCGAGGTGACCTCGTCCAGCAGCAGCACCTGCGGGCGCATCGCCAGGGCGCGGGCGATCGCGACCCGCTGCTGCTGGCCGCCGGAGAGCTGGGTGGGGTACTTGTCGAGGTGCTCGGTCAGGCCGACGAGGTCGAGCAGTTCGCGGGCGCGCTCCTCGGCGGCGTCCTTGTCGAGGCCGAGGACGTGCACCGGTGCCTCGGTGATGTTCCGCAGCACCTTCATGTTGGGGAAGAGGTTGAACTGCTGGAAGACCATCCCGATGTTCTTGCGGACCTCGCGGATGTGCTTCTCCCCGGCGGGGACGAGCTTGCCGGCCTTCTCCTCGTGGGTCAGGAAGTGCGGGCCGACCTTGATGGTGCCCTCGTCCGGCTTCAGCAGCGTCATCAGCAGCCGCAGGATCGTGGTCTTGCCGGATCCGGACGGGCCGATGAGGGTGACGTGCTTGCCGGAGTAGACGGTCATGTCCAGCGAGTCGAGCACGGTGTGGGTGCCGAACCGCTTGGTGACGCTGTCGAAGCGGATCAGTTCGGTGTCCGTCCCGGTCTCCGTGCGGGAAGGGCTCCCGTCCGCGGGGCCGGCCTGGTCGTTCGGCGGTGTGTGGTCAGCGGACAAGACGACGCTCCAGGGCTCGCAGGAGGAGGGAGGTGGGGTAGGAGATGACCACGAAGAGGATGCCGACGACGGTGATCGGTTCCAGGTAGTCGAAGGTGGTGGCGCTGATGCTGTTCGCCTGGAAGAGCATGTCGGCGACGGTGATGCCGGCCAGCATCGGCGTGTCCTTGAACATCGCGATGACGTAGTTGCCCAGAGCGGGGACGACCCGGCGGAACGCCTGCGGCAGGATCACCGCGATCCAGGTGCGCCGGCGCGGCAGGTTCAGGGCCGTCGCCGCCTCCCACTGGCCGGGCGGGACACCGTCGATGCCGGCGCGGTAGACCTCGGAGGTGTACGTCGAGTAGTGCAGGCCCAGGCCGATCACGCCGGTGGTGAGCGGCGCGAAGGTCAGGCCCCAGCTCGGCAGCACGAAGAACAGGAAGAACAGCTGCACCAGCAGCGGGGTGTTGCGGATGAACTCGACGACGATGCTGACCGGCCAGGTCACCCAGCGGCTCGGGGAGCGCAGCAGCAGCGCCCACACCAGCCCGAGGACGAACGAGACGAGCGAGCCGTAGATCGTGGCCTGGACGGTGATCCACAGGCCTTTGAGGAGGTCGGGCATGATGTCGCCGACGTAGCTCCATGACCAGTTGTTCACGGCTTTCCTCCGGTGGCCAGCGCCTCGGGGCCCTGCGCTTCGACGGGCAGCTTGCGGGAGAACCAGCCCTCGCCGCGGGGCACCGCCCGGCCGACCGAGGCCTTGGCGCGGCGTTCCAGCAGCCGCATGATCCGGGTCACCACGAACGCGACCACGAAGTACAGGACGAGGATGATGCCGTAGACCTGGGCGCTCTGGCCGGTCGACAGCCGGGCCAGCTTGGCCTGGAAGGTCAGCTCACCGATGGACAGCAGCGAGGCCAGCGCGGTGCCCTTGAGCAGCTCGATCAGCAGGTTGTTGAACGGAGGCATCATCTCGGGCACGGCCTGCGGCAATATCACCTTCCGCAGCCGCTGCCAGGGCGAGAAGCTCAGCGCGATGGCCGCCTCCCGCTGGGCGGGCGCCACGGCCTGGACGGCGCCGCGGACGATCTCGGAGCCGTACGCGCCGTACGACAGGCCGAGCGCCAGGGTGCCGGCCCAGATGCCGACGAGCTGCCAGCCGAGCAGCGGCAGCGCGAAGAACAGCCAGAACATCAGCACCAGTGCCGAGGTGCCGCGGAAGAATTCGACGTAGACGCCGGACAGGAAGCGCACGGTCCGGAAGCGGGAGGTGCGGGCGAGGCCGATGCCGAAGGCGACGGCGGCGGCGAGGGCGGCGCTGTAGACCATCAGCTGGACGGTGATCCACAGCCCTTTCAGGAAGAGTTCCCACAGCGCAGAGGTCACTTTTTGCAGAGCTCCTTCGCCGTGAGGTCGGTCATGAACTCCTCGGTGAATCCGTAGGGTTTGGCGATGCGCAGGAGTTCGCCGCTCTTCTTCATCTTGTGAAGTTCGCGGTTGAAGGCGTCGCGGAGTTTCGTCTCGCCGATGCGGAAGCCGTAGCCGCCGCCGTCGCGCTGGAGTTTGCCGTCGACCTTCGGGGTGAAGGGCGGGGTCATCTCGACCTTGGGGTGCTGGCCGGTCTTGAGCGCCTCGATCATGGTCAGGGCGGTGCCGGCGAAGCAGTCGATGCGGCCGGCCTCCAGCGCTTCCATGCCGGCGATCTGGTCGCCGTAGGTCTGGATGTCGTCTTTCCGTACGCCGTTGCCGACCGCGTAGTCGATTTCCGCGTAGCCGATTCCGGTGCCCATCCGGAGCCCGCGCCTGGCGACGTCCGGATAGTCCTTGATCTTGTGTGGATTGCCCTTGGCGACGAGGAAGGCGTCCTTCGACTCGTAATCCGGGTCGGAGAACAGCACGGCCTGGCAGCGGGCCTTGTTGATGAACATGCCCGCGACGATCACGTCGTACTGGAAGGAGTGCAGGCCGGGCACCAGGGCGCCGAATTCGACGGGCACCGGCTCGAAATGCCGGACGCCGAGGCGCTGGAAGATGGTCTTGGCGACGGCCGGGGCCTCGCCGGTCAGCTGGCCCTTGCTGTTGATGGAGGCGTAGGGCGGCTCACTGGCGATACCCATCCGGACGGTGCCCTTGCTGCGCAGGTCGTCGAGGAGGTGTCCGCCGTCGGTGGCGCCGCTGATGTCGACCCGGGAGCAGCCCGCGGTCGCTCCGAGGGCACCCGCGCCGAGCGCCGCCACCCCCGCGAGCAGCGTTCGGCGGCCGATGCCGGGTGGCAATGTGCCGGTCATTTTTGAGGTGTTCCATGGTGGTGGAGCCATGGGCGCCCGGCTACCCGAACACCGGGCAGATATGCCGATCGTTTCCGGCCCTTGATGCAAGCCCGTCCGGGGCGTGTTCCGTTCATGTTCGCTGCTGGTCCCAAGTGTTCCGTACGCCGGTATTGCCCCCCTACGATCTGAGCATGACCGATCGCTTCATCGAAGTCTCGTTGGACAAGCGCGGCGTCAGCTGCACGGCCAAGATGCTCGACGACCGCGCTCCGATCACCTGCGCCGCCGTGTGGGACGCCCTCCCGCTCGGCGGCGACGTCTACCACGCCAAGTACGCCCGCAACGAGATCTACGCCCTCGTCGAGCCGTTCGCGCCGGAGGAGCCGCCGCTGGAGAACCCGACGATCACCCCGATCCCCGGCGACCTGTGCTACTTCACCTTCAGCGACACCCAGTTGGCCACCGCCTCCTACGGGTACGAGCGCGGGGCCAAGCACCGCGGCCGCGCCACCGTCGTCGACCTGGCGCTGTTCTACGAGCGCAACAATCTGCTGATCAACGGTGATGCGGGCTGGGTGCCGGGCATCGTGTGGGGCAGCGTCGTCGACGGCCTGGACCGGATGGCGGACGCCTGTCAGGACCTGTGGCGGGCCGGCGCCCTGGGGGAGACCCTCTCCTTCCGGCGCGCCTGAGGGACCGTCTCCGGCCGGCGCTCCTACGGGGCCGGGGGTGCGGGGATCGCCGCGGCCCCCGCCTCGTACAGGGCGTGCGCGGCGCGCAGTACGAGCGCGTCCGCATGCCGTGCGCCGACCAGCTGCACGCCGATCGGCAGCCCGTCCCCGTCCACCCCGCACGGCACGGTCGCCGCGGGCTGCTGGGTCATGTTGAACGGGTAGGTGAACGGCGTCCAGCCGGTCCAGCGGGTGTGGCCGGACCCGGCGGGCACCTCGACGCCCGCCTCGAAGGCGGTGATCGGTTCGGTCGGGGTCACCAGCAGGTCGTAGGTGTCGTGGAAGCGGCCCATCGCCTGCCCCAGCGCCATCCGGGTGTCGACCGCCGCCAGATAGTCCAGCGCGCGGTAGCCGGCGCCCTGCGCGACGATCTCGGCGAGCCCCGGGTCGAGCAGCGCCCGGTCCGCCTCGTCGAGGTGTTCGACGACCCGGGCCGCGCCGCTGAACCACAGGACGTGGAAGGCCGCCACCGGGTCCGCGATGCCCGGGTCGGCCTCCTCGACGTGCGCGCCGAGCCCGGCGAGCACCTCGACGGCCGACCGGATCGCGGCCGCCACCTCGGGGGCCACCGGCACGTCCCAGCCCAGTGACGGGCTGTAGGCCACCCGCAGTCCGGCGACCGGGCCGGCAAGCGCCGCCCGGAACGAGCCCGTGGCGGGCCCGAGCTGGGACCAGTCCCGCCAGTCGGCGCCGCTGATCACGTCCAGCATCAGCGCCGCGTCGGCCGCGTCGCGGGTCATCGGCCCGACGTGCGCCAGCGTCCCGAACGGGCTCGCCGGATACAGCGGCACCCGCCCGTAGGTCGCCTTCAGCGCGAAGATCCCGCAGAACGACGCCGGGATGCGCACCGATCCGCCGCCGTCGGTGCCCAGACTCAGCGGCCCGGCGCCCAGCGCCACCGCCGCCGCGCTGCCGCCGCTGGACCCGCCCGAGGTGCGCCGCGGATCGTACGGATTGCCGGTCACCCCGTGCCGCGGCGAGTCGGTGACGCCCTTCCAGCCGAACTCCGGCGTGGTGGTCTTGCCGAGGAACACCGCACCGGACTCCCGCAGCCGGGCCACCGACGGCGCGTCCTCCGGCCACGGCCCCTCGGCCCGCACCGTCCGCGAACCGCGCAGCGTCGGCGTGCCCCGGGTCAGGATCAGGTCCTTGACGGTGACCGGCACCCCGTCCAGCGGCCCGGCCGGCGCCCCGCGTCGCCAGCGTTCCGCCGACCCGGCGGCCGCCGCCAGCGCCGGTTCCGCGTCGATCCGGGTGAAGCAGTTCGTGGCGGCCTGGGCGGCCTCGGCGCGTTCCAGGGCGGCCCGGGCGGCCTCGACGGGGGTGAACTCGCCGGCGGCGTAGCCGGCCGTCAGACGGGTGGCGGTGAGGTCGGCCAGGTGGGTCGGTTCGGTGGTCATCCGTCCTCCGAGCGTCGGCCGCCCCGGGCGGGACGGCGGGCGGGGGCGGGGCCGGCCGCACCGGGCGGCGGGCGGCCCGCGCCGTCACTGCACCGGCACGTACCCGAGCCGTTTGTCGACCACGTTGGCGAGCGGCTCGCCGGCCGCCCAGCGGTCGAAGTTGTCCTGGAACTGCTCGGCCAGCGCGTCCCGCCAGCCCAGCGTGTCGCCGCTCATGTGGGGTGAGACGATCAGGTGCGGCACGTCCCACAGCGGGCTGTCCGCGGGCAGCGGCTCGCTCTCGAAGACGTCCAGCGCGGCCGCCGCGATCCGCCATTCGCGCAGCGCCGCGATCAGGTCCGGCTCGACGACCAGGGGCCCGCGCCCGACGTTGACGAACCGGGCCCGCGGCGGCATCAGGCCGAACGCCTCCTTGCCGAACAGGCCCCGGGTGGCGTCGGTCAGCGGCGCCGCGCAGATCACCCAATCCGCGTGCGGCAGCAGCCCGTTGAGCGCGTCAGCGGCGTGCACCAGCCCGAAGTGCGGATCGTCCGGACGCTCCCGGCGGCCGACCAGATCGACCTTGACACCCAGTGCCAGCAGGGTGCTGCCGATGGCCCGGCCGATCGGCCCGGAGCCGACCACCACGGCCCGGGTGCCGGCCAGCCGCAGCGTCTCGCGGTGCTGCCAGCGCCGCTGCCGCTGGAGCTCCCAACTTCCGTAGAAGTCCTTGGCCATGGCGATCACCAGGCCGGCGACGTACTCGGCGATCGGCTGCTCGAAGACGCCCCGGGCGTTGGTCACCACCGTGTCGTCGGCGACCAGCGCCGGGCACAGCAGCTGGTCCACGCCGGCGCTCGCGGTGTGCACCCAGCGCGGTTTCGGGCCCCGCTCCGGCCATGCCTCGCGGATCGCCTCGGAGGTGAAGTCCCAGGCCAACAGCACGTCGGAGGTGGGGAGTCGGCCGGCCAGCCCGGCCTCGTCGGTGAAGATCACTCGGGCCCGGCCGGTCAGCCGGTCGAGCGCGGGCGGCGGGTCGGATCCGAGGACGAGGACGGTGCTTTCGGACATAGCCAGAAACCGTTTCGAAAGGTGTGCCCACTTCACTGGAACAGGGCGCCGACAGATGCCTGAGATGCGAGGATTGACCACGCTAAGAAGTCGTATCTACCGTGTCAACAACGGCTCTGTCCCGACGTCCCGGCTTGCTCCGGCTGCACTTCCACCACGGCCACCGGCCTGGTCATTCCAGCCCTTCGTTTCTTCTAGGGGCCTTCAATGGACGTCTCTTTTCTGGGTGGCCCCCAGCCTCAGCTCGGTGTGGGCGTTGTCGCCCCTTTTGACTTCGCGCTCGACCGCGAGCTGTGGCGCTGGGTGCCCGACGACGTGTCCCTCCACCTCACCCGAACCCCCTTCGTGCCCGTCGAGGTGAGCCTCGACCTGGCCCGCCTGGTCAGCGAGCACGAAACGCTGGACGCTGCCGTCCAGGCGCTGTGCGCGGTCTCCCCGCAGGTCATCTGCTACGCCTGCACCTCCGGCAGCTTCGTCGGCGGACTGGCGGGTGAGCGGGCGATGTGCGCCGCCATGGCACAGGCGGGGGACGTGCCCTCGCTCACCACCTCCGGCGCACTGCTGGAGGCGCTGCGGGAGATCGGCGCACGGCGGATCGCCGTGGTCACCCCGTACACGAAATCGGTCACCGACTCCCTGGAGGACTACCTCGGCGAGGGCGGCATTACGGTCACCGGCCGCGCCTACCTCGGCCTGACCCGGCACATCTGGAAGGTGCCCTACCGCGACGTCGTCGACATGGCCCGGGCGGCCGTCGTCGGTTCCGCCGACGCGCTCTTCATCAGCTGTACGAACCTGCCGACGTACGACGTCATCCCGCAGCTGGAGGCGGAGTTGCGGATGCCGGTGCTGTCCGCCAACCAGGTGACGATGTGGGCGGCGCTGCGCGCCATCGGGGTGCGGGCGGTGGGACCGTACCAGGCGCTGCTCGATCCGGTGGCGCGGCGCGGACCGGCCGCGATGACCGGTTGGGAGCCGCCACGGGACGGCGGGCCGCTGTCGGCGGACGGCGGGCCGCGGGCGACCCCGGAGGCCGCGTTCGCCGGGCCGCCCGCACCTCCGGACGGCGAAGGGGACGGCGTCGAGCCACCCCATCTGCCACCCGACGATCCGGGCCTGCTGCCCCCGGTTTGAGGTCGGTCCGAACCCGGCCCGGAACCGTACCGAGGATGCCGCCGGCGACCCCCGTGGCGCCGGCCGCGCTCCTGCCCCGGCTCACCACCCGCCCCGACCCCGCGCACCACCCGGCACCCGCCGCCGCACACCCAAGGGAGACCCGCATGGCATCGGTCGGCTTCCTCTACCCCGGTCACTCCGCGGAGGACGACTACCCCCGGCTCGAAGCGCTCCTGGGCGGCGGGGTCCGCCTGCCGCTCGTGCACACCGACATCGGCGAGGACGCCCACCGGGCCGACGCGCTGCTGGAGATGGGCTCCGCGACCCGGCTGGCGGCCGGCGTCGACGAGCTGAAGGAACGCGGCGCCCAGGCCGTCGTCTGGGCCTGCACCAGCGCCAGCTTCATCTACGGCTGGGAGGGCGCCCACGACCAGGTCCGCGAACTGTCCGCCACCGCCGGCCTGCCCGCCTCCAGTACGTCCTTCGCCTTCGCGCACGCCCTGACGGCGCTCGGCGCCCGCCGGGTGGCGATCGCCGCGACGTACCCGGACGACGTCGCCGAGTACTTCCGGGCGTTCTTGAAGTCCGCCGGTGCGGAGGTGGTCTCGTCCCGCGGCAGCGGCATCATCACCGCCGCCGAGGTCGGCACCTGGGGCCGCGAGGAGGTCCTCGCGCTCGCCCGCGCCGGCGACCACCCCGACGCCGAGGCCGTACTGCTCCCCGACACCGCCCTGCACACCGCCGCCCACCTGCCCGCCCTCGAAGCCGAGCTGCGCAAACCGGTGCTCACCGCCAATCAGGTGACGGCCTGGGAGGGCCTGCGCCTGCTGGACCGGCCGCGGTACTGCCCGGCCCTGGGGACCCTGTTCGCCCGACCGGCGGAATAACTGGAGTTGCTCTCCGGTTGTCGCTGTGGAAGACCCGGCGACACGAGGAGAGGACCCGCACCGTGAGCGGCGAAGACGACAACCGGACCGGCGGCCCGACGCAGCACGACGACGGCGACGGCATACGCGGCACGGCCCGCGGCAGCGCCCCCGTGCCGCTGTCCGTGCTCGACCTGGTGACGGTCGGCGCCGGGCACACCGCCGCCGGCGCCGTCCGCACCGCCGTCGACCTCGCCCGTACGGCCGAACGCCGCGGCTTCCACCGCTACTGGGTCGCCGAGCACCACTCCATGCCCGGTGTGGCCTCCTCCTCACCCGCGGTGCTGCTCGCCCACGTCGCCGCCCACACCGCACGCATCCGGCTCGGCTCCGGCGGCGTCATGCTGCCCAACCACGCCCCGCTGGTCATCGCCGAGCAGTTCGGCACCCTGGAGGCGATGGCCCCCGGCCGGATCGACCTGGGCCTGGGCCGCGCACCGGGCACGGACGGCGCCACCGCCGCGGCCCTGCGGCGCACCGAGCGGCTGAACGAGGGGGCCGATGATTTCCCGCAGCAGCTGGCCGAGTTGACCCGCTTCCTGGACGACACCTTCCCCGACGGCCACCCGTACGCGAGGATCCACGCGGTGCCGGGGCCGGTGCAGGCCACCTCGCCCGGCGGCGTCCAGTCCCCGCACCGCCCGCCGCTCTGGCTGCTGGGCTCGTCCGGCTTCAGCGCCCGGCTCGCCGGCTCGCTCGGCCTGCCGTTCGCCTTCGCGCACCACTTCTCCGCGGCCAACACCCTTCCCGCGCTCGACCTCTACCGCGCCTCGTTCCGCCCCTCCGAGGTCCTCGCCGAGCCGTACGCGCTGATCGGCGTCTCCGCGCTGGCCGACGGGGACGAGCGGGAGGCCCGCCGCCAGGTCATGACCGGCGCGCTGGCGATGGTCCGGCTGCGCACCGGCCGCCCCGGCCTCGTCCCCAGCCCCGAGGAGGCCGAGGCGTACCCCTTCAACGAACTGGAGCGCGGCTTCGTCGACAGCTGGCTGTCCAACGTCGTCCACGGCACCCCCGACGCGGTCCGCCAGGGCCTCGACGACCTCGCCAAGCGCACCGGCGCGGACGAGTTGATGATCACGTCCAACGCGCACGGGCCCGCGGCGCGGGTCCGCTCGTACGAGCTGATCGCCGACGCGTACGGCTTTGCCGGGTAGCCCACGTTGTCGGCTGGCCCGCCGTGGGGGTTGCTGTTCTTCCGCCTTCGGCGGGCGTGGGGGTTTGGGCCGGGGGGCGCTCGGTTTCGTTGTGGTGCCGGGTGCGGTCCT
>NZ_JBIDAJ010000058.1:0-33509 GCF_043202395.1 Streptomyces sp. NPDC048197
CACTCGCTACGACAAGACCACCGAGTCCTACCAGGCCGCCGTCACCCTCGCCTCGCTCCTGATGTGGGCGTGACATTTGAAGACATCTCCTAGCGCACCGAGCCTCGCCGGGTTCCTGGGCGGCCTTCGGCTGTCGTGTGTAACGACCTGGCGCTTCGCGGTTCACCCGCGTCTCGCATCGCCGCACCGGAAGCCGTTGGCCGCCTCCGGAACGAGAGGCGGCCAACAGGCATTGGGGGCGGGTCAGTGGCTGTTTGCGAGTGCGCCGCTGAGTTTGCCGTGGAGGTGGGCGCTCGGGTCGTTCAGCCCGGTGATTTCGACGGTCTTGCCGCGCTGGGCGTACTTGGTCTCGATGGCGTCGAGGGCGGCGACGGAGGAGGCGTCCCAGACGTGGGTGGCGGACAGGTCGATGACGACCTTGTCGGGGTCGGTGGCGTAGTTGAACCGGGTGACCAGGTCGTTGGAGGAGGCGAAGAACAGTTCACCGGTGACCCGGTAGACGACCTGGGTGCCGTCGGGGTCGACGACAGCGGTGACGTCGGCGAGGTGGGCGACGCGTTTGGCGAAGACGACCATGGCGGTGAGGGTGCCGACGACGACGCCGATGGCCAGGTTGTGGGTGGCGACCACGACGGCGACGGTGAGCACCATGACGGTGATCTCGCCCGCGGGCATCCGCTTGAGGGTCTGGGGCGCGATCGAGTGCCAGTCGAACGTCGCGAACGACACCATCACCATCACGGCGACCAGGGCAGCCATGGGGATGTCGGAGACGACCGGGCCGAACACGATGCACAGCACCATCAGGAACGCGCCCGCGAGGAAGGTGGACAGGCGGGTGCGGGCGCCGGAGACCCGTACGTTGATCATGGTCTGGCCGATCATGGCGCAGCCGCCCATGCCGCCGAAGAAGCCGGTGACGATGTTGGCGATGCCCTGGCCGATGGACTCGCGGGTCTTGTTGGAGCGGGTGTCGGTGATGTCATCGACGAGTTTGGCCGTCATCAGCGACTCCATCAGGCCCACCAACGCCATGGCGAGCGCGTACGGCGCGATCGTGGTGAGGGTGGCGGGCGTGAACGGTACATCGGGCAGGCCCGGGGTGGGCAGCGAGGACGGCAGGGCGCCCTTGTTGCCGACGGTAGGCACCGCGATCCCGGCGGCGACGGTCATGACCGTGAGGACGATGATGGAGACCAGCGGCGCCGGGATCACCCTGGTGACCTTCGGGAAGAACACCATCAGCGCCAGCCCGCCCACGATCAGCGGATAGACCGGCCAGGGCACATCGGTCATCTCCGGGACCTGCGCCATGAAGATCAGGATCGCGAGGGCGTTGACGAAGCCGACCATCACCGAGCGCGGCACGAATCGCATCAACTTCGCGACCCCGAGGGCGCCCAGCAGGATCTGGAAGACACCGCCCAGGATGACGGCGGCGACCAGGTAGCCGAAGCCGTGCTCGCGGTTGAGCGGGCCGATGACCAGGGCGACGGCGCCGGTCGCCGCGGAGATCATCGCGCGTCGGCCGCCGACGATCGAGAGGGTGACGGCCATCGTGAAGGAGGCGAACAGGCCGATCGCCGGGTCGACCCCGGCGATGACCGAGAAGCTGATCGCCTCGGGGATCAGGGCGAGCGCGACGACGAGCCCGGCGAGGATCTCGGTGCGCCAGACGGAGCCTTCGAAGGCGGCCCAGTCGCCCGGCCGCCTGGGAACTGCACGACATGATCGGGCTTCGACAGCGCCCCCTGCTCTTCGCCGCGGAGACGGTCCGCATCCGGCTGTGATCAGCCCCTTCCGACAGCGCGGCGCATTCCGTACTCTCATGATTCCCCGGTGGAGCCGTCTCGATGGAGCGGCCGGGCAGCGGGGTGAGGTGCTGGTGCTCGTGAAGGGGTGTCGGCTGATGGTGGAGAGGTTCGGACACCTGGGAAGCGCCCGTGTGTGGTGGTGGCGCTTCAGGCGCAGTCCGCTGCGGCGGACGAGCGATCTCGTCGAAGCCTGGCTCCTGCTCATGGCGTGGGTCCTGGGCATGGTGGGCGGCGCGGCTGTGGGCCTGGTGACCGCGGTCATGGCCGAGCGGAGCTTCGAGGAGGAGCGGTCCGGGCGCCGCGAGGTGGTGGCGGTGCTGATGAGGAACGCCGTGGACACCGTGACCACACGGACCGGGGACGGCAACCGGGCCAAGGCCGAGGTCCGCTGGAAGGCGCCCGACGGCGGTGCGCGCACCGGTTGGATCAGCGTGATCCCGCATGCTTCCGCAGGTACGCGGGTGCCGCTCTGGACGAGTGCCCGGGGTGACCTCGTCTCCCAGCCGCCGGACCGGTCGAGCGCGATGCTGCAGGCCGGCGTGGCAGGCGTCGGGGCGACGGTGGCGGTGGGCGGTGTGGTGTGGGCCGGTGCCCGGATTCTGCGTGCCCTGCTGGAGCGACGTCGTCTGAGGCAGTGGGCCCTGGAGTGGGAGCGTGCCGATACGCTGCGGGGCGGGCGGACCGGCTGACTCCGGTCTCGTAACGCCTCCCTGGGCTGGAGGAGCCCACGGGGCAGGAGATCGTTCTTTGCCGGCGGGCAGGCCGCCTCCGCCTGACCTCGACGTCCTCGATACCGGGAGGCGGAGCGGCGCGGCTCCTGGTACTCAACACCTTCGACCGCTTCAGCAGGTCCGGGGCGGTGCGCAGCCACTTATCGACACCCTCGGCACCTGTTTCGGCACGGGGTGCGTGGCGGCCGAGGCCGCGCGGCGGCTGTCGCTGAGCGTACGCGCCTTCACCTACGGACCGGAGTGCACCGACAAGTTAACCGCGCGGAACCGGCAGACCCGACGCATCGCTACGCCTTGCGGACCGCGGTGATCGGCGCCCGGCTTCTGGACCGGTCGGGCCAGCGGTGGTGGTGAGGGTGAGGCGGTCGGCCAGGAGGCGGTCGCGGCGAAAGCCGGGCTGGAGCGGCGGGTGAGGCGGTCGGGTCGGTGAACGGTTCGGGTGGCCACGGCTCCGGTGAGCAGCTCGGGTTCAGCGTGCCGGGTCGTTGGCCCAGCCCAGCGGGTAGGCGTCGTGGCCGGCCGGTGGTACAGCGGGTTCGCCCGCCGCCTCGGTGAAGGCGGTGAGCGCCTCGACCAGGGCCGTGCCCTGTTCGGGGTCCATGCGGCCGACGATCGCCGCGATTTCCTCCCTGCGGCGGGTGGTGACCTCGTCGACGATGCGGTGTCCGTCCGTGGTGAGCTGGATCAGGGTTTCGCGCCGGTTGTCGGGATTGGCTTGGCGATCGACAAAGCCGACGGCGTTCAGCCGGTCGATCATCCGCATGGCCGTGGAGGGGTTGACCCCGAGGAGTTCGGCGACCGTGGACAGGTTGGTCGCGCCGTGTACGGAGAGGACCACCAGGAGGCGGAACTGGGGGAGGGTGACCTTGCCCTCGACCGCGGAGAGTGAGCGTGCGGACACGCCCACGAGGACGCGGGAGGCGGTGAGCACTGCGCGGGTCACCGCATCGACGTCGCCCATGCCCTGATGTCTCCCCTTACGCCTGATCATGCTCATTTCTACCTCGTTCGGGGGCGCACTTGACAACATTTGCATAATGCAAAAAGAGCGAGAGAGGAAAATATGACTGGAGTAGCCGCGATGGAGCCCGCCCCGACCTCCGCCGAGCCTGTGGCCCTCACCACCCGGTCCGCGTCGCCGGTGGCACGTCTGCGGAACGCTCCGTGGGGCCTGCTCGCCCTCGCCGTGACGGTGGGGGCGGGTGCCGGGCTCGGTTCGATCGCGTTCCGCTGGCTGATCGTGACCTTCACCCGCCTCTTCTCCGGTCACCAGGACTACGCGGGCGCAGGAGGCAGCGCGAATCCGCACGTGCCGTGGCTGGGGGCGTTCTTTGTGCTGCTGGCACCGGTCGTTGGGGGGCTGCTCTACGGTCCTCTGGTCGACCGGTTCGCCAAGGAGGCCCGCGGCCACGGCGTACCGGAGGTGATGCTGGCGGTCGCCCAGCGAGGCGGCCGGATCAACCCGCAGGTCTCCGTGGTCAAGGCGCTGGCCTCGGCGCTGTGCATCGGCTCGGGCGGTTCGGTCGGCCGTGAGGGTCCCATCGTGCAGATCGGGTCCGCTCTCGGCTCCACCCTGGGCCGGGTGGTCAAGGTGTCCGAGGACCGGATGCGGTTGCTGGTGGCCTGCGGGGCCGCCGGTGGCATCGCGGCCACCTTCAACGCGCCGCTGGCCGGCGTGTTCTTCGCCATGGAGCTGATCCTGGCGACCTTCAGCGTCGAGGCGTTCGGTGCCACGGTGCTCTCCAGCGTCACCGCGAGCATCATCGGCCGGGCCGCGTTCGGCGACAACGCCTTCCTCGTCCTGCCGCCGTTCCACGTCGCACACCTCGGCCAGTACGGCCTCTTCGCGGTGCTCGGTGTGGTGGCCGGCGCGATCGGCGTCGGATTCACCCGCATCCTGTACTGGATCGAGGACGCCTGCGACTGGGCCTGGCGCGGGCCCGAGTGGCTCCGACCTGCCGTCGGCGGCCTCCTGCTGGGCGTCGTCCTGCTGGTGCTGCCGGAGATGTACGGCGTCGGCTACCCCGTCCTGGAGAAGGCCGCGCACGGCGGATACGTCGCCGGATTCCTGCTCCTCCTGCTCGTCGGCAAGATCCTCGCCACCAGCTTGACCATCGGCATCGGCGGATCCGGCGGCGTCTTCGCCCCCAGCCTCTTCATCGGCGCGATGCTCGGTGCCGCCTACGGCGCCACCACCCACCAGCTGCTGCCCGGTACCGCAGGGGCGGTGGGCGCCTACGCCCTGGTCGGGATGGGTGCCGTCTTCGCCGGCGCCTCCCGCGCCCCCATCACCGCCGTCGTCATCCTCTTCGAGCTCACCGGCCAGTACTCGATCATCCTGCCGCTGATGCTCGCCATCGTCCTGGCCACGCTCACCAGCCGCCTGCTCTCCCGCGACACCGTCTACACCCTCAAGCTCCGCCGCCGGGGCATCGACCTGAATGCTCCGGCACCCGGAGCCCGTCTCGGCGCCCAGCGTGTGGAGTCGGTGATGGAGGGGTTTCCCGTGCCCCTGCCCGCGACCGCCGAACTTCCGGAGGCCGCGGACCGGTTGCGCCTGTCCGATCACGGCGCGCTGCCCGTCGTGGACGCCGAGGGGCGTTACCTCGGCACGCTCACCGCCCGGGCGACGGCCGAGGCGCTCGCCGAACGCACCGACGGTGACGTCGAACCACCGGCTACCGCAGGGGACCTCGCCGAACCGACGCCGCCCGTGACCGCCGACATGCCCCTGTCCACCGCCCTGCACGCCCTGGTCACCGCGCCCGGCACCGGCCTTCCCGTACTCGACCCCGACCACGGACACGTGCTCGGCTGGCTGACCCACCAAAGTGCTCTGCGCGCACTCCACCAACCCGCCACCACCTGAGGCAGCGACGTCCCACCCGTTCGCAGAGGAGATCGCACCAGCTCGCGCAGCACATCTGCGTTCGTCACCGGACAGCCGGACACAATGGGAAGGCGAGGGTTGGTTTCGCATGAGGGCAGTCATCTGCGGCGCCGGAATCGCCGGCCTCGCCCTCGCCCAGCGTCTGGACACCCTCGGCCGGGACGTCGTGGTGGTGGAGAGGGCATCCGCCCCCGCACTCAGGGTTACACGTGATCGACTTCTTCGGCCCCGGCTACGACGCCGCGGGGCCATGGGCGTCCTGCCCCGAGTGCCACAGCCGGCCTACCTGGTCGAGGAAGCCGCCTCCGTCGACCACAACGGGGCGCACCGGTCAGCTGGTCCGACCGATGGTGCCCGGCGTCCAACAGAACGGGCCTACAGGTTGGTCCATCGACGGCGCCTCAAGTGATCAACGTACTGTCCGCGAATGATCGCGCGCACGTCCGTTTGCCGACGCCCGCACGGCTTCGGGCCATGCGAGAACTTCCTCGAACGCGGCGTGCCGCACCCTCCTCCGCGTCCGAAGTCGGGATTCTCGTACGGACGTCGGTTTCCCTCTTGGCATACGCATACCTCTCGGGGGCACCCGACCAGATCGGACACAGCGGAGAGGAGATGGAGTTGGCCGCCGAAAGCGCCACGCCGCGCCATGCGGTACTCGCCGGTCTTCCGGCCTGGCGCAACTCCGACTGCCTGCCCGTCATCCACCAGGGCTGAGGAGCGGGATGAGCGGAACCACCGCGGTGCTGTCGCTGCTGGGTGTGTCCGCGCTGGCCGTTGCCGCCGTCTACTGGGCGGCCTGGGCTGCGCGGTTGTCGTCCGATCCGGTGGTCGCCGCGGCGTTCGGATCAGGCATGGAGCCCGTCGAGCACGCCGTGAGCCGCTTCCACGTGCGCTGGTACACCGTGACGATGCTGTTCCTGGCCTTCGACATGGAGATGGTCTTCATGTACCCGTGGACGCGGGTGATCTCTGCCATGGGGCCCAGCGCAGTGATCGAGATGTTCGTCTTCCTGGCGGTTCTGCTCGCCGGTGTCGCCCACGCCTGGCGGGAGGGCGCACTGCGATGGACATGACCGCACTCGCCCTACGGGCTGCCCGTGCGCGGCCGCACGTGCTGCTGGCCCCGCTGCCGGGCGGAACGGCTGCACGGCTGGCAGCGGAGCACGTGGTGCGGCGGTGGGACTGGCCCTTGGCCGCCACACCGGCCCAGGCGGATCTGCTGCTCATCGTGGGACCTGACTGCCCACACCTGCACGCGGCCTTGGACCGGCTCTGGCAGGACCTGCCCGCGCCCCGCGCCCGCGTGCACGCGCCCGATGCCGACGACGTCGAGACCGCATTGGAGACCGGGCGGACGCAGCTCGGTTCCCGGTCCGGGTGGCGGGAGCGAGCTCAAGCGTCAGCCGAGGCGGGCCGTAGCGGCGCTGACGGCGTTCCGCACTCCCAAGATTCTTCCGGCGGCGCTCGCCGCAAGGAAAGAAAGCGCGAGGAAGGCCAGGGCGGTCAGCAGGGGCATGGCGGACATGGCGGTGAGGACGTGGCGATGCCGGGCGGGCTGCCGATGGCCGAGCGGGGTGAGGACCGCGACGGTCTGGCGCTGGACCAGATGCACGTCCCGCTGGGGCCGTTGCTGGCCGACTGGCCACCCGGCCTGACGGTCAAGCTGACCTTGCAGGGCGACGTCATCCAGCAAGCCGACCTTGAGGAACCGCTCACGCCCAGCGGCAGGTCCGCCGAGCCGTTCTGGGTGCAGCCGTGGCTGCGTGCGGCGCGGGGCGAGCCGATCAGCGTGGGGGAGGCGGCCCGGCGGCGGGCGGGAGCGCATCTGGACAGTCTGGCCCGGTTGCTGTCGGTGGCCGGCTGGCCGGCCCAGGCGGTCGTGGCCCGTCGGCTGCGCGACGATCTGCTCGGCGGTGCTTCCGGTGCGGCGGTCGGGCCCCGGCTGGACCGTTTCGTCCGGCGGGTCGGCCGGTCGCGGACGCTGGCCTGGCTGACCCGTGGGATGGGCAGGGTGAGTCGGGATGAGGCACGCAGGGCCGGGGTGAGCGGCCCGGCGGCCCGCGCCGGTGGGGACGTGACCGACCGCTACCGGCAGTGGCTCGCCGACGTCCGGCGTGATGTGGGGTGGCTGGAGGAGCCGTCACTGCTGCAACCGGCGGTGGACGAAAGCCCCCGCGGCCGCTGGAGCAACGACGGTCCGCCGTCGGCCGCGTTGATCGAGCTGCTGCCGGGTCTGCTGACCGGGGCCGAATTGGCCGCGGCCCGCCTCATCGTGGCCAGCCTCGATCCGGACCTGGACGAACTCTCCTTCGCACGACGGGAGATGGGCAGCCGTGGTTGAGGCGGGGGCGTGGTGGACGCTGCTTGTGGCCCCCGCGATGCTGCTCGCTCTGGCCCTGCTGGCGGTGGTCGGCAACGCGGTGCTCGATGCCCGCGACGCGGGCCGGCCCCTTACCCCTGCGGTCGTGGCGCGCCCGCTTCTCGGCGTGCCCCGGGCGCTGCTGGCGCAGCCGCGGCGCCTGCCCGCTCCGGATGTGCTGCTGTGGCGGGCCGGAGTGGTCACCGTACCGGTGGCCGCGGTGCTGTCCACGCTGGTGATTCCGTTCGGCCGTGCAGTGGTGGCCGATCTGTCGGTCGGGGTGGTGTGGTTCAACGCCATGGAGGTGTTGACCTGGGCCGGACTGTGGCTGGCGGGGTGGGGTCCCAACGCAGCCTTCTCCCTCGTGGGCGGATACCGGTTCCTGGCCCAGGGGTTGGCGTATGAGCTGCCGCTGATGTTCGGACTCATCTCGACCGCCACCGGGGCACAGTCCCTGCGCGTGGCCGACATCGCCGCCGCCCAACACGGCCTGTGGTACGCGGTGTGGATGCCGGTTGCCTTCCTCGTCTACCTGGCAGGGGTGCTCGCCTTCAGCTTCCTCGGTCCGTTCGCCTACCCGGCCGGCCGTGACCTCGCCGGTGGGGTGCTGAGCGAAGCATCGGGGGCGGACCGGTTGCTTCTGCAGGCGGGGCGGTGGCTGTGGCTGGCCTCCGGGGCGGCGATGGCGGTGCCGTTGTTTCTCGGCGGCGGCGCCGGGCCGGGACTACCGGCCTGGGCATGGTCGCTGGTCAAGACGCTGCTGGTGCTAGCTGTGTTGGTGGTGGGGCTGCGGCGGCTGCCCGTGGTTCGCGCGGACCGGTATGTGGAGCTGGCTTGGGTGGTGCTCGTCCCGTTGACGATCGTTCAGGCACTGGTGCCGGCCCTGGTCGATCTGAACCGATGACGGGAAGAAGGACCACGTGATGAGTACGACGGACCTGGTGTTGCTGGGAGTGCTGGGCGTGCTCGCCCTGACCGGCGGTGTGTTGGTGTTCGTTCTCGACTCGATGGCCCGCGTCACCTTCTCCCTGCTGACCTCGTTGTGCTGCGTCGGCGGCGTGGTGAGCGTACTGGGGCTGCCTTATCTGGGAGTGGTGATCGTGCTGATGATGGTCATGGAGATGGTGATCATGGCTGTATTCATGATCGCCTACATGATGAATCCGGCCGGCCTGATGCCGATGTCGATGCTCCACAACAAGCGCGGCTCCCTGGTCGTCAGCGCGGTGGTGTTCGCCGCGCTGGTCGCCGGGATCTTCGCGGTGCCGTGGCCGAAGCGCACGGGGGCCCGACCGAAGGACACCACCTTTCAGGTCGGTATGTCGCTGATGGGATCTCAGATGCTGACCATGATGACGCTGGGCTTGGTGCTGCTGGCGACCATGGTCGGCGCCACCGTGCTGGCCACCCACCGGGGGCGCTACGACCGATTCGGCGACGACCTTGCTCAGGGGCCTGCGAATGACCCGGCCGGGGGAGGGGTGGGCCGATGACCTTCCAGCTGATCCTTGTGCTGGCCGCTGGTCTGTTCTGCATCGGTCTGTTCGGTGCACTGTCGCAGCAGTCCATCGTAATGATCATGATGGGGATCGAGCTCATGATCGGCGGGGTGATCGTGGCTGCCGCCGACTTCTGGCACTTCCTCGCCCCGTCCGCACCAAGTGGCCAGGTGGTGATTGTGGCGGCGGTGGTGGCGATGGCGGTGGAAATGGCCATGGGCTTCGCCGTCACCACTGCTCTCTACCGGGCCCGGCAGGTCGACATGACCGACACGGCTCAGGACCTGAAGGGGTGAGCGCGCTGCTTCGGCTGCTGATCGCCGTTCCCTTGGGGACCGGGTCCGTCCTCGGCATGGCGGGCAGGGGCGTCAATCGTCCGGCTCCGGTCCTCGGCGGGGCTGCGGCCCTGGTGACGCTTGTGCTGGCTGTGGCAGCGGCGGTGGAACGGCCCGAGGTGAGCGCGCCGCTGTTCGCCGGGATGCAGGCCGGGCTGGCGGTGGACGGGCTGTCCGCGGTCATGGTGGTCACCGTCGCCGCGGTGACCTTGGCGGTGATGCTGTTCTCCGCCGGGGAGTTCGGTGAGAGCGAGAACCTGGGCCGGTTCTTCGGGCTGATGCTGCTGTTCGCCGGGGCCATGCTCGTCGCCGTCACCGCGACCACGCTGCCCCTGCTGCTGATGGCCTGGGAGGTCATGGGCGCCACCAGCTGGGCGCTGATCGGCTACTGGTGGCAGCAACCGGAGCGGGTGCGCGCGGCAGACGTCGCCTTCCTCACCACCCGCACCGCCGACCTCGGCCTCTATCTCGCGGCCGGGGCCGCGCTCGCGGGCGACATCGGGGCACTGCGCCTGGACGCACTGCCCCAGGCGAGCTCCCCGTGGCTGCACGTCATCACCGCGGGAGCCGTGACCGCGGCGCTGGGCAAGTCCGCCCAACTGCCGTTCTCCTTCTGGCTGTCCAAGGCCATGCAGGGCCCCAGCCCGGTCTCCGCACTGCTGCACTCGGCCACCATGGTCGCCGCCGGTGCCTACCTGCTGCTGCGCCTGCACCCGCTGCTCGCCGCGACGGCCTGGGCCGGACCGCTGGTGGCCTGGATCGGCGCACTCACCGCCCTGGCCCTGGGAACCGTGGCCGTCGCCCAGCGCGATCTGAAGCAACTGCTCGCTGCCTCAACCTCCGCGCAGATCGGCTACATGGTCCTGGCCGCCGGCAGCGGCGGCGTGGCAGCCGGCGTCACCCAACTGGTCGCGCACGCCGCCACCAAGGCGGGGCTGTTCCTGGCCGCCGGAGCGTGGCTGACCGCGCTGGGCACCAAGCAGCTGCCCGCCCTGCGCGGCGCTGCCCGCCGCTACCGGCTGGTGGGCGCTGCCTTCGCCGCCGGGACACTGACGTTGGCGGGGCTGCCGCCACTGTCGCTGTGGGCGGCCAAGGACGAGATCCTCGCCGCCGCCCGGGCCGAAAGCCCGGGCCTCTACGCCGTTGGGCTCGCCGCCGCGGCCGTGGCGGCCGTCTACAGCGTCAAGGCCCTGTGGTACGTCACCCGCCCCCTGCCCGACGAAGCGGGGACCGGCTACGACACAGAGCGGCAGGGCACCCGTCGTCTCTCATCCGCGACTCCGGTCCCGCTGTGGGCGCTGACGGGAGCCGCGGCGGTGCTGGGGGTGCTCGCCCTGCCCGGCCCGGCGGCCTGGCTCAAGCAACTGGTCGGCACGCCCGCTGAACCCGTGCCCGCGGCATGGGAGTTGGCCCTGTCCGCCGGCGTGACGCTCGCCGCTGCGGGAGTGGTCTGGTGGGGCTCCGCCCGCCCGGCTCCGTCCCCCCGTCCCGTGGTGCGTTGGACGCAGCAGTGGCTGTTCCTGGAACGTGCTGCCGAGACGGTGGTGCAACGGCCCGTCCTGGCACTGGCGCGTTCACTGGCCGTCTTCGACGACCGGGTCGTCGACGGCTTCGTGCGGCAGGCAGCCCGCGGTGGTCTGGCCGCGGCCCGGCTCGCCCGTCGCGTGGACGACGGCGGGATCGACGCCGCCGTCCGAGCCGTCGCGGCTGGTGCCCGCAACCTTGGCCGGTGGGCGCGCCGCCCGCAGACCGGGCTGCTGCACCAGTACTACGCCCAGGCTGCCGTCGGCTTCGCCGTGCTCGCCCTGATCGTCCTGTTGGTGAGGTAACCCCTGTGCTGAGTGTCGTCACCTTCCTGCCGCTACTGGTCTGTGCTGTGCTGCTGCTCTGGCCGCGCACCCTGCCCGACCGGATGTACGTCTGGGTGTGGATCGCCGCTGCCACCGCCGACCTGGCCCTGGTCATCGCCGTGTGGGCCGGCTTCGACGACGGCGGCGGAATGCAGTACGAGCAGCGCATGCGCTGGATTCCCGGCGTCGGGGTCGGCTACCACGTTGGCGTCGACGGCCTCTCCCTGCCCCTGCTGGCCCTGACCTGCCTGCTGTTCTTGGCCGTTGCCGGGTACTCGCTGCGCGAGACCAAGATGGTGCGCTCGTACGTGTGCCTGTTCCTCTTCCTGCAGACCGTCTGCCTCGGACTGTTCGTCGCACTGGACCTGATCCTGTTCTTCGTCTTCTTCGACCTTTCCATCGTCGGCATGTTCTTCGTCATCGCCGGCTGGGGCCACGGCGAGCGTGCCCGGGCGGCAGCACTGAAGTTCTTCCTCTACGTCTTCCTCGGTTCCCTCGTCCTGCTGCTCGGCTTCATCGGCCTGTATCTGGCGGCCACCCCGCGCACCTTCGACATCATTGACCTGACGCGCGCCAACCCGCTGGCCGGGCACGGGCTGTACGCGGGTCTGGTCCTGCTGGCGATCGGCGTCGGCCTGTCCGTGAAGACGCCGACGGTGCCGTTCCACACCTGGCTGCCGCCCGCTCACACCGACGCTCCCGCCGCAGGCTCGGTCATCCTCGCCGGAATCCTGCTGAAGATGGGCACCTACGGGTTCGTCCGCATCGCCATGCCCCTGCTTCCCGGCTCCTGGCGCCACTACGCCCTGGTCATCGTCGTCATCGGAGCGGTCTCCGTCGTGTACGGGGCGCTGGTGGCGCTGGCGCAGACCGACTTCAAACGCATGATCGCGTACACGTCGGTCAACCACATGGGCTACGTCATCCTCGCCGTCGGGGCCGCCGGAACGCTCGCCGGCAGTGGCCCCCAGGCCCGCTCGCTGGCGGTGACCGGTGCGGTCACCCAGATGGTCAGCCATGGTCTGATCACTGGTGCTCTGTTTCTGCTCGCCGGCATCCTCTACGACCGTGGCCGCACCTACGCCATCGAGTCGTACGCGGGACTGGCCGGCCCTGCGCCGCGCTTTGCCGCCGTCACTGCCGTCGCCGCGTTCGCCAGCCTCGGTATCCCCGGTTTCTCGGGCTTTATCGCCGAATTCCAGATCTTCACCGGCTCCCTCGCTTCCCAGACCGTGGCCACTGCCATTGCGCTGACCGGCATCCTCATCACCGCCGCCTTGTTCCTGCGCGCCCTGCGCGCCATGTTTCTCGGCGCCTCCCGCCTGCCGTCGACCATCCCCACCGGCGGAATTACGGATCTGCGCAGCAGCGAGGCGACCCCGACCGTAACGCTGCTGGGAGCGGCCCTGGTCATCGGCGTCGCCCCCCGCTGGTTGCTGGACGTCATCGAACCAGCCAGCCGCACCGTGACAAGGCTGGTGGCACGGTGAACGAGAACCTTCCAGCGCTGCTGCCCGAGTTGGTACTGACCGGGGCTGCCGTCATCGGCCTGCTGACCGGCTCTTGGCTGCCGCGTCACCGCCAGTGGATCGTCGCAGCCCTCGCGGTCATCGCCTGCGTCTCCGGACTGGCCGGGACCGCGTTCACCATGGCCACCGCACGGGAACAAACCGTGTTCTCCGGGGCTTTCGCCGTCGATGCGGCCACCGATGAAGGCCGTCTGATCGTCCTGGGCGCCCTGCTGATGGTTATCACCATGTCGGTGGAAACCGTCCGCGGCCACGAACGCCAGACCGAGTACTGGGTGCTGCTGCTGATGACGGGGGCCGGCACCCTGGCTCTGATCGGTGCGAACGACAACCTGATGCTCTTCGCCGCCTACCTGCTCGCCAGCATCCCCGCCTACGCGCTGTCCGCCTTCGCCAAGGACGCCTCCGGCACGGAAGCATCCCTGAAGTACTACCTGATGGGCGCCCTGCTCGGTGTCACCATGCTGGCCGGCATCGCCCTCCTCTACGGCGTCGGCCACGCCACCCTCTACCGGGAACTCCGTACGACGCTTCCGGCTGCGCCGTACGGGCTCGTCACCGTCGGCCTGGTGACTGTCCTGGCGGGGCTGTTGTTCAAAGCCGGAGCCGTGCCCGCCCACTTCTGGGTTCCCGACGTCACCGACGGCGCGCCGGCCCCCGTCGCTGCGTACGTCACCACCCTGCCCAAGGTCGGCGGCCTGATCGCCGGATACCGGCTGCTCCACCAAGCCCTGGCCGACACCGGCGTCAATTGGCCCCTGCTGCTGGCGGTCCTCGCTGCCGCCACCATGACCCTGGGCAACCTGGCCGCGTTCTTCCAGACCTCCGTCAAACGGCTACTGGCCTACTCCACCATCAGCCAGGTCGGCTACCTCCTCATGGCCCTCGCCGTGGCCACGCGAACCGAACTCGCCCTCCAGGGCCTGCTGTTCTACCTGGCCGCGTACGCAGCCACCAACCTCGGTGCCTTCGCTGTCGTCACCGAACTGCCCCAGGCACGCACCCTGCAGGACTACCGCGGCCTGGCCCGCCGCCATCCCGGCCTCGCCGCCGTGCTGGTCGTATGCCTCCTCGGCCTGGTCGGCACCCCGCCCAGCGGCATCTTTCTCGGCAAACTTGTTGTCTTCAGCGCCGCCATCGATGGCGGCTACGCCTGGCTCGCAGCCCTCGCCGTGGCCAACACCGTCGCCTCCCTCTTCTACTACCTGCGCTGGCTGGCCCCCCTGTTCACCGCCACCGCCTCCGCACCCGCACAGGGCCACGCCGTCCTCGGCCGCTGGGCAGCCACCACCGCCTACGCCGGCGCAGCTCTCTCCCTCGTGCTCGGCCTCGCCGGCGGAGCGGTCCTCCCGTTCGGAACTGGAGAGTTGCTGCTGTAGCGAGAAGTCGTCGAGCAGGAACAGCTGAACTCGTCGAGCGGCGCTGTGTGGCTGCGGAGCGACGCGCGGATCGAGAACCCTCCCCTGAGTAACTCCCTGAGATACCGTGAGCACCGACCTCGCTGATGATGGCGGACGAGCGGGCACAGGCGGGCGACGTCCTTCCCGATGCCCCGCCGGTCTTCGACGGTCCGCCCCTGATCGTTCCGATCTGCGGGACGACGAGGCGGCACTCGTGCTGGCACGCAAGCGGGTGCGGGACATGGGCTGCGAACCGGTGGCCCGGGGCGGACTGGACCGGGCTGGACTGCTGGAGGCGACCGCCGCACTGTTCATCGGGCTGCGGGTGGTGGAGCGAGCGGACCTACGGGCAATTGCGTCGGCACTGGCCTGTGCGATAGGTCAACCCGCGGCTCGGCGCGGCCCGCGCAGGTGCGGAGCTCGGCGCCGATGCATAGTCCGGCGGCCACGCCCGGCGGCCGTGATGCGCAGGGCGTTGGTGGCGGCCCGCCCGTGAGTGCGGCGTCCACGACGTTTTCACGGGCCATCGGCTGCGGCAGCGCAGGCGCGAGCGGCACGCAGCCTCGAAACCGTTCAGCTCTGCTGGGGCGGGGGCGGCGTGGGATGCGAGGCCTGTGCGTGGCGGGGCGCGGGCAGGGGCCCGAGCTGAGGGGTGGTCTCCGCATGTGGGTTGAGGAGACGGACGAGGGGGGTGACGGCAGCAGTGGTCAGGAGCGCGACGAGGACGAGCATGGTGAACAGCTTGTCGCCGATCAACCCGGCTTCGCGGCCGAGGGCCAGGACCACGAGTTCGGTCACGCCACGGCAATTCACCAGGACGCCGACTGTTCCTGCTTCCCGCCAGGCGGCACCGCAGACGCGGTGGGCCAGGGCGGCACCGACGAACTTGCTCGCCCAGGCGGCCAGCAGCAGCAGTGCGGCACTGAGGATACCCAGTCCGCTGAGCGTGGTCAGGTCGGCGGAGAGGCCGGTGACCACGAAGAATGCGGCCAGCAGTAGGGAACCCATCTGGTGCAGGGGCGCAGCGATGGTGGCTCGGGAGGCGGGGTCCAGCCTCGGCATGGCCACCCCGAAGGCGAAAGCGCCCAGAGCGGCGTGGACACCGATCCAGGCGGTGGCGCTCGCAGAGAGGAAGAGACCGGCGCAGACGGTGGCCAAGGCGAGGGAGGGATGCTCGACGAGCCACGTGCGTGCGGCGAGACGGCGCAGTAGCGGGCGTACGAGGAACGCCATGGCCAGGCCGTAGGCGGTGAGTTCGGCGACGGTGCGGGTGAGCTGTCCGGTACTGCCACCGCTGCCCAGGGTGATCACGGCGGTGACGCCGCACCAGGCGAAGATCTCGCCCACACCGGCGGCGGCTGTGGCCGTGGTGCCGACCGGTGTGTTGTGCAGCCCGTTCTCGTGCAGGATGCGGGCGAGTACGGAGAAGGCGGTGATGGACAAGGCGGTGCCGACGAACAGGGAGAAGGTGAGCGGATGAACGCCGGTGGCGGGGAGGGCGGGGTGGATGGCCTGGACGGCGTAGGCGGTGGCGGTCACGCAGAACAGGGCGAAGGCCATGGAGGAACCGGAGACGGCTACGACGGCGCGGCCCCGTCCGCGCAGGGCACCGAGGTCAAGTTCCCAGCCAGCCGCGCACAGGAAGAAGACGATGCCGATGTCGGCGATGATGCCCAGGTAGGGGCGGACGTCTTCCGGGAAGAGCAGATGGGGCAGGTCGCCAGGCAATTGTCCGAGGACGCTGGGCCCGAGCAGGATGCCGACGGCGATCTCGCCGACGATGACCGGCTGGCGCAGCCGTCTGCAGAGTGGAATCAGAGCGATCCCACACAGCAGGATGACGGCGACGTCCGTGAGGACCACGACAGGGGCGGGCGCATGGGCAAGCTGCATGGGCGTGAGTCCCCTTCACGAGGGTGTCGCGGACGGCAGGCGGTGTGGCAGCCGCTCGCGTGGTCAGGCGGCAGCGGAGGACTGTGCCGATATGTATGAACTAGGGGGATTACTGCAAGTTCGCAAACTTCACCATTTTCCCGGTGAGAGCCCCATTTATTTCTATCTGGCGGGTTGCTCGCAATGGGGCGATCGTTCCCTTGCCGATGCTCCGTTCGTCTTTCCGTTAGTTAGGGGCCGGGTTCACCGGTGTTCCGCGTGTCAAGCATCCATGCCACCCGCGCCCCGCCGCCGAGCTCCGTGTGCCTGAGCTCCTGTTCGCCGGCCCCTTGGGCCGGGGTGCCCTTGCATCCTCCGTGGTGCTCTGCGCCAGAGCGGCCGAGGGCGCGCCGCGTTCGGGGTAGCCACGACCGATCGTGGCCTGACGATGCGTGCCACGGCGCCTGGCGAACAGGTCGACCACCGGTCCGTACGGCAGCTCGCCGACGACGGGGGGGCGAGCAGGACGAAGAACGGCCCCAGCGACGGAACATGCGGGATTGCGCTGCCGCCCGCCTCCGACTCACTGCTGGCGGCCCATGCACACGCGCAAGGGCGTCAAGTGGCACTTTTGGTGAGCATGCTGGACAGGGGAGGGTTACGGGACACAAGGGTGCGCGGTCCGTTTTGGCGGGCCGCCCTTCGGTCTATACGAGCTGACGTTCAGGAGTCGCCTCAAGGCGGACGAACGGGATGCGTCGCCCCGCCTGACGGTAGGCGGCTTCGCTGCCGTCCACTTCCAACCCCATGAAGGAGCACAGCCGGCGAGCCAGTCGCGGGTGCTCTGGTGCGTAACGGGCCATGATGGCGCTGCCGTCCTCGGGAGAGAGGAAGTAGGCCACCGCAGCGTAGCGGCGGTTGCCGCACTGGACCGTCGTCTGGGGTGAGTGGCGCAGGTTCTGGTACCAGGCCGACGCCGGACCGAAGTCTGAGGCGATGATCCAGCTGCGTCTGTCGCCGTCCCGCTCGTGTGCGACCACTTCCAGGACCACCTGGCGACGGATTCCGGTGAGCCGGCCGGTGTGATGCAAAAGGAGCAGTCGCTTGCCGAACAGCGGGCCGAGTCCGGCCCGGAAGAGACGGATCGGCAGCTGAGCCACAATGCGTCGCCATCCGGTGGGGAGGGGGGGACGTTCACTGGTCGAGAAGTGGTACGTCATGGGTTCCTTCCAGGCCGAAGGGCGCAGGGCGAAGTCGCGGGCCGGCGTGCGGAGAGGGCGAGACGCCCGGGAATGGATTTTGGTCAGTGCAACAGTTGCATAGTCTAAAATGCGGACCCGGGCTACGAGGGTTACGGCGCTCCGGAGTGTCGTCGCGATAGCACCGGGCGCGCCGCGATCCCAGGGTCAGGCGCTTCACGCCAATGAGCGAGGCCCCGTCTCGGGGGGAGCGAATCGAGCATCGATCTCTCGGCACGCGGGGAAACCCCGGATTGTGTGGCGGAGTTGGTGATGGTGGTGGC
This sequence comes from Streptomyces sp. NPDC048197, assembly GCF_043202395.1. Lineage (NCBI taxonomy): Bacteria > Bacillati > Actinomycetota > Actinomycetes > Kitasatosporales > Streptomycetaceae > Streptomyces > Streptomyces sp. NPDC048197. The sequence continues at coordinate 17,805 of NZ_JBIDAJ010000058.1, forward strand.
GTGCTCTGGGGTGTCCTGATGGGGCCACGAGTGCGGCTGGAGGGTAGAAATGGGGGATGGTCGAGTGCGGAACCCCGGCGAGGGGTGTTGATGATGTGGATGCGGTGACCCGAGCGGTGCTCACGGCGTCAAGGCTGTTGGTCGCGGTGTCTGCGCGGTCGCTCGGCGAGGTCGAGGATCGGGTGACGCTCCCGCAGTTCCGGATGCTGGTGGTCCTCTCCACGCGAGGGGCCACCAAGCTGGTTGTGCTGGCCGAACTGCTCCAGGTCGCCCCCTCGACCGCGATGCGCATGGTGGACCGCCTCATCGTGGCCGGTCTGGTGGACCGGCAGGCCAACCCCGACAACCGGCGCGAGACCCTGCTCCAGCTCACCGACGAAGGCAGACGCACCGTCGAAGACGTCACTACCCGCCGTCGTGCGGAGATCAGCGCCATCGTCGAACGTCTCGTTCCTGAGCAGCGCTCCGCGCTCATCGAAGCGCTCACCGCCTTCAATGACGCGGGCGGCGAGCCGTCTGTGGAGGTCCCGGAACTGCATCCCTTGGGGTGGGCCGACGCCGCGCCGGATCGAAGCGGCTGAGGCGTCCAGGTTTGTCGGCGGTTTCGGGCAAGCGCTGCACCATCGGTCCAGAGTGCCGCTCACCCGGTGGGGCCCGTCGGTGCGGGCATACCCGCATGAGCAGGCGTGGGCGGGAGGCCGGTCTCGGTGCGTACTCCGGCGGTCGCTACGTTCTCGGACAGGGGTGAGATGCTGTGGGGCGCCCACCGTTGGGCCCGAGCGTCTAGGCAGACAGGGGAGGGCCGCGACGTCCGGACGTGGCGACCGCACGGAGAGCGCGGCCTACGCGGCGGCGCTTGGCCCGGAAGCCCAAGTCCCGTCATGCCGGACCGGTCATCGAGGCGTCCTCACCTTCCGGGAGGTGGGCATGTCAGCTCCTGGCCTCCACGGGTGAAGAGGCGGGGGCTGCTTTCTCGCGGAACCTTTGCATAGTCTAAAGGTGGGGAGGCGGCCGTGTCAGAAGCGACCGGGCGGCTCTCATGCGCTGTGACATTGCTGGAGGAGGCATGACCGTGGAAGAGCCGACGTCGGGCTTGGCGGTGCTGTCCTGGATGCCGGTGGCGGTGATGGCCGTGGTGGCCGCGGCGGATGTCGTTGCCGGGCCGGGCGTGGGGTTCCTGCCGCTGGTCTCGCTCGGACCGGCGTTCTCCGGGCTGGTCGGGGGATGGCGGCGTACGGCACTGATCGGTGTGGTGGCGCTGCTGCTGTGCGTGGGCCTCGGGGTGTACGACGGTCTGTTTCAGGAGCGCCGCGGCTTCACGGCGATGGTGTCGGTGGCGGGCGTCACCGGTGTGGGTATCGCGGCCGCCGTGATGCGCTCTCGACGGGAGGCGGAGCTGGCCAGTGTGCGGTCGATCGCAGAGGTGGCCCAGCGGGTGCTGCTGCGGCCGGTGCCGCGGACCGCAGGCTCGTTGCGGGTGGCGGTGTCGTACACCTCGGCGGACGCTGGGGCGCAGATCGGCGGCGACCTGTACGAGATGGTCGCCTCGCCGCACGGGATCCGGGTGATCGTGGGGGACGTGCAGGGCAAAGGCCTGGCTGCCGTGGAAACCGCCGCCGTGGTGCTCGGTGCATTCCGGGAGGCTGCCCACGACGAACCCGACCTGGTGGGGCTGGGCGAGCGCTTGGAGCGCAGTGTGGCCCGGGAGCTGGGAGGGAAGAAGTTCGTCACCGCGGTGCTCGCCGAGATCGGCGAGGACCGCGAGGTCGTCTTCCTCAATTACGGTCATCCGGCCCCGATGGTTGTGCGCCGGGGCGGGACCGTCAACTTCCCGGAGCCGCCTTCCTACGCCCTTCCCCTGGGGCTGGGTGTCCACGGGAGCAACGCCCCGACCCCCTACCGGGTAGGCTTCGCGCCCGGCGAGCAGATGCTGCTGTACACCGACGGTGTTACCGAGGCCCGGGACACGGCCGGCACCTTCTACCCCCTGGGCAGCCGGGCCGAGCTGCTCAAGGAGCCCGAGGCCGGCCGTGCCCTTCAGGGCCTGCGCGAGGACCTGGTGCGTCATGCAGCCGGGCCCCTCCACGACGACGCCACCATGCTCCTGCTGCGCTACCGCACTCACGCGGAAGAAATATCCGTTTCCCGCGCGTGAGGCAGCAGCGGCTTTGGCATGGCAAAAGGACGCACGCCGGATCACGAGATCCCTGCGCTGATCACGGAGTTGATGTGGTCACCCCGGCGGTCCTGACCGCATTGCGCCTGCTGGTGGCAGTCTCCGCCCGCTCGCGCCGGGGTCGAGGCCGGCGCTGTGTCGAGGTCCCCCGTGGCTGAGCGCGACGCAGTGGCTGGCGTTCGAGTGCCCCGCACCTTCGACAAGGCGGAAGCAGAGCCCCCGGCGCCCCCCGCCGTCGAGAACCAGGGTCTCCGCCCGCTCGGTTACGTCGCGGACGAGGCGATGGCGCGCGAACGTGTGACCGTCGCTCGCGCCAGGCGTTCGCAGCAGGTGGGGGCCGGTTTCCGGAGGACCCTTTTCCGAGACCTGCATGTTTTGCATAATGCAAGGAAAACCGGGCCGTGCCTCGTCACCCCCTCCGGTAAAACGTCCCCGAGCGTGTCCCGACGGAGGCATGACGTTCGCGCGGCGGTCGCACAGGTCGCCGCCGGTGGACAGAGGAATGATGCAAGGAGTGGCAATCGTGCGCCGAAGGCGTCGGCCCTTGCCCCTGGCTGAACCACACCTCATGGCGCATCTCCGCGCCACGGTGTGGGGGCCTGCGGAGTTCGTCGGACTGCCGCCCTGGTGGCTGGTCCGGAAAGGGACCCTCGTGGGGATCCTCGCTGCCGGGGTCATCGTCGGTACGACGCTCTTCGGCGCCTGGGTGGGCAGGCCCTCGCTTGCCGACGGTGAGGCGGGCTTGGTGTGCGCCGTAGCCCTTGCGCTGTATCTCTCCTCTTTGCGAGCGGGGCGTGCGCTGGTCGGCATCGCCGCGTTGTTCGGCGTGTGCCTGGCGTTGCAGGCTCCGCAGGCCGCCGCCGGCATGGTGCTGGCGGAACGTGGACTGGTGCAGTCAGTGGTGGTGACGTCGGTCGAGGACGGCCGGGCGGCGGACGGCGGGCGTACCCGGTACCTGTGCTCGGTGGCGGATGCCGACGGCGTACCGCTGAAGGTCCGCATCTGGCGCGGCTGCGGGCAGGCCACCCGGCCCGGAGACGCGCTTGCTGTCGTGTACGACCCCAAGGGGACGGTGTCCCCGCGCGGTTGGCAGACGGGGGCCGACGTTCCCGGGCCGCTGCGCGACCTGACCCCGTGGGCTGCGGCACTCGTCGTCTGCAGTCTGGTTGCCGTGGTCCGCTCTCACCGGCTCTCCGGCTTCTGACGATCTCCGAGGCCGGGACAGTACGGTGGCCGCTGATCAACCCACCGTTGGCGGTGCGGTGATAAGTGAGGGTGGTGGGGGAACGGCGAGTACGGCGGGCCGATTGTGCGAGAAGAACGACGCGAAATGCAACGCCGCGGGGAAGGAGGAGCCAATCATGACTGCGCTGCCGAAGTACCTCACCAGCCTCGCCGAGAAGGTGTGCAAGGGGTGGTGCGTCGTCGAGTTCGTCAAAGTGGTCAAGGGCACCGACAGCCGGCCGCATATTCCTGGCGAGGAGACCCCACGGCTGCTGAGCGGCTGACCAACGCGGCGGCTCACCCCGCGTGGGCTCACCGTTGCGTAAGCGGCGCCGCCGGCCGGGATCGAGGATCGCACTGAACGGCTGTACGGGAAATGGGTCGCCGGGGGCGCCCGGAGGCGAAGAAGCTGGTGGCCCAGTCGTGCAGGTGTGGGCTGGGGTGAGGGAGGTGTGACTGCTCGCCGGGTGCGTATCGCCGGCTGGACGCGAGCCGACCGGGTGACGGGGGTTTGGCCCTCTTCCTGTCTGGCGACGAAAGAACAGGAGTCGACGAGAAAGCGGGTCGGCCGAAAGCGGTTCCATGCCATCTCGGTGCGGCATCTGTCGATACGGGTTCGCCTCCCATGCGAAGGATCCACAGAGCCCATGCACAGGCACACCAACGCCCGTTCGGCGCGGCCGGTCCACGGCACGGGCGCTGCACGTTCATCCGAGTGGATGGACGCGATGATGCGCGACCTCAGTCGGTGCCCGCCGGGTCCGCGGCAACAAGGTGTGCGGGCGGCGACGATCTTGGCCCTCATGCCGCTTGCGCGGCGGGTGGCCCGGCGCTTTCACGGGCAGGGAGAGGAGGCCGACGATCTGGTCCAGGTTGCTTCGGTCGGCCTCACCAAGGCGGTCGACGGCTTTGTCCCGTCACGAGGGCACCCGTTCCTGGCTTACGCATTACCCACCATCGTCGGCGAAATCAAACGGCATCTCCGGGACCGCGTCCCGGCGGTTCGACTTCCCAGGCCCCTTCAGGAAGCGTCCGGGCCGGTCTTTCGGACCCTGGAGGAACTGGAGCAGCGGTCCGGGGGCGTATCGCCCGGAGCGGAACAGATCGCGGCGTACCTCGGCATGGAGACGGCTCTGGTCACTGCAACCCTTCGTGCGGCACGGGTATGCCGTCCGGTGTCGATGGACGGTGCGGGCGACGGAGGGGAGGCGCACTCGGCAGCCTGCGGTGCCGGCTCCGCCGACCGGAACATCGACCACGTGGTCGACGTGGTGGCCCTGACCTCGGCCGTGCGACGTCTCACCGCACTGGAACGCCGCGTGCTGTATCTGCGGTTCTACCGGGAGAACACCCAGCAGCAGATCGCGGATGCCGTCGGCATCTCGCAGGGCCAGGTGTCCCGGAGACTGGGGTCCTGCTACCGGCAGCTGCGGGAGGCCCTCACAACGGTGCCGATGGAGACGGCGGAGGGCCGCCCTCCCAATTGTCGCGCCGCCTCAGGGCGGCTTCCGGCCGAACCACGCTCGCTGCCGCCAGCCGGGCGGCCGTTCGGAGCAACGAGGGGTGCACCAGGAGGTGGCGGTGCAGCCCGGTGGGCCTCCTCGGCGGGACCTTCTTACCGGGCCCGCCGGTGAACTGGGGCAGGACCCCGGGCCCGTTTCCTGGCGCCTGGCCGGTCAGTTCGAACAAGGCGGCGGCACTGGCAGCGGGGACGAACCTGCCAGGATCCACGAGCCCACGCTCATCGGCGAGGTCACTGTGAACACCCGCAGCATCTTCATGAACCGCCCCCGCCTGCCGAGGTCATTGATGAGAGCCGCCATGGAGAGATGACCGGCCGACGCGGCCGCGACCTTGCTGACGCGGCTCAGGGTCGGGCGTCCGGTGGCGTGTGCCGCGGCGCCGGCACGTCCACCGAGCGAGGAGGTGAGGCCTGGTGAGCACGGCAGCCCCGGGCCGGCCGCGCCGCTGGTCGCCTTGGCCGGGAGCTGGACAGGGGCCAGAGCATGGAACGACCGTGCGCTCGCTTGACCGCTGTTGCGGGGCCCGGCCGGCGGTCCTTCAAGATGCGCCGAACGGGCCGGTCGCATGCTGCCCGTGAGGGAGGGTCTTGTCGCTGGGATCAGAAAATGAGAATGGTGCCGATGAGCACGATGACGACGAGGGCGATGAAAAGGATCAAGATGAGCCGGTGGCCGCGCTTGGGGCTGTCTTCAGGGCCTCCACCCCGGGGGCGATCTTCTGGAAGGTCACCGTCGTCCGGCCGATCGCGGGAGTAGAAATCGGGGTTAGTCATGAGCAGCTCCTTCCGAAGATGGTGCGCCTCACCACTCATCCAGGGATACACGCGTTCTCCTGCGATGCGCGATGAGAGTCCTGCCGAGGCGTTTCCCGGGTGGCGCCGTGGCCGTGCTGTCCGGCTCTCCCTTGGCTCCTCCTCCGGGCCCGTGGCCTCGTCGCACGGTGGTGGGCCTGCTGCCGATAACGGAGCGGAAACCCTCGTAGAGGGCGCATCGTCGACGCTCAGACCGGTCGTACCGGTTTCGGTGCGTCTGCTGCGGGTTGTGGCTGTGCGCCAGTGACACTGATGCGGGACGGACTACCAGCTGCCACAAAGTGCTGCCCCCCGTGACCTGTGGGCGACGCCGCCCTCCGCCCACGGGATGTGGGTGCGGGCAGACCGCAACCCAGCCGATCTCACTGGTCCGGGCGCGTTCCCACTCCTCCGCGACGCCAGTCAGGTGAGGGTCTGCCCACCCGTATGAGGCCAGGTCCGCGTGAACCAAGTCACCGGCCGACAGCTTCCACACGACGTCGGTAATCTCCGGTACCTCCGGCGCGCCGATGTCCAGGCCCAAGCACACGAGGCGCGAAGCGTTTCCCCGGCCCGCGCTCCTGGTCCACCGGCAACCGCTCCTCAAGAAATCTCCCGGCTCGCGTTCACTCGACCGGGCTTCTCATCGACATACGATCCGGACGCCGACCGCGGTCAGCGCCGCGCCCAGTGCGGTGGCGGCCGTGACCCTGAGGACCCACTTGCGCACCGGGGGTTTCAGTGTGGAGGCAGCGCGGCGTTCCGGCAGCCGGGTCGCCGCGTCCTTAAAGCGCGCCGCCGACCGTCCGGCCGCACCGCGCGACCGGGCGGGACGCCCCGTGGTCCCGGAAAAGCGCGCCGGCGGGCAGGCCGAACCGGTGATGAGCCGTCCCCTGTGATTGGCCCGTCCGACGGGTGGACACCCAGGTGGTAGGACACCAGGAGGTCACCATGACGAGCGGGCCCTTCGGCAGCGCCGACACCCGCGCCGCGGGCAGGTGGACGTGACGGGGCGTCAGGCGGTGCCCCCGCCTTCCGGGCGCCTCGGCGCCGTGCCTGGTCTGCTGCTTGGCGGCGTACGACTGTTCCTCCTGTCCGCCCTGCTCCTCGCGGGTGTCGGGATGATCGGCCGAGCGGTCGGCTGGGTGGCCCTCACCACGACGCTCGGTCCGACGGCGTACCTGCTGCTGGCTCATCCCGAATCGGAGAGTGCCCGGCTGCGCAGCGCGGTGACCGGGCACGGCCTGGCGGTCGCCGTCGGGCTGGCCTCTCTGGCCGCCTTTGGGCTGTGGAGCCATCCGTCCATTGCGGAGCAGCATCAGGAAACCGTCCTGCAGATCTGCGCCCAGGCCGTGGGTGTCGGACTCACTCTTTTCCTGCTGCACGTGTGCGACGCCGAGCACCCCCCGGCCGCGGCGACGACGCTTCTGATCACGTCCGGCATCTGCCGACCGGGGCCGCCGCTGTACGGTCTGCTGCTCGGGCTCGCCCTCGTTCTGGTGCTCGCCCCGGTGCTCGCCGCCGTGACATCGCGCATCGGCGGGCAGGGCGGCATGAGGTGACACCCTGGGTTCCGTGCGTGTCCACCCATGGGCGCGCCCCGTTCCCGAGGTCGAAGGCCTGGCCGCCACACGCGCGGGCGGGCGTTTCCAGCAGACACCGACGGGAAAATCCGAGTGCCATGAATGCCAATGCGGAAAAGCCGGCGCACCCGCCGAATGATCTCTGCCCTCCGTGGGTGCTGCGGGACTACGCGATCCTCGCCGACGGCGAACGCGGTGCCGTTGTGGACCCGGAGGGTCGCATCGTCTGGCTGTGCGCGCCGCGCTGGCACGATGACGCGGTCTTCTCCGCCCTCATCGGAGGCGGCGGGTTTTTCGGTGTCGAACCGGAAGGTCACTGGCACGTCTGGGGTGGCTACTACGAGGACGGCACCTTGATCCGGGTGAACCGCTGGGTGACCGCCGACTCCGTCATCGAGTGCCGCGACGCGTTGGCGATGCCGGGGTCGGTGGAGCGTCTCGTGCTGCTGCGCCGTATGCGCATCGAGCGGGGCGAGGCCCGCCTGCGGCTCAGCCTCGATCCGCGACCCGGCTTCGGTGCGGGCCGGGTGCGCGATCCTCGCCTGGAAGGGGATGTCTGGACCGCGGACGCCGGTGGTCTGCGGCTGCGGAGCGCACCGGGCGGCCTGGGACCCCGAGGCCGGCCTTCGCGGTGACGTCCGGCTGCGCAAGGGCGAACAGCACGACATCGTGCTGGAGCTCTCGGCAAACGACGGATCCCCTCGGCTCGACGCCCAGCAGCTCTGGGCGCAGACGGAGGATGGCTGGCGGCGGGCCGTGCCGGACTGCTCGGACCTGATCGCACCGCGTGACGCCCGCCATGCCTACGCCGTCCTGCACGGCCTGACGAGTTCCTCGGGCGGTATGGTCGCGGCCGCCACCACCTCGTTGCCGGAACGCGCGAACACCGGCCGGAACTACGACTACCGCTTCGCCTGGCTGCGCGACCAGAGCTACGCGGGCCTCGCCGTCGCCGCGCACGGCCCGCACGCCCTGCTCGACACCGCGGTGCGCTTCACCTCCGAACGTGTCCTCGCCGACGGGCCGGAACTCCGCCCCGCCTACACCGTCGACGGGGGAGCCGTACCGGAAGAGCACGGGCTTCCCCTCCCGGGTTATCCCGGGGGCACCGACCGGATCGGGAACCGCGCCGCCACCCAGTTCCAGCTCGACGCGTTCGGCGAGGTGCTCCAGCTGTTCGCCGCTGCCGCTCACCACGACCGGCTCACGCCTCAAGCGGAACAGGCGGTCAGGGTCGCCGTCGACGCGGTGGAGCGCAACTGGAGGCCTCCCGATGCCGGGCTGTGGGAGCTGGAGGAACGGTGGTGGAGCCAGTCACGGCTGAGCGTGGTCTGTGGCCTGCGGCGGGTGGCCGAGGTGCTGCGCGGCCGGACCGCGCAGCATTGCACCGAACTCGCCGACGTCATCTTCGCGGAGACCCGTCGCCGCTGTCTGCGCGGCGACGGCCGGTGGCGGCGGGCCGCCGACGACGACGGACCGGAGGCAGCTCTCCTCACGCCCCTGGCCCGTGGCTTTCCGCCCGCCGACGACCCGAGCGCCGCGATCACCCGCCGCTTCGTCGAGGAGGAACTGGCCGAGGACGGATACCTCTACCGCTTCGTCCACCCGGGCATTCCCCTCGGCGAGGCCGAAGGCGCCTTCCTGCTGTGCGGATTCACCATGGCGCTGGCCACCGACCGCCTCGGGGACCGGGCCGACGCGCTGCGGTGGTTCGAACGGACCCGGGCGGCCTGCGGGCCGTCCGGGCTGTTCGCGGAGGAGCACGACGTGCGTCAGCGCCAGCTGCGCGGCAATCTGCCCCAGGCGTTCGTCCACGCTCTCCTGCTGGAGTGCGCGGTCCGTCTCAGCGACGCCTCGGTGCTTCCGCACTGAGGAAGGGACCGCAGTCCCGCGGCGAGCGCCGTGCCCACGGCGCTCGCCGTGGCCGATCCGAGTACCAGCGGCCTCCGGTGGCGCGAGGACCTCAGCTGGAAACTGCGGGAGTGCGCCTCCCGGTCGAAAACGCCGTGCGGGCCGTGATCGGCCCCCTGGTTTCGTCCACCGGCCTCCAGAGGTTTGGCCGGACGTGAGGCATCGGCGGGCTCGTCCGTCTGCTGCCAGTCGAAGCCGTTCCGGTCCATGTACCGGTCCAGCAGGCCGGCCGCGAATCGTTGCCCCAGCAGCGTGGCTACGGTCGAGCCGCCGACCCAGTGCTCGCGCCACTCGGGATGGTCGGCGGCGTGGAGGACGCCCTCGGCCGCGAGCTCGGGCTGGTAGACCGGCGCCATCGGCCGCGGATGGTGGGGCAGACGGGTCAGCACCTGGCTGAACTGCGGGGTGTTCACCCCCGCCAGGTGCGCGAGTGATCACGTGTACCCCGCTGCCGTGGTGCATCAGCTCACAGCGCTGGGAGTCGGTGAAGCCCCGGATGGCGGCCTTGGCACCGCAGTACACCGCCTGCAGCGGCACACTGCGGTAGGCCAGTGCCGAGCCGATCTGCACGATTGTGACCCGGTCGCGGGGCAGCATGCGCCGCAGGGCGGCCTGGGTACCGTGGACGAAGCGAAATACGTCACTTCGGTGGCCCTCTTCAGCTCGTCCGCGCGGAGCGAGGCCATGGCGTCGTCCGCGAGCCCTTGCGCTCGTTGTGCCAGGCGATGGCGCGCCCGATCTCCGGCTCGTGCAGGCCGGTCCGGCAGGCGAGTTCCGCAACGCTGAGAACGGGCGGGCCGGCGGCCAGGGCCCGGGTGATCTTCGCTGCCCAGAGCTCTTCCTGCACGAACGGACGATGCGTGTAGAGCGCTTTGACGACCGCGAAGTGTTCCGAGCCGCACGCGGTGATGCGGCGGAGTCCGTCGAACCAGTCATTGGTGGAGCTCACGGAGGAGGAGTCGGGCACATATCCGCGCACCGCCTCGCTCTCCGCGAAGGTCGCGGCGCACAAATCGCACAGCTCCAGGCGGACCGTCTCCGTCTTTCCCTTCCGCTTGCTCTTCCGCATCGTGTCTCGCCGCCACATGCACTCGGGGGTTGCCGGTCGGCGGGGCCTGGGGCGCTGACCGGTCCGTTGCTGGAGGGCCGAGCCTTCGCTTCCTTTCTTTTTGCGGTTGGCCTCCTCTGCAGGTGATCACCGCGGGCCCGCCCCGTCCAGTCGTGGGCCCAGGACGGCGTAATGATGTCCTTTCACTTCGCACGACCGCGACACGCGCCGGTCACCCGGATGGCAGCAGCGGAGCGTATCGAATTGCTTCTGGCTTGCCGGCGCGAACATGGTTGCCGGTCGAGCAGTGACGGTAGGGACCACAGCCCACCGTTTGCATGGCGATGGTCTCGATATGGTTCCCGCCAGGCCCCTCGGCCTGGCGGGAACACGGTTGCCTCCCCGTCGCCCACAGTTCGGCGAGCGGAATGAGCGGCACCGCTGCAGCGCTGTTGCTGCTGGGCGTGGCTGCCTTGGCTGTCGCCGGCGTTTACGGTGCGGCGTGTGCTGTGCGGTCGTCCGAACCGGTGGGGCCGCGTCGTTCGGGGCGGTGCTAGGAGCGTGCGGTGAGCCGGTTCGGTGTGCGCTGGTACACCGTGACAGTGCTGTTCCTGGCCTTCGACACGTTGAAGACCGCACGGGAGCGGCTCGCTTCCCGGTCGGGACAGCGGGAGCAGGTCCAGGCGTCTGCCGAGGCGGCCCGTAACGGCGCTGACGGCGGTCCGTGCGACGAGCAGATGGCGAGCACGGGGCGATCGGCACTCCGGTGCGGACGACCGGCACGGAGGCGGTCAGGAACAGGAGGGCGAGGACGCGAAGGTGCCGGCCGGGTTGCCGACGGCCCAGCGGGGTGCGAACCGGGACGGATTGATGCTGGACCGGCTGCGCGTGCCGCTGGGCTCGTTGCTTGCTGACTGGCCGGCCGACCCGGCCCTCAAGCTGGTCCTGCAGGGCGACGTCATTCAGCAGGCTGACGTCGCCTGCCCGGACCCACGCACTCTCAGCTCGGCCGCGCCGTTCTGGGCGCAGCCGTGGATGCGGGTGGGGCAGGGCGAGCCGGGGAGGGTGAGCGAGACCGCCGGCGGCGGGCAGCGGCGCATCTCGACCGTCAGGGCCGGTTGTTGTCCGTGGCCGGCTGGCCCGCCGAAGCGGTCGCGGCCGGGCGGTTGCGTGACGACCTGCTGATGGGCGCTCCCGGCTCGGCGGTCACCACCCGGCTGGCCCGCTTCGTATGCCGGGTCGGCCGGTCGCGGACTTGGCCTGGCTGACCCGATGGAGGAGCTGTCACTGCTTCAACCGATGGCGTACGAAAGCCCGCGCGGTCGCTGGGAAAACGAGGGACCGCCGTCGGGCGTGCTGGTCGCGCTGCTGCCTGACTGTTGATGAGGGCGGAACTGGCCGCGGCCCGCCTCATCGTGGCCCAGCCTCGATCCGGACCCGGACGAACTCGCTTCCTTACGACGGGAGATGGGGCCCGTGGGGGCTCGCGGGGTCGCACCTGCGCGGCCACCCCCGCCCCCTCGTGGTCAATCCCTCACTCGGCATGTGCCGGGCCGCATGCCGAGTGAGGGGGCATGGCCTCCCAGGTGCGCGCGGCCTGCGCCACGGCCTGCACTGCTGAGCCACGTGGTCGCGTCCGGTCCGGCCGGTTGTATCGTGCCCCATGTCTGCCTTCCCGCCACTCCCGTGACGCCGAAGGCCGGCACTTCAAGGGAGAGACGGGAGCTGATCGTGCGCGCGCGTGACCTGGCGGTGGAATACGAGACGGTCAGCCTCGACAGTGAGGCCCTGGACGCGGCGCGGCTGATGGCCGAACACCGGTTGCCGGGCCTGCTGGTGGTGGACGAACAGGGTGCGCCTGCGGCGATCCTGCCGGCGTCCCAGATGGTCAAAGCCCTCGTACCGGGATACGTGGTGGAGGACCCGACATTGGCGGCGGTGGTGGACGAGCGCCACGCCGACCGGCTGTGCCAGGCACTGTCGGGTCGCACCGTGCGGGAATGTCTGTCGAAGACGGCCCCCACGCCGCCCATCGCGGCGCCGGACGACACCGCGCTTGAGGTCGCCGCACTGATGGCGGAGGTGCGCAGCCCGCTGGTAGCGGTTGTGGACAAGGACAAGACCGGCGTGCGGCTGCTCGGTGTGATCACCGCCTCCCATCTGCTGGAGAAGCTCCTGCTTGCCACCTCCTGACGGACGGCGGAACGAGTCACCGGACCCGCTGCCCTCTACACGTCCATGGCACGGCTCAGGCCCAACTGGTCGATGGATCGGTGTACTGGGGACCCGGCACTGGTGGTAATCACCTGCGTGCCGTACTGCCGGCTCGTTGCCGACCAGACTTCCCCGCGCACCTGATCATGAGCTTGGGCGCAGGTCTCGTCGGCCGCCGCCGGGGCGGGTGGGGAAGGAGCCATTCGGGGCCGAGAGCGGCCCGGCTCCCGTGGTTCCCCGTCGTTGCCGGGCCCCGGCAACATACCCGTCCCCCGGGTGCTCGTTAGCGATCTGTCAAAGGCGCATCAAGAAAAGGTAAGCTTCCGCATGGTGTGCCGGGAAGCCTGGTCGGCGAGCAGGGGATCACTCTCTCTTCCGATCGGGGGCTTTCGTCATGGTGCTCGTGGTGGTGTTCGGCGCCGCATTGCTGGTGGCCGTTTTGCTGTCGGGGCTGGCGGCGCGCACGGTGCTCTCCACGTCCTTGCTCTTCCTCCTCGGCGGTGCCCTGGTCAGCGATGGCTTCCTCGGGCTGATCCACATCACCCCCGACAGTGAGCTCGTGTCCGTCACGGCCGACCTGGCGCTCTTCGCCGTGCTGTTCACCGACGGAATGCACGTCTCGCTGCCCAAGCTTCGGGCCAACTGGAAGAACCCGGCCCGTGCACTGGGCCTGGGCATGCCGCTCGCATTCGTCTTCATGGCTCTGGCCACCCACTACCTGGCGGGACTGGACTGGACCACGTCCTTCCTGGTGGGAGCGGTCCTCGCACCCACCGACCCGGTCTTTGCCTCGGCAATCGTCGGGCGCAGCGAAGTCCCCGCCAAGCTGCGGCAGTTGCTGAATGTGGAGAGCGGCATCAACGACGGTCTCGCCCTTCCCGTCGTGCTCGTCCTCATCGCTGCTGCGGGCCCTACGACTGGCAGTGCGGAGGCATCGCTCGCCGGCATCGCCTTGGAGCTGGCGCTCGGCCTCGCCCTGGGGATCACGCTGCCGCTGGCCGCGGGCGGCCTCGTACGCTTCCGGCTGTTGGGCGCCGAGCCCAAGCTGCAGCCGCTGCTGCCGCTGGCGAGCGGCATCATCCTCTACGCGACCTGCCATCTGACCCATGCCAACCCCTACCTGGCCGCCTTCTCGGCCGGCGCGGTCCTGGCCCACACCTCGCCCGAGGCCAAGCAGTCCTTCGAGCCGCTCGGTGAGGCGCTGGCGGAGCTGGCGAAGTTCGCGGCGCTGCTCGTCTTCGGCGCGCTGCTCACGCCGCAGCTGTTCGGTGCGCTGTCCTGGGGCGGCTATGTGGCAGTGCTTCTCGCGATCGTCCTGATCCGCCCGGCCTCCCTGCTGATCTCCCTGCTCGGTACGCGTCTGCCCCGCCGGCAGAAGCTGGTGGCAGCCTGGTTCGGCCCGAAGGGGTTTGCGTCGGTGGTTTATGGCCTGCTGGTGCTCCAGTCCGGCATCCCCCAGGCGGAGAAGGCATTCACGCTGATCGCGGTGTGCATCGCCTTCTCGATCATCGCCCACAGCTCCACGGACGTGCCGATCGCCCGTGCTTTCCGCGTCGATGACCTCGCCGGAATCCCCGTCGCGCATGAGGACGCCGGCCCCGGGTCTTCTCCCGCTCACCAAGGAGACCCACGGCGGTGCCCCAGCTGAGGACACCCCGCCCGGGCCTTGAGGGCACGGGCTGAAACCTTTCATCGGAGGACCGTGAACAACTGGCACAGCTGGGCAGCGATCGTCGTGTTCGTCGGCGCATACGCCCTGATCATCAGCGAGAAGATCCACCGCGTCGCCGTGGCCCTCGGCGGGGCGGGGCTGATGCTGGTGATCGGGGCGACCGACGACGTCTCGGCCTTCTACTCCGCGGAGTCCGGCATCGACTGGAACGTCATCTTCCTGCTCATGGGCATGATGATGATCGTCGGCGTCCTGAAGAAGACCGGCCTCTTCGAGTACCTGGCCATCTGGTCGGTCAAACGCGCCCGCGCCCAACCCTTCCGGGTCATGGCCATGCTCGTCGTCATCACGGCCGTGGCCTCGGCGCTCCTCGACAACGTCACCACGGTCCTGCTGATCGCACCCGTCACCCTGCTCGTCTGCGAACGCCTCGCCCTGCCCGCCGCGCCGTTCCTCATCGCCGAAGTCCTGGCCTCGAACATCGGCGGCACCGCGACCCTGGTGGGCGACCCGCCCAACATCATCATCGCCAGCCGAGCCGGTCTCACCTTCAACGACTTCCTGGTCCACCTCGCCCCCCTCTCGGCGATCCTGATCGTCGTCCTCGTCGCCCTGTGCCGGGTCATGTTCCGCAAGACCTTCATCTACGACGAGGACCGGGCCGCCGAGATCATGGCCCTGGAGGAGCGAGAGGCCATCAAGCACCCGCGCCTGCTGATCCAGGGCTTGGTCGTGCTCACCCTGGTGGTGGCCGGCTTCGTCCTGCACCCGGTGCTGCACTACGCACCCAGCATCGTCGCCCTTCTCGGCGCCGGGCTGCTCGTCGCCATCTCCTCCGCCGAGACCAGTGAGGTACTGGCCGAGGTGGAGTGGCCCACTCTGGCTTTCTTCGCCGGACTCTTCGTCATGATCGGCGGCCTGATCGACACCGGCGTCATCAGCGCGCTCTCCAAGGGCCTGGCCCACCTCATCGGGTCCAACGAACTCGTCGGCTCCACGACGCTCTTGAGCGCCTCCGCGGTCCTCTCCGGCATCGTCGACAACATCCCGTACGTGGCCACGATGGCGCCGATCACCAGCGACCTCGTCCACAACATGGGTGGCGGGCCCGACCACGTCATGTGGTGGGCTCTGGCGCTCGGCGCAGACCTGGGCGGCAACGCCACCGCCATCGGAGCTTCAGCCAACGTCGTCGTCCTCGGCATCGCCGAACGCAATCGCCAGCCCATCTCCTTCTGGCAGTTCACCAAATACGGCCTCATCGCCACCGTCGCGACGGTCGCCCTGTCCCTCATCTATGTCTGGCTGCGCTACTCCGCGTTCGCCTGATCCGCGGCCGGCTGTCGCAGTGGCTGCATCGGCTGACTACTTCCGTCGCGTGAGCCGACCACGGAGGGGCATGGGCGTCGCGGTGCTTAGACCGTGTCCTATGTGGCGGTGGCTCGTTGTGCTGAACATGGGGCGGGGCAGGTGGAGTTGGATTGTTCCAGACGGGTTGTGGGAGATCGCGCGGCCGCTGATCCCTCCGTCGAAGGTGCGGCCGCAGGGTGGCGGCACGCAGGA
>NZ_JBIDAJ010000059.1:0-31010 GCF_043202395.1 Streptomyces sp. NPDC048197
GCCTGCATCTGGCACAACTGGGCCACTGGCGCCAAGATCAAACGATCCCTGATCGCCTTCGACCACTGAGAACATCGGACTCATTCATCTAGGGGATCGGCCCCGCCCTCGCCCCCATCCCAAGAGGCTCCCCCGCCCCGCCCCGCCTCCCCCGGCGCCCGGCTCCGGTCACTCCGCCCCGAGGGCCGCCGCCACCGAGTCCGCCAGGGCGTCGAGGTAGCCCTTGGGCAGTTCGTCGCGTACGACCAGCAGCCGCCAGTACAGCGGGCCGGTCAGCAGGTCCAGCGCGAGGCGGGTGTCCACGTCCTGCGGCAGCTCGCCGCGGGTCACCGCACTGGCCACCACCGCGGCCGCCACGCCCTCCTGGCTGTCGTGCAGCGCCGCCTGCAGCGCGGTGGCCAGCTCCGGGCTGCGTGCCGCCTCCGCCAGCAGGTCAGGGATGATCTGCGACGCCATCGGGTGCCGCAGCGCCCGGGCCGCGACCTCCAGCAGCATCCGGACGTCCCCGCGCAGCGACCCGGTGTCGGGGGTCGGCAGGCCCGCGGCGGCCACCGCGGAGACCACGTCCAGGACGAGATGCAGCTTGGAGCGCCACCGCCGGTAGACGGCGGTCTTCCCGACGCCCGCGCGGCGGGCGATGCCCTCGATCGACATCCGGGCGAAGCCCACCGCCGCCAGCTCCGCGAAGACCGCCGCGCGGATCGCCTCGGTCTTGTCCTCGCGCAGTACCGCGGCGCCCGCCGGGGCGCGGCGGCCCGCCGCGGGGTCGTTCCCGTTGCCGTCTTTTGCCATGGCTTGAGCCTAGCGTCACGACGCTACGGTTGCGTTTCGACGCGAGCTCCCTTTAATGTCGGCGTCGCGACGATACGGACCCGTTCCGTCGTCGCCCTCCGTTCTGCGGCCCCCGTACGCAAGCGAAAGCGGCCCCCATGCCCCAGACCCTCACTCCCCCGGCCCCGGCCCCCGCCCGGGCGCCCGGCCCCGGCACCGCCCCGGACCCCGAGCTGCGCGCGCTGGCCGAACGCCACGGCCTCACGGTGAGCGGCGCCCGTCCCTCGCTGCCCGAGTACATCCGCCAGCTGTGGCAGCGCCGGTACTTCGTCACCTCGTTCGCCACCGCCCGGGTCACCGCGCAGTACACCACCGCCAAGCTCGGCCAGATCTGGCAAGTACTGACCCCGCTGCTCAACGCGGCCGTCTACTACTTGATCTTCGGTGTGCTGCTCGGCACGAAGAACAACGTCCCCGACTACATCCCGTTCCTGGTGACCGGCGTCTTCATCTTCACCTTCCTCCAGAACTCGGTGATGACCGGCACCCGGGCGATCTCCGGCAACCTCGGTCTGGTGCGCGCCCTGCACTTCCCGCGGGCCTGCCTGCCGATCTCGTTCTGCCTGGCGCAGCTACAGCAACTGCTGTACTCCATGGCCGTGCTGGTCGTCATCCTGCTGTGCTTCGGGCAGATGCCCACCTGGTCGTGGCTGCTGATCGTGCCGGCCCTGACGCTGCAGTTCATCTTCAACACCGGCCTGGCGATGGTCATGGCGCGCCTCGGCTCCCGGACCCCGGACCTGGCGCAGCTGATGCCGTTCATCATGCGGACCTGGATGTACGCGTCCGGCGTGATGTTCAGCATCAGCCGGATCCTGGTGGGCAAGCACCTCCCGCAGTTCGTGGTGGTCCTGCTCAACGGCAACCCGGCCGCGGTCTACATCGACCTGATGCGCTTCGCGCTGATCGACAGCTTCACCCACAAGCAACTGCCGCCGCACGTCTGGGCGTTCGCCGGCGGCTGGGCCCTGCTCGCCGGTGTCGCCGGCTTTGTGTACTTCTGGAAGGCCGAGGAGCGTTACGGACGTGGCTGAAGTCGTGACCGAGCAGAAGAACGGCCTCCGGCCGACCGAGGCGGCCGAGGCGCGGATCCCGACGGTGATCGCGGACGATCTGCACATCGTCTACCGCGTGTACGGCACGGGCGCCGGCAAGGGCAGCGCCACCGCGGCCCTGAACCGCATCGTCCGCCGCAAGCCCTCCACCGGTGTGCGCGAGGTCCACGCGGTCAAGGGCGTGTCCTTCACCGCCTACCGCGGCGAGTCCATCGGCCTGATCGGCTCCAACGGCTCGGGCAAGTCCACCCTGCTCAAGGCGGTCGCCGGCCTGCTGCCGGCCGAGCGGGGCAAGGTCTACACCCACGGCCAGCCCTCCCTGCTGGGCGTCAACGCGGCCCTGATGAACGACCTGACCGGCGAGAAGAACGTCGTCCTCGGCGGTCTGGCCATGGGCATGAGCCGCGAGCAGATCCGTGAGCGCTACGACGGGATCGTCGACTTCTCCGGCATCAACGAGAAGGGCGACTTCATCTCGCTGCCGATGCGCACCTACTCCTCCGGCATGGCCGCGCGGCTGCGGTTCTCCATCGCCGCGGCCAAGGACCACGACGTGCTGATGATCGACGAGGCGCTGGCCACCGGCGACCGGGCCTTCCAGAAGCGCTCCGAGGCCCGGATCCGCGAGCTGCGCAAGGAGGCCGGCACGGTCTTCCTGGTCAGCCACAACAACAAGTCCATCCGCGACACCTGCGACCGCGTGCTGTGGCTGGAACGCGGCGAACTGCTGATGGACGGTCCCACCGACGAGGTCATCAAGGCCTACGAGAAGGAGACCGGCAGGTAGCCCGCGCGGCGCCGCAACGGGAACGGCCCCGGAGCCTTGTGCTCCGGGGCCGTCGCCGTGCGCACCGTCCTGCCGGGCGGCTCAGCTGTGCGTACGCAGCAGGGTGCGCATGGTCCGCATGGCGACGGAGAGGTTGGCCAGGTCGAAGCCCTCCGAGCCGTGGATCTCCTCCAGCGTCGCCCGGGCACGGCTCAGGATCGCCGCGTTGGCCTGCTCCCACGCCTTGAACCGCTGCTCCGGCGTCGAGGAGCCGTTGCCCACCGACAGCACGTCCGCGGTCAGCGCCGCGTGCGCCGCGAAGAGGTCCTCGCGGATCGAGGCGCGGGCCATCGACTGCCAGCGGTCGTTGCGCGGCAGCTCCAGGATCCGGTCGAGGAGCTGGTTGATCCGCAGCCGGTCCCCCAGGTCGTAGTAGACCTCGGCGACCTCCAGCGGCTCCTTGCCGATCCGGTCGGCGACCGCGACGATGTCCAGCGCCGGGAAGACCGACGAGAAGCCGGACACCTGCACGGCCAGCTGCTCGGGCACGCCCGCGCCGGTCAGCTCCTCCAGGATCGTCTCGAACCACTCCAGGTCGCTGCCCTGGAGCAGCTTCGGCAGCTGCGTCCAGACCTCCCCGACCCGCTCGGAGAAGAAGTCGATGGTCTCCGACAGCGCCAGCGGCTGCGGGCGGTTGTTGAGCAGCCAGCGGGTGCCGCGCTCGACCAGCCGGCGGGAGTGCAGCCGGATCCGGGTCTGGACGTCGGCCGCGACGACATTGTCGAGCGCCTCGACGTCGTCCCAGACCTGGTTGAGCCGGAAGATCGCGCGGGCCGCGGTGTGCGCCCTGACGACCTCTTCGAGGGAGGCGCCGGTCTCCTCCCGCATCCGGTGCAGGAAGCTCGTACCGCCGGTGTTGACGGTGTCGTTGACCAGCACCGTCGTGACGATCTCGCGGCTCAGCGCGTGCCCGTCGACCTGCTCGGGGAACCGCTCGTACAGCGCCGAGGGGAAGTAGGCGTGCAGCAGCCGCTGGAGGTACGGGTCGTCCGGCAGCCCGGTCTTGATCAGCGCGTCGGCGACGGTGATCTTGGTGTAGGCCAGCAGCACCGCGGTCTCGGGCTGGGTCAGGCCGCGGCCGGCGGTCAGCCGCTCGCGGATCTGCCGGTCGGTGGGCAGGAACTCCAGCGCCCGGTCGAGGTGGCCGTCCCGCACCAGGCGGCGCATGAACCGCTGCTGGGCGTGGAGCATGCTCGACGACTGGGCGATGGCCAGGGCCAGGGCGGTGTTCTGCGCGTAGTTGTTGCGCAGCACCAGCGCGCCGACCTCGTCGGTCATCTCGGCCAGCAGCTTGTTGCGCTGCTTGACCGTCATGTCGCCCTCGGTGACGACGGCGTTGAGCAGGATCTTGATGTTGACCTCGTGGTCGGAGGTGTCCACACCGGCGCTGTTGTCGATCGCGTCGTTGTTGATCTTCCCGCCGGCCGTGGCGAACTCGATCCGGCCCAGCTGGGTCAGACCCAGGTTGCCGCCCTCGCCCACGACCTTGACCCGCAGGTCCTCGCCGTTGACGCGGATCGCGTCGTTGGACTTGTCGCCCACATCGGCGTGCGACTCCACCGAGGACTTCACGTAGGTGCCGATGCCGCCGTTCCACAGCAGGTCGACCGGCGCCTTGAGGATGGCCCGCATCAGATCGGCGGGGGTCATCTTCTTCACGCCGGCCTCGATGCCGAGGGCGGCCCGCACCTGCGCGTTGATCGGGATGGACTTGGCCGAGCGCGGGTGGATGCCGCCGCCCTGCGAGAGCAGCTCGGTGTTGTAGTCCGCCCAGGACGAGCGGGGCAGCTCGAAGAGCCGGCGGCGCTCGGCGTACGAGGTGGCCGCATCCGGGTTGGGGTCGAGGAAGATGTGCCGGTGGTCGAAGGCGGCGACCAGCCGGATGTGCTCGCTGAGCAGCATGCCGTTGCCGAAGACGTCACCGGACATGTCGCCGACGCCGACGACGGTGAAGTCCTCGGTCTGGGTGTTCACGCCCAGCTCGCGGAAGTGCCGCTTGACCGACTCCCAGGCGCCGCGGGCGGTGATGCCCATGCCCTTGTGGTCGTAGCCGGCGCTGCCGCCGGAGGCGAAGGCGTCCCCGAGCCAGAAGCCGTAGGACTCGGCGACCTCGTTGGCGATGTCGGAGAAGGTCGCGGTGCCCTTGTCGGCGGCGACGACCAGGTACGTGTCGTCCTCGTCGTGCCGGACCACGTCCTTGGGGTGGACGACCTCGCCGCCGACCAGGTTGTCGGTGATGTCCAGCAGGCCGGAGATGAAGGTCCGGTAGCTGGCGATGCCCTCGGCCAGCCAGGCGTCCCGGTCCTGCGCCGGGTCCGGCAGCTGCTTGCCGACGAAGCCGCCCTTCGCGCCGACCGGCACGATGACGGTGTTCTTGACCATCTGCGCCTTGACCAGGCCGAGGATCTCCGTACGGAAGTCCTCCCGGCGGTCCGACCAGCGCAGACCACCGCGCGCGACCTTGCCGAAGCGGAGGTGGACGCCCTCGACTCGGGGGGAGTACACCCAGATCTCGTACGCCGGGCGGGGCGCCGGCAGGTCGGGGATGGCCTGCGGGTCCAGCTTCATCGACAGGTAGCCGTGCGGCTCGCCGTGGCGGTTCTTCTGGTAGTGGTTCGTGCGCAGGGTCGCCTTGATGACGGTCAGGAAGGCCCGCAGGATGCGGTCCTCGTCCAGGGACGCGACCTGGTCCAGGGCGCCGTCCAGCTCCTCCAGCAGCCCGTCGGTCAGCTCCCGGCCGGCGCTCTGCCGCTCCGGGGACATCCGCGCCTCGAACAGCGAGACCAGCAGCCGGGTGGTGTGGACGTTGTTGGCGAGGGTGTCCTCCATGTACGTCTGGCTGAACGTGGAGCCCGCCTGCCGCAGGTACTTGGCGTAGGCCCGCAGCACCATGGCCTGGCGCCAGTTGAGGCCGGCCCGGAGCACCAGCTTGTTGAAGTTGTCGCTCTCGGCGGCGCCGGTCCACACCGCGGTGAAGGCGTCCTGGAAGCGCTCGCGGGCGTCGTCGCCCTTGATGTGCTCCGGCATCCGCAGGCCGAAGTCGTAGATCCAGGCGCGGCTGCCGTCGGCCAGGCGCAGCTCGTGCGGGCGCTCGTCGACGACCTCGACGCCCAGGCGGTTCAGACCGGGCAGCACCCGCGACAGCGAGACCTGCTCGCCCCTGCGGTAGATCTTGAAGCGGCGCTCGCCGGGGCCGGCGCCGACCGGCTCGTAGAGGCTGACGGAGAAGTCCTCGCCGGGCTCCTCGGTGAGCTTCTCCAGGTGGGTCAGGTCGGCGACCGCGCTGCGCGGGCTGTTGTCGGCCTTGTAGCCCTCGGGGAAGGCGTGGCTGTAGCGGCGCTGCAGCTCGGCGGCGCGCTCCTCGCCGACCTCGGCGGTCAGGGCCTCACCGAACCCGTCGGACCAGGAGCGGGCGGCCTCCACCAGACGGTTCTCGATGCGGTCCGCGTCGGCGTCGGTGAGGTCGGGGAGGGTGGAGCCGGCCGGGACGCGGATGACGAAGTGCAGCCGGGACAGCACGGACTCGGTGTTCCAGGCCGTGAAGTCGACGCTGGTGCCGCCCAGTTCCTCCTTGAGGATCTCGATCAGGCGCAGCCGGACGGCGGTGGTGTAGCGGTCGCGCGGGAGGTAGACCAGCGCGGAGTAGTAGCGGCCGTACTCGTCCTGGCGCAGGAAGAGCCGCAGCCGGCGCCGCTCCTGGAGGTACAGCACGCTGGTGGCGATGGACCGCAGCTCGTCGACGGGCGTCTGGAACAGCTCGTCGCGGGGGTAGGTCTCCAGGATCTGCAGCAGGTCGCGGCCGTCGTGGCTGTCCGGGCTGAAGCCCGCGCCGTCCAGGACCTCGGCGACCTTGCGGCGGATGACCGGCACCCGGCGCACCGATTCGGTGTACGCGGCCGAGGAGAACAGGCCCAGGAAGCGCCGCTCACCGATGACGTTGCCCTGCTCGTCGAACTTCTTGACGCCGACGTAGTCGAGGTAGGACGGGCGGTGGACGGTGGCGCGGCTGTTGGCC
The DNA here is from genome assembly GCF_043202395.1 of Streptomyces sp. NPDC048197. Classification (NCBI taxonomy): domain Bacteria; kingdom Bacillati; phylum Actinomycetota; class Actinomycetes; order Kitasatosporales; family Streptomycetaceae; genus Streptomyces; species Streptomyces sp. NPDC048197. The sequence goes on from NZ_JBIDAJ010000059.1 coordinate 6,728, forward strand.
TTGGTCAGGATCAGCAGCTTGTGCTCGCGGGCCTTGGCGCGGGCGTCCGCGGGCAGCCGGTTGAAGGACGGCGAGACCGGGTGGCCGGCGTCGCTCTCGCGGTGCGGCGGGTCGGCGCGCAGGATGCCCAGGCCGGTGCCGGGCACCGCGGTCAGCACGTCCTCCTGGGTGCCGCCCTCACCGGGCGCGGAGCCCAGCTCGTACTCGCGGTAGCCGAGGAAGGTGAAGTGGTCGTCGGACAGCCAGCGCAGCAGCTCCTGGGCCTCTTCCACCTCCAGTTCGCGCAGGTCGTCGGCGAGCGGCTCGGTGGGCAGCTGGTCGGCGATGCGCAGCGCGCCGGCGCGCATCTTCTCCCAGTCCTCGACGGCCTCGCGGACGTCGGACAGCACCCGCAGCAGATCGGCGGTGATCTGCGTCAGGTCCTCGCGGTCGGTCTCCCGGTCGATCTCGACGTGGATCCAGGACTCGGTCACCGCGTCGTGCGGCAGCTCGGCGGCCTTGGCCTTGCCGTTGCCGTGGGCGTCGCCGTTGGTGTCGAGGAGCTCGATGAGCTCGCCGGCGACGTCGCGGCGGACGGTGACCTGCGGGTGGATGACGACGTGGATGCCGCGGCCCTGCCGGGAGAGCTCGTTGGTGACCGAGTCGACCAGGAACGGCATGTCGTCGGTGACGACCTCGACGACGGAGTGGCTGCAGGTCCAGCCGTTCTCCTCGACGGTCGGGGTGTGCACCCGGACGTTGGCGGTGCCCTGGGGGCGCGTCTGCGCAAGGCGGTAGTGCGAGAGCGCGGCGCCGAAGACGTCGACCGGGTCGCGGTCGATCAGGTCCTCGGGGGCGGTGTGCAGGTAGTACCGCTGGAGGTATCCCGCGAGGGTGTCCGGGTCGATCCCCCGTACCGGGTGCTTGCCCCCGGCCGGGCTGCTCTCAACGACCCGGGCGGCCCTGGCGAGCAGCTCGTTCTTGGCTTCGTCCAGCTTGGTCTGCATGTCCTCTGGCTCCTGTCGCGCGCCGTTGCGTGACGTTGTGGAAGAACTGTGTGGAAGCCGCACAACGCCGTGACGCGGGGTGTCCTGTCACTGCCGGCGATGTACCGCGATGAGGGGAGGCCGTGCCGTTGTCGACATTCTCGGACGAAGTCGGCAGCAAGTGTCGGCCGCAACGACCAGCGACCGCCCGGTCACGGAAGTGTCCCGGGCGCACGGCAGGGGCCTCGATGCCCCCGCGGGTTATCGCGCTGATCACGGTGCAAGGCTATCGCTCCCGGTACGGGTGCCGTCATGGGCCGTGGGAGTACAAAACCTCTGCCCGAACTTGGCCCTTCTGGACAACGTACTGCCGGGCCGGAGCATGCGTGGCCGAAAAGCGACCTGCCGGGCGGTGTCTGGTGCCGGACCACGCAGCCCCGGCACCGGAACCCCGGCATCGGCGTCCCCGGGGGGTGCCCCTACGCCACCATGGCGCCCGCAAGCTCCACGGCCTCGGCGAGGGTGTCGACGACCGGGACTCCCGGCACCGCGGCGGTCTCCAGGCTGGCGCGGCTGTGCGAGCCGCCCGTGTAGAGCACCGCCGAGGCGCCCGCCTCCCGCGCGGCCACCGCATCGTCCACCGCGTCACCGATCACGACCGTACGGCCCGGGTCCACCTCCGTGAGCGCCGCCAGGTGGCGCACCATCTGCGCCGCCTTGGTGCCGCCGGACGGCCCGGTCCGTCCCTCGACCAGCACGAACCGCGACTCGATCCCGAAGCCCCGGACCAGGGGTATCAGCTCCTCGTGCCCGAACATGCTGAGGATCGACTGACTGCCGCCGGCCGTCTGCCACGCCTCCAGCAGCAGGTCCACGCCCTCCGCGAGCCCGCACGCCAGCCGGTGCTCGGCGTAGTGCCGGTGGAACGTCTCGTCCATCACCAGCCACTCGGCCTCCGTCGGCAGTCGCCCCATCAGCCGCTCGTAGAAGCGCGGCACGGGGACGCAGTACAGCTCGCGATACAACTCCAGCGTGATCGGCTCCAGACCGATCTCGGCGAAGGCGGAGTTGGTCGCCCCGATGACGGCGTCGATGTCGTGGAACAGCGTGCCGTTCCAGTCCCAGACGATGTGTGTCGCGTACTTCCCCATGCTTTCCCCAGGTCGCTTCCTGTGCCCGGACCTCTCGTGCGGTCCGTGCGCCTCCCCTGAAGAAAAAGTACCCGGGCCCACTGACAACGCGCCCCGGACCCCCGTGACGGCCGGCGCCGGGCCGGCCCGCCCCCGCCGCGATCCGGCCTCAGGCGATCAGCTCGGAGATCTCCTGCACCCCGAACCACATCAGGTCATGGTCCTCTGCGCCGTCCACCGTGAACTGCGCGTCGTCGTCGCCCTGGTCCGCCGCACCCAGCGCCGCCGCGGCCGCCGCGACGTCCGTCTCGGCGTCCGTGGCGTCGACGTGCACGGCAGCGGCCTTCGACAGCGGCACCGGCCCCGGGACCCGCACCTCGCCGAGGCCCGACGGGTCGAGCCCGCGGTCCGGGTCCGGCACCGCGGCGCCGTCCGGCACGTCCACGGCCACCACGACCCGTCGCCGCGGGGCCTGCGGGTCACCGGCGAGCTGACGCAGCGACGCCTGGGCCGCGCGGTTCAGCGCCGCGTACTCCAGCTCCTCGATGTCGTCCGAGACGTACCACTCGCGCAGCGCCGGCGTGACGGCGAACGCGGCCAGCGGGCCGGGGCCCAGCTCACCGCTCTTGTGCGCCTCTGCGAGACCGGAAAGGGTCAGGGGGACATAGACGCGCATGGCAGCCGCTTCCGCTCGTTTCGCTCGGTGTGGGGGACTGTCCCGCCAGCATACGGGCGGGAGTCCCCCATCGTGCCGCCCGCCCGGCCGCTCCCGGGCCCCGCCCGGCCCCCTCCGGGAGCGGCCCACAAAGGCTCTGTGCCGGGCCCGCGCCACGGAAGAGTGAATCCCGCACCCCCGCCCCGGGCCGGTTCCCGCGCCTTGCCGCCGCTCCGCCCCCGCCGATACGAAGATCCCCACCGAAAAGCTACCGCCCAGTAATCCGGGCGGGGGAGAGCGAAGGGGGACCACATGACCAGGAACGACGCGATGACCGGGAACGCCCCGATGACCAGGGAGGCCCCGATGACCGGGGACGACATCCTGCCCGGGGCCGGGAGCAGGAGCACGACCGATGGGAACGGCGCGACGGGCGACGCACCCCCGCCACCACCGGGCATCGCACCGGCCGGCGGTCGGGACGGCGGGCCGGCCGTCCCCCGCCCCCGTCGGTCGAACCCCGCGGGCCGCGGCCCCCTCGGCCCGGCCGGCAGCGGCCCCGGTTCGCGCGGCCGCCGCCCCGGCACGACGCGCCGCGGCCCCGTCCCCGCCGGCCGCGGGCCGGCCCGTACCGTCCCGCTTCCCACCGTCGGGGCCCAGCGCCGGGCACAGGAGAGCCGGCCGCACCTCTGGTTCGCCCACCAACTGGTGCTCACCCTCAGCGGCCAGCGGCCCGTCCACGCCCTGCTGGGGCATGCGCTGCCCGCCGCCTACGACCGGCTGGCCGAGCTCGCCCCGCAGGCGCCGCTGCGGCCCGTCCTGGGGTCCGGGCGGCGCGGGCCCGTGCCGACGGTGAGCGAGTGCGGGCTGTGCCGGCCACGGCGCGGGGTCATCGAGGCGTTCGCCCGGATCACCACCGGCGAACGGCTGCGCGCCCTGGCCTTCCGGCTGGAGCTGGGCGCCGACTCCCGCTGGCGCTGCGCCGCCCTCGACATCGGCCCCGCCCCCGCCCTCCCGGGCCCGGTGTCATGACCCGGCCGTCCGCAGACGAAAGCGCCCCGGCCGGTCTCCGGCCGAGGCGCCCCGCACGGTCCGGGCCGGGCGTGCTCCGCCCGGCCCCGGTCACCGTCCCGTACTCACTTCTTGCGGCGTCGGCCGCCGCTCTTCTGGGCCTTGCGCCGCTCCGCGCGGGTCAGCCCGTCCGCCTCGGAACGGGCCGGCCCACCCGGCTCCTCGTCGCTGATGAAGTCGCCCTCGATGACGCTGCCGTCGCCGTCCACCTTGGGAGCGGTGAAGTGCAGCCGGTCCGGGCGCTGCGGCGCCTCCAGGCCCTTGGCGTGGATCTCCGGACGCCCCGCACCGGCGGGCACCGCCTCCTGCGCGGGCAGCTCCGCGGCCTCCTCCACCGGGACCTCCTCGACCTGCTGCTCGACCTGGACCTCCAGGTTGAACAGGTAGCCGACGGATTCCTCCTTGATGCCCTCCATCATGGCGGTGAACATGTCGAAGCCCTCGCGCTGGTACTCGACCAGCGGGTCCTTCTGGGCCATCGCCCGCAGGCCGATGCCCTCCTGGAGGTAGTCCATCTCGTAGAGGTGCTCACGCCACTTGCGGTCCAGGACCGACAGCACGACCCGGCGCTCCAGCTCGCGCATGATCTCCGAGCCGAGCTGCTCCTCACGGGCGGCGTACTGCTCGTGGATGTCGTCCTTGACGGCGTCGGCGATGAACTCGGCGGTCAGGCCCGCGCGGTCGCCGGCCTCCTCCTCCAGCTCCTCGACGGTCACCTTCACCGGGTAGAGCTGCTTGAACGCGCCCCACAGACGGTCCAGGTCCCACTCCTCCGCGAAGCCCTCGACGGTCTCCGCCTGGATGTAGGCGTCGATGGTGTCGTCCATGAAGTGCTTGATCTGGTCCTGCAGGTCCTCGCCCTCCAGGACGCGGCGGCGCTCGCCGTAGATGACCTCGCGCTGGCGGTTGAGCACCTCGTCGTACTTCAGGACGTTCTTGCGGGTCTCGAAGTTCTGCTGCTCGACCTGCGACTGGGCCGAGGCGATCGCCCGGGTCACCATCTTGTTCTCGATCGGGACGTCGTCGGGGACGTTGGCCATCGCCATGACCCGCTCGACCATCTGGGCCTTGAACAGCCGCATCAGGTCGTCACCGAGGGAGAGGTAGAACCGCGACTCGCCCGGGTCGCCCTGACGGCCGGAGCGGCCGCGCAGCTGGTTGTCGATCCGGCGCGACTCGTGCCGCTCGGTGCCGAGCACGTACAGCCCGCCGAGCTCCTTGACCTCCTCGAACTCCGCCTTGACCGCGGCCTCGGCGCGCTCCAGGGCGGCGGGCAGCGCGGCCGCCCACTCCTCGACGTGCTCGACCGGGTCGAGCCCCATCTGGCGCAGCTCCGCCTCGGCGAGGGTGTCGGGGTTGCCGCCGAGCTTGATGTCCGTACCGCGGCCGGCCATGTTGGTGGCGACCGTGACGGCGCCCTTGCGGCCGGCCTGGGCGACGATCGACGCCTCCCGGTCGTGCTGCTTGGCGTTGAGGACCTCGTGCGGCACACCGCGCTTGTTGAGCTGCTGGGAGAGGTACTCGGACTTCTCCACGGACGTCGTGCCGACCAGGATCGGCTGGCCCTTGCCGTGCTTCTCGACGATGTCCTCGACGACCGCGTCGAACTTCGCGGGCTCGGTGCGGTAGATCAGGTCCGCCTGGTCCTTGCGGATCATCGGCCGGTTCGTCGGGATCGGGACGACGCCGAGCTTGTAGATCTGGTGGAACTCGGCGGCCTCGGTCATGGCCGTACCGGTCATGCCGGAGAGCTTGTCGTAGAGGCGGAAGAAGTTCTGCAGGGTGATCGTGGCGAGCGTCTGGTTCTCGTCCTTGATCTCCACGCCTTCCTTCGCCTCGATGGCCTGGTGCATGCCCTCGTTGTAGCGGCGGCCGGCGAGGATACGGCCGGTGTGCTCGTCGACGATCATGACTTCGCCGTCGATGACGACGTAGTCCTTGTCGTTCTTGAAGAGCTCCTTGGCCTTGATGGCGTTGTTGAGGTAACCGACGAGCGGGGTGTTGACCGACTCGTAGAGGTTGTCGATGCCCAGCCAGTCCTCGACCTTGCTGACGCCGGACTCGTGGATGCCGACGGTCCGCTTCTTCTCGTCGACGTCGTAGTCGCCGGTCTCCTCGACGCCGCGCTGCGGGTTGGCCGCCTCGCCGCGCTTGAGGCGCTGCACCAACTTGGCGAAGTCGCCGTACCACTTGGTGGCCGAGTCCGCCGGGCCGGAGATGATCAGCGGCGTACGGGCCTCGTCGACGAGGATCGAGTCGACCTCGTCGACGATCGCGAAGTTGTGGCCGCGCTGGACGAGTTCGTCCTGCGACCAGGCCATGTTGTCGCGGAGGTAGTCGAAGCCGAACTCGTTGTTCGTGCCGTAGGTGATGTCGCAGCTGTACTGCTCGCGGCGCTGGGCCGGCGTCATGTCGGCGAGGATGCAACCGACCCTCAGGCCCAGGAACTTGTGGACCCGGCCCATCATCTCGGAGTCACGCTCGGCCAGGTAGTCGTTGACCGTGATCAGGTGGACGCCCTTGCCGGACAGCGCGTTCAGATACGCCGGGAGGGTACCGACCAGGGTCTTGCCCTCACCGGTCTTCATCTCGGCGACGTATCCCAGGTGAAGGGCCGCGCCGCCCATCAGCTGGACGTCGTAGTGCCGCTGGCCGAGGACGCGCTTGGCGGCCTCACGGACCGTGGCGAACGCCTCGGGGAGCAGGTCGTCCAGGCTCTCGCCGTCGGCGTACCGCTCCTTGTACTCGTCCGTGAGCGCCCGCAGCTCGGCGTCGGAGAGGGCCGCGAAGTCCTCCTCGATGGAGTTGACCTGGCCCGCGATGCGGTGCAGTTTGCGCAGGATCTTTCCTTCGCCTGCACGCATGATCTTCGTCAAGACGGACACTTGGGCTGGTCTCCTTGCCGGTCGGGCCTGCACGGTCGAGTGCGCGGGCGCGGCATTTTTCCAAGGGGGCAGGCCCCGCCGCAACGGCCATCGTAAGGGAGGACGCCGCCGGGCCGGGAGGTCCGCCGCAGCGAACCCCGCCTTCCCCTCCTCACGTGAACGCACGAGCCCCGGAGAAGGTGCCGGGCAGGTGCCTCGAATCACGCGAAAACCGCTCGCGACGCCTTCCGCGAACTTGCAGACTCAGATCATGAAGCCCGTCACCCTCACGACCGAGCGTCTGGTGCTGCGCCCCTTCGAGCCGTCGGACGCGCCCGCGGTGTACGCCGCCTGCCAGGATCCCGACATCCCGCGCTGGACGGCCGTGCCTTCACCCTACGGCCTCCGGGACGCGGAGCAGTTCGTCGGGACGGCCGTCCCCGAGGGCTGGCGGGACGACACCGCCTACACCTTCGCCGTGGTCTCCCGGGCCGACGGCTCCTTGATCGGCTCGATGGGCCTGGTCCGCCTCACCCAGTTGCGCGCCCCCGAGCGCCAGGCCGAGCTGGGCTACTGGACCGCCAAGGAACACCGCGGCCGCGGCTACACCGTCGAGGCCGCCCGCGCGGTGCTGCGCTGGGCCTTCGGTGAGCTGGGCGTGGAGCGCATGGAGTGGCTCGCGGAGGCCGGCAACGAGGGCTCCCGCGCCGTCGCCCGCAAACTGGGCTTCCACATGGAGGGCACGCTCCGCGCCAAGCTGGTGCACGAGGGCACCCGCCGGGACGTATGGATCGGCTCCCTGCTCCCCTACGACCTGGCCGGGGACACGGACGACCTGGCCGGAAACACGGACACGGCCGACGGGACCAAGGCCGCGGGCACCGCCGAGCAAGGCCGTCCCACGGCGGGCACGACGCCGTACCTGCCCTGCCCGCGCTGAGCGATCCGCCGCAGCTCCGCAGGTCACAGGCCTCGACCGGGCGTTGTCAGTGCCCGCCCCTACGCTGTGCGAACATGACCGCCGCCACGCAGCCACCGCAGCAGCCGAAGCCCGTGACCGCCCTCTCCCGCGACGACGCCCGCCGCCTGGCGCTGCGGGCGCAGGGCCTCCTGGGCGCCCCGGACCGCCGGGCGGGCGTCCGCGGTGTGCTGCGCCATCTGGGCGCGGTGCAGCTCGACACGATCTCCGTGCTGGCCCGCTCGCACGAGCTCGTGCCGTACGCCCGCCTCGGCGCGGTCGGCCGCCCCGCCGTCGAGGCCGCCTACTGGAGCAGCGCCGACGGGGGCACACCCGCGGCGCGCCCCCACAGCTTCGAATACTGGTCGCACGCCGCCTGCATCCTGCCCATCGAGGAGTGGCCGCACTTCGCCTTCCGCCGCCGCGCCCGGCGCGCCAAGGGCCACCGCTGGCACGTCATGAAGGACTCCGAGCGGTCCTGCGCCGGCGTCCTGGCCCGGCTGGCGGCCGACGGCCCGCTGACCACGTCCGAGCTGGGCGGCGGCCGCAACGGCGGGGAGTGGTGGGACTGGTCCGAGACCAAGATCGCGGTCGAGTGGCTGCTGGACACCGGCGACGTGGTCTGCACCGAGCGGCGGGCCTGGAAGCGCGTCTACGACCTCGCCGAGCGCGCCGTCCCCACCGAGCTGCTGCACGACGACCTCGACGACGCCGAATGCCTCCGCCGCCTGGTCGCCCAGGCCGGTACGGCACTGGGCGTGGCCACCCGCGCCGATCTGGCGGACTACCACCGGCTGAAGGGCGAGCAGGTCGACGCGGTGATCGCCGACTCCGGGCTGGTCCCGGTGGAGGTCGAAGGCTGGGCCAAGCCCGCCTGGGCCGATCCCGCCGCCCTCGCCACCGCACCGCGCGGCCGGCACCGTACGACCCTGCTCTCCCCGTTCGACTCCCTGATCTGGGACCGGCCGCGCACGGAGCGGATCTTCGGCTTCACCCACCGCCTGGAGGCGTACGTCCCCCGCCCGCAGCGCATACACGGCTATTTCGCGATGCCCCTGCTGGCCGGCGGACAGCTGGTCGGCCGCGTCGACCCGGCCCGCGAGGGCACCACCCTCGTCGCCCGCCAGGTCTCCATGCGCGACCGCAAGGCCGTCGCCCCCATGGCCCGGGCCCTGCGGGAGGCCGCGACCTGGGTCGGCTGCGACTCCGTACGCGTCGACCGATGCGACGACCCCCAGCTGGCCGCCGCCCTGCGCACCGAGCTCACCCGCGGGGGCGCGTAGCGGGGGCGCGTAAGGCTCGCGGTCGGCGGAACCGGTCAGCGGATCTCGAGGATCTTCTCCCGCATCGCGTAGACCACCGCCTCCATCCGGGAGTGCAGCTGCAGCTTCTCCAGGATGTTGCGGACGTGGTTCTTCACGGTGTTCTCGGAAATGAAGAGTTCCTTGGCGATGTCGCGGTTGTTCATGCCCGTGGCAACCAGCTTGAGGACCTCCAGCTCACGGTCGGTGAGCCGGGGCGCGGGCACCAGCCGGCGCTCGTCCGTCCGCTGGATCATCGACTTGAACTCCGTCAGGAGCTTCGACGCCATCGACGGGCTGATCTGCGACTGGCCGTCCGCGACGGCGCGGATCGCGGTCGCCACCTCGTCGGTGGAGATCTCCTTGAGGAGGTAACCGGTGGCGCCGGCCTTGATCGCGTCGTAGAGATCGGCCTCTTCGTCGCTGATCGTGAGCATGATGATCTTCGCGCTGGGGGCCACCTCCTTGATGGAGGTGCACGCCTCGATACCGCCGCGCTTGGGCATCCGTACGTCCATCAGCACGATGTCCGGCAGCAGATCTGCGGCCTTGTCGACCGCCTCCGCGCCGTCCCCCGCCTCGCCGACGACCTGGATGTCCTCTTCCTGGGCCAGCACGATCTCCAGACCCCGCCGGAAGAGCGCATGATCGTCCACCACCAGGACCCTGATCGGCTCCTTGCGCGGCACGCTCACGGACCGGCCGGCGCCGTCGTCGCCCCCGACTCCGCTGTCGTCGTCCGCGTCCCCGCGCACGGGCCCGAAACTTTCCCCCATGGATCCTCCCCGTCAACTACTCGGCCGGAAGGCCAGAGCTTGGAAATAAGGCTGGTTGACAACAGCCCCCTGCGGCCAGCCCGATCAACGCCATACGACCGTCTCCCCGGCATGTCGCCGTTTGGTGCCCACATACTGCCTGGCTGGCACAAACACTATACGGCTTCAACTCCTGCTATCTCCGGGCACGATGGTGCCCCCGGGCGTACGCCGGGGGCACCGAGCGAGTGGGGTTCAGCCGCCCAGCGCGCCGCCTGCGCCGCCGGGCTCCTCCTCCCCGAACGAATCGGGGTTCAAGTGGATGACGCCATAGTCGTATGCGTGCCGCCGGTAGACGACACTCGGCAGCTTGGTGTCGGCGTCGACGAAGAGATAGAAGTCGTGTCCGACCAATTCCATCTCGTTGAGCGCCTGGTCGAGCGACATCGGTGCGGCCGAGTGGGTCTTCTCGCGGACGATCAGGGGTCCTTCGCCCTGGACGTCGATCGATCCCATCCTCGTGGTCGGCACCGACTCTTCGGCTTCGGTGGCGAGTTCACCGTTGGTGTTCAGGCTCGCGACGCCGGGGACGCTGACGGCGACCTCACTCGCCGGAATGCGCCCGTTGCCGCGGCGTGAGAAGCGCTTGTCGTGCTGCTTGCGCAGGCGCGCCTCCAGCTTTGCGGTTGCCAGGTCCAGCGCGGCGTAGGGATCGGCTGCGGCCGCCTCGGCCCGGACCACCGGGCCACGGGAGCGAAGCGTGATCTCCACTCGGTCGGAACGGTCGGCCTGCCGCGGGTTGTGCTCCTTGGACACCTCGACGTCCAGGCTGATCACCTTGGCGTCGAGCTTCTGGACTTTCTCCAGCTTCAGCTTCTCGGCCACGTGCTTACGGAACCGCTCGGGCACCTCGGTCTTGCGGCCCTTGACGACGATGTCCACGCAGAACTCCGTTCCCGGATCGCACCGCTCAGCAAGCGGGGCGATTCCTTCTTGCACCAGGCTCCGGTGGGTGCCGAAGCCTCGGACTTGGCACTTTCACCTCCTCCTCCCCACACGGCACGATCTCCACTCCCCCATTTTTTCAGGGTCGCCGCCGGCGCCCCTGAACGCACCATCGCGACATCCGAGGCAAAACGTCCGCCAAGTCCTCACAACCGAACATAGCTCTCCTGGGCTGTTGTCGGCACCCCCTCGCAGCCCTCGGCTCCGTTTGAGTGATTTTTTCTCCTCGACTACTTGCCGGTTGAAGTTCCTACTTGCGAGTTGCAGAAGTTCCTACTTGCGAGCTGAATCCGTCCGGTGGTCGGCCGTACCCGGCCGGGGCCCGGCGCTGCCGTTACGGCCGACAGGGGCACCGTCACACCTACGGGCCGTGCCGTAACCACTGCCGGCTGCGCTGCCGCCTATGCCGGGACCGCCGCCGACTGCACTGCCGCCCGTGCCGTGACCGCCGCCGACTGCGCTGCCGCCCGTGCCGTAACCGCTGCCGGCCGTGGCGGGGCCGTCGGCTCGGGGACTGCGGCCGGCCGTGGCGGGGCCTCCGGTACGGGGACCGCGGCCGGTGTCGAAGCTGTTGCCGGGACGCCCGAAGCTGCCGGTGGGCGCCGCCACCACCGCCGCGCCGATCACCTGGCCACCTGCCGCCGTGACCGCCCGGGCCGCCTCGGCCAGCGTGGCCCCTGTCGTGACCAGGTCGTCCACCAGCACCACTGGCCGCCCGCTCAGCAGCCGCTCGGCCCCACGCCGCACCCCCAGTGCCCCGGCCAGATTCGCCAGCCGCTCCGGGGCACTCAGCCCCGCCTGGTCAGCCACGGGGCGGAGCTGGTGGAGGGCGGGGAGGACGTGGGCTGCTGGGGGTGGGGCGCCTGGCCGCTCGGGTGGGGGCCCCACCCCCTCCCCCACCCCCGTCCCCGCCGGCGCAGCAGCAGCAGCCGCCCCCGGCCGGCGCAGCTCGCGGGCTGCCGCCAGGGCGATCCGGCGCACCGGATCATGGCCTCGGCCCGCCACGGCCCTGCGGGCCGACGGCACCGGCACCAGCAGCAGCGGCTCGCCCCCGCGCCACGGCCCCCGCACCGCCCCGGCCAGTACCCGCCCCAGCGGCCCGGCCAGCCGCAGGGCACCGCGCTCCTTGTGCGCGAGCAGCACCGCCCGCACCTCGTCTTCGTACGGCGCGCCCGCCCACACCCCGGGCAGCCCCGGTGGCACCGGACGCGGACGCACCCGCCGTGCCCCTCGGCCGTCCCTTCCCAGCGCCCGACGGCACCGCCCGCACAGCTCCGTACGCGGTCGGCCACACCCCGCACAGGCGACCGGCAACACCAGGCCGGCCAGTTCGCGCCACACCCCCTGCATGGATCCACTGTCCCGCGGTCCACCGACGATCACCACCCCTGTGGACAACTCCGCGAGCCGGCCGCCGGCCGCAGCTGATCAGCACGAACGCCGCTGGTCACCGGCGGTCACCGACGACGGGTGACGCGCCCGCGCCCACCGTCACCCGGGATAAACCGGTGCCGTCCCGTCCTTCGCGACGGTCTTCCAGTTCGCGTCGGGAGGCAGCCGCACGATGCCCTCCGTGGCGTCGGCGATCAGCGGCCGGGTCTCGTCCTCCGAGGCCGCCACCGCCTTCACGCCGTTGACCCCGGGCAGCGTCTGCGCGTCGGAGGCCGAACCGTCGGTCTCCATGAACTGCATCTGCTGCACCCCGCCGGACTCCCGGCCGACGACCACCAGCCGGCTGCCGCCCGCCCAGGACGCGGCCACCACGTCCTCCAACTGCGGCGCGATCGGCCGCAGTTCCTGCACCGACAGCACGGGATGCGCCGAGCTGCCGCCGCGTTCGACCCGGCCGAGCTGCAGCGTGGTGCGTCCCTTGTCCTCGACGAGCATCGCGATCCGGATGCCGTCCGCGGCCACCTTGATCGCCTTGATCCGCCGTCCGCCGAGGCCGGGCACGGCCACCCGCTCCGGGTCGCCCTTGCCCTCTCGCATCCGCAGCAGCCGGGATCCGTGCGCATCGCGGTCGGCGACCCACAGGTCCCCCAGCCCGTCCCAGCTCGGCGCGGTCAGCCCCTCGTCGGGGTTCTTGGCCGAACCGGTGCTCGTCATCAGTGGCGCGCCACGCTCGATGCCGTCCTCCAGGGCGGCCACGTACAGGTACCGGCCGTCGCCCGACACCCCCGCCGCGGTGTTCTCAGCGCGCGAGATGGCCACCGAGCGCAGCGGGGTCCTGCCGGTGCCGAACGGACCGCGCACCGGCGTCGGTTCGGTCGCCGAGTCCGACATGGCGACCACCTTGTGGCCGGCGTCGATGAAGTACTCCTTGGCGGAGCTCCCGGTCAACGGCGCCGGCGCGAAGTCGCGTTCGGCCTGGTCCTGGGAGAGCGTGCACAGCGAGTTGCCGTTGTTGTCCTGGAGTTCGACCTCGCTGATCTTCGAAGCGCGCGTCATGTCCTGGACCGTGAAGAAGAGCTGAGCCGCCATCCGCCTGCACTGGGATGCGTCGGTGCTGACCGCCTCCTTGCTGAGCTTGACCCGCAGGCCGTTGGAGTCGTCCAGCGCCAGGTCGTGCGCGGCGAGCCGGGTGCCGGGCGGGAACGCCGAGGTCGTCACCTCGTTCAGCCAGTCGGTGGGCCCCGACAGCAGCGCCTGCACACTGGCCGTGATCGGCTTTATCCGCTGGCGCAGGTAGACCGGGTCGGCGACGAGCACGTCCCGGCTGGCCTTCGGTTCCTCCGACTCCGACTCGTAGGAGGCGAAGTAGTACTTGTTGACGGAGCGGTAGATGCGCTGGAAGTCGGACAGCCCGAGCACCACTCCGTCCGGCAGCCGGTCGATCCGCCACTGGCCCCCCTCCTTGATGAGGTGGATCGTCTGGCGGTACGGCCGCTCCTCGGGGGTGTACGCGTGGTTGTCGTCCACCGTCGCCACCTGGCTGCCCGACAACGTGACCGAGTAGCCGTTCGCGTCCTCGCGGTTGGGCTGCACCTTCGGTTCGGGTTTCGGCCGTTCCTGGAGCACCTTGGTGACCTGGAACGGCCGCCACGTGCGCCGCGCCGACTTGGCCAGGTACTGCGTTGCCGTGCGGAAGTCCGCCTCGTCGCTGGTCGTCGCGTCGAGGAAGCTGCGCACGATGTTGGTGGGCTGGGCGCCGTCCTGCGGGGGCACGCCGTAGACCCGGACCTGCGAGTCGCCTTCGGAACGCGGCGACTGGTCGACCGCCGTGACGTCGCCGCTGTCCGGCATGGACGCACAGCCGGCCAGCAGCACCGTCGCGCACCCGAGCAGCGCCAGCTTCCGCGCCGTCCTGCTCGGCCTACGGGCCTGCTGACGGGTGGGCTTCGCGGGGCGCTGACGGGTGCGCTTCCGGGACGTGGGCCCCACCCCGCGCTCGTTTCCGCGCTCAGTGTCCACGCCGTCCGCCTTCCCGTTCCCCACCCCGTCCGGTGTCCTGCTCGGCCCCGCCCCGGGGGACCGTTTCGTCGATGTGCGCGCCCTCGTCGTGCGCCGCCCGTTCGCTCCGTGCGCCTCCGCTCTGCGGCACCACGCGGGTCCCGTCCCCGGGCAGCGCCGTGGGATCGGCGGCCGGCCGGGACGCCGACGACGCGGGGGCGAACGATGCCGTGCCGCCGGGCTGCGTGGCGCGCGCCTGGACGGGGATCGTGGAGGACTTCTGGCCGGCCGCGGCGCCTGTCTGTCCGGCGCCGGCCCGGCCGGCGAGGTTGCGCCGGGAGTCCTCCGGCTCCAGGGGGATCGGGGACCCGCGCAGCGGCTCACCGGCCGTCCGGGGCAGCGTCAGCCGGAACTGGGAACCGCCGCCCGGCTCGCCCCACGCCTGCAGCCAGCCGCCGTGCAGCCGGGCGTCCTCGACGGCGATGGACAGGCCGAGCCCGGTGCCGCCCGTGGTGCGGGCCCGGGCCGGGTCGGCGCGCCAGAAGCGGTTGAAGACGCGGGTGGCCTCGCCGGGCTTGAGACCGACGCCGTAGTCGCGCACCGCGACGGCCACCGCCCCGCCGCTGCGGCTGCCCGCGGACGCCAGCCGTACGACGACGTCGCGGCCCTCGCCGTGTTCGACGGCGTTGACGACGAGATTGCGCAGCACCCGTTCCACCCGGCGGGGGTCGGCCTCGGCGATCACCGGCTGCTCGGCGCCGCGCACCACGATGCGGGAGCCCTTGCGCTCGGCGAGCGGTTCGGCACCCTCGATGACGCGGTGCACCACATCGCGCAGGTCTATCGGCTCGGCCTCCAGTGCGGCCGCGCCGGCGTCGAACCGGCTGATCTCCAGCAGCTCGGCGAGCAGCGACTCGAAGCGGTCGAGCTGACCCCACAGCAGCTCGGCGGAGCGTGCCGTGGCGGGGTCGAACTCGTCGCGTGCGTCGTGGATGACGTCGGCCGCCATCCGCACCGTCGTCAGCGGCGTCCGCAGCTCGTGCGAGACGTCGGAGACGAAGCGGCGCTGCATCCGGGACAGCTCCTCCAGCTGCTGGATCTTGACCTGGAGGTTCTGCGCCATCTTGTTGAAGGACTCGCCGAGCCGGGCGATGTCGTCCTCGCCGGTGACCTTCATCCGCTCCTGGAGGAGGCCGGCGGCCAGCCGCTCGGAGATGCCCGCGGCCATCCGTACGGGCGTGACGACCTGCCGCACCACCAGCCATGCGATCGCGCCGAGCAGGATCACCACGAAGACGCCGGCCGTCGCGAGCGTGCCCGTCACCAGCTTGAGCGACTCCTCTTCCTGGCTGAACGGGAAGAGGTAGTAGAGCTGGTACTGGTTGCTGTTGACGTCATTGAGCCGCTTGCCGATGATCAGCGCCGGCACGCCGTCGTCCGACCCGATGCGCTTGATCTGGGTGTACTGGCGGAACGTGCCCGACTTGGTGTCCAGCTTCCGCCGCAGCTCGGCCGGTACGCTCCGCTCCGGATCGACGTCACCGGAGGCGCGCGGCCCGCGGGTGCCGGGGCTGGAGTCGCCGAACGGCTCGTCGGAGTCGGAACTGAGCGCCACTACGGAGAAGACGCCCTGGCCGCCGCTGGCGAGCTGTTCGACCAGGCCGGTGAGCCAGGTCGCGGAGTCCTGGGTGCCACGGTTGCCGGTACGGGCGGTGTCGTCGGTACGGGTGTCGTCGGCGCCGTCGGCCATCTTCTGGGCAACGCTGAAGCCGCCCACGGCCTGGCTCTGCGCGGCCTGCGCCTTGGCCGTGAGCAGGCCGTTACGGACCTGGCCGACGACCACGACGCCGAGCAGCAGCACGACGGCGAGGGACATGAGCAGGGTGGTCGCCACGACGCGCAGCTGGATGTTGCGGCGCCACAGTCGCAGGGCGGGCAGCAGCGGCCGCCGCACCCAGCGACTGAAGAGCCGCAGCAACGGGTGGACCGGGCCGCTCACCGCGCCGTCGGGCAGCAGCTGGCCACCGCGCAGCAACCGAGCAACCAATCTTCCCGAAAAGGACATATCACCCGTCGCGCCGACGGTGCGCCCCCGCTTTCCCTCCGGGGCCGAACCGTCCCGGATCATCTCAGCTGGGCCCGGCCTTGTAGCCGACCCCGCGCACGGTCACCACGATCTCCGGACGCTCCGGATCCCGCTCGACCTTCGAGCGCAACCGCTGCACATGGACATTGACCAACCGGGTGTCCGCGGCGTGCCGATAGCCCCAGACCTGCTCCAGCAGCACCTCACGCGTGAACACCTGCCACGGCTTGCGCGCCAGCGCCACCAGCAGATCGAACTCCAGCGGGGTCAGCGCGATCGACTGCCCGTCGCGCTTCACCGAGTGACCCGCCACATCGATGACCAGGTCACCGATCGCCAGCTGCTCGGGCGCCGGCTCCTCCGAACGCCGCAGCCGCGCCCGGATCCGGGCCACCAGCTCCTTGGGCTTGAACGGCTTGACGATGTAGTCGTCCGCGCCCGACTCCAGCCCGACCACCACATCGACCGTGTCGCTCTTGGCGGTGAGCATCACGATCGGCACCCCGGACTCCGCCCGGATCAGCCGGCACACCTCGATGCCGTCCCGTCCGGGCAGCATCAGGTCGAGCAGGACGAGATCCGGCTTCGTCTCACGGAAGGCAGCAAGGGCCTTGTCACCGTCCGACACGAACGACGGTTCAAAGCCTTCGCCACGCAGCACGATGCCGAGCATCTCTGCCAGTGCGGTGTCGTCGTCGACGACCAGGACGCGTCCCTTCATTCGGCCATCATCCCATTACCTGATCGTGACTTACTCCATCGTGACGTGGAACACACCTCCACCAGCCGGTCCCGGGTGACCGGGGAGATCACTCCGGCCTCCGTCACGATCGCCGTCACCAGCGCCGGCGGAGTCACGTCGAAGGCCGGGTTGTAGGCCTGTGCGCCCAACGGCGCCACTGGCACACCGGCCCCCGGGACCGCCCCGGCACCCTGCACGGAGGGCAACGAGAACTCCGTCACTTCCTGCCCCGGCCGCTGCTCCACCTCGATGTCCGCACCCTCCTCGGTCTCCAGATCCACCGTGCTCGTCGGCGCCACCACCACGAAGGGAACGCGGTGGTACTGCGCCAGCACCGCCAGCGGATAGCTGCCCACCTTGTTGGCGACCGAGCCGTCCGCCGCGATCCGGTCGGCACCTATCAGCACCGCATCCACCTCACCACCGGCGAACAGCGACCCGGCCGCCCCGTCCGACAGCACCGTGTACGCCATACCGGCCCGCGCCGCCTCGTAGGCGGTCAGCCGCGCCCCCTGCAACAACGGCCGCGTCTCGTCCACCCACAGCCGGCGCAGCTCACCGGCCCGGTGCGCCGCCAGCGCCACCGCCAGGGCGGTGCCCTCGCCCCCGGACACCAGCGCGCCCGTGTTGCAGTGCGTGAGAATCCGATGACCGCCGCCCGGCAGCAGCTCGCCCAGCAACGCCAGACCGTGCTCCGCCATCCGCGCACTGGCCGCGATGTCCTCCGCGTGCACGGCCCGGGCCTCGGCCAGCGCAGCAGCCGCAGCCTCCGGCACTCCGACGCCGTCGGCCACCGCCGCCCGGTACGCATCCGCCGCGCGCCGCACGCCGTAGCCCAGGTTGACCGCGGTCGGCCGGGCCTGCGCCAGCACCTCCACCGCTTCTTCCACATCGAAGCCCCGCGCCGCGGCCAGCGCCACGCCATAGGCACCCGCGATTCCCAGCAGCGGTGCCCCCCGCACGGCCAGCGACCGGATCGCCTCGACCAGTGCCGGCACGTCCGTACAGACCAGCTCCACCTCCTCCGCCGGCAGCCGGGTCTGATCAAGGAGGACCAAGACGGGCCCCTCCGGCAGCTCCTCCCAGCGCAGCGACGGGATCGTGAGCGTCCCGGCGCCCACCTCGGATACCTCGTACTGATCGCCCATCCCCTCAGTCTGCCGCCGACCGCCCCTCGAACAGAAGGTCCTCTCACTCTCAGGGCCCGGGTACACAACGCGCGGCGCCATGACACGATGACTGCCACCGCGGACCCCGGACCCCGGCCGCCCCGGCGGGCCGGCAGCAAGAAGGAGCGACGATGAACAACTCTCCGGGCTGGGCCTCGCCCGGATCCACCCCCTCCGACGAGCCGGGCCGCGGCACACCGGAGCAGCCCCTCCAGACCCCCGGAACGGAAGACGAGCCCGGCCCCGCCGAGCAGCCGACCCCGCCGAACTGGTCCAAGCAACAGCCGCCCGCCGGCCAGTGGTCGGCCCCCGCCGGCATCCCCGGCCAGAGCGGCCCCGGCGACCGCGCCCGCGCCTCGTCCGGCACCGGCACCGGCTGGGGCGGCCACCCGGCCCCCGGCCCGCAGGCCCCCTGGGGCTGGTCCCCGGTGCCTCCGGCGGCCAAGCCCGGCGTCATCCCGCTCCGCCCGCTCGGCGTCGGAGAGATACTCGACGGCGCGGTCGCCACCATGCGGGCCCACTGGCGCACCGTGCTCGGCATATCGCTGATCGTCGCCGTCGTCTCGCAAACCGCCGTCACCATCGTCACCGGCCTGTGGTTCCGGAACCCCGGCAGCGCACCCACGATCTCCAGCAACAACGCCCCGCCGGTCCGCGAAACCATGCGCCAGGCCGGGAACTCGCTCGCCGGATCCGCCATCACCTCGGTGATCGGACTCCTCGCCACCATCATCGCCACCGGACTGCTCACCATGATCGTGAGCCGCGCCGTCCTCGGCTGTTCCGTGACGGCCGGCGAAGCCTGGCGCGACGCCCGCGGCCAGCTTCCGCGCCTCCTCGGTCTGTTGGTGCTGCTGCCCCTCCTCATCACGGCCGTCTTCGCGGTCGGCCTGACACCCGGCCTTCTCGTCACCGCCTTCGCCACGCTGGACCTGGGCCTGCTTCTCACCGTGTTCGGCGGCTTCGCCGCCGCCGCAGTCGGCATCTGGCTGTGGGTCCGCTACAGCCTCGCCTCCCCCGCACTGATGCTGGAGAAGCAGGGCATCATCGCCTCCATGCGGCGCTCCGCCAAGCTCGTACGCGGCTCCTGGTGGCGGGTGCTGGGCGTCCAGCTGCTGGCCTACCTCCTGGTCGCCATCGTCGAGTTCATCATCCAGATCCCGGCCACCATCGTCGCCTTCGTCATCGGCGGTGAGAGCATCCTGGACTGGGCGAACGGCACCAGCGGCAACACCGGCTGGTCCTTCCTGACCGTGCTGGGCATCGGCGCCGTGATCAGCTCCACCATCACCCTCCCGATCAGCGCCGGCGTCACCGCGCTCCTCTACGTGGACCAGCGCATCCGCCGCGAGGCCCTCGACCTCGAACTGGCCCGCGCCGCCGGCCTCCCCGGATACGGCACCGACACCCCCACCGACGCACCGGCCACAGACGGACCGACCGCAGACGCACCGACGGCAGACGCACCGGCCGCAAGCGCCCCGAACGCACACGCTCCGGCCGCGCCCGCCACCACTGCGGACGACGCCGGTCCCGACGCCGCACCGGGAAGCTGATGCGGTGACCACAGGGGGGAACATGGTCGCGCTCGGATCACTCATAGCGCGCTCCGACGACGACATACCGGTGCGGACACCGCGCCTCCCCGCCCGCGAGGCGGCAGAGCGCGAACTGTCCGACCCCCGGTACCACCAGCACGACCCCAACCCGATCCAGCGCGCCCTCGACTGGCTCTGGGACCGCGTCGACGACCTCTTCGGCGCGGCCGCCGGCGCCACACCGGGCGGCTGGATCGGCCTCCTCGCCATCGCCGCCTTCGTCCTGCTGCTGCTCGTCGCCCTCCGGCTGCGCCTCGGCGCAGTACGCCGCACTCCGACCACCAGCGGCGCGCTCTTCTCCGACGCTCCCCGGACCGCCGCCGAACACCGCGCGGCCGCCGAACGGCACGCCGCCGCAGGCCACTGGAGCCAGGCCGTCCAGGACCGCATGCGCGCCCTCGTCCTCTCCCTTGAGGAACGCACCCTGCTCACCCCCGCCGCCGGCCGCACCGCCGACGAGGCCGCCGCCGAGGCCGGCCTGACACTCCCCCGGTACGCCGACCAACTCCGCACCGCCGCCCGCACCTTCGACGACGTCACATACGGCGGCCGCACCGGTACAGAACAGGCATACGCCTTCCTGGCCACCCTCGACACCGAGCTCCAGCAGGCCAAGCCCGACCTGGCCACCACCCCGACCAGGAGCCGCGGATGACCACGGCCGCCCCGGAGACCGCCGCACCCTCCCTCACCGCACGCCGACTGTGGGCCCGCTCCCGAGGGCCCCTGCTCGCGCTGCTTCTTCTCGTCATCAGCGGAGTGATCCTCGCCGCCCTGCAGTCCGGCGAACAGCACGGCCGGCTCGACCCCCGCTCGGCGGACCGCTCCGGCAGCCGTGCGCTGGCCCGACTCCTGGCCGGCCAGGGCGTCTCCCTCCAGGTCGTCACCACCTCCGAGGAGGCCGCCGCCGCCTCCGGCCCCGACACCACCCTGCTCATCACGGACCCCGACGTCCTGACGCAGAAACAGCTGACGGACCTCCACACCGCAACTGCTCAGACCCCCGGGCGCACCGTCCTGCTCACTCCCGGCTCTGCCTCCCTCTGGACCTTCGCCCCCGGCGTCCAGGCCCAGCCCGCAACCGGCAACTCCCCGCGCAGTCCTGCCTGTTCCCTGCCCGACGCACACCGTGCCGGCAGCGTGCTCCTCGGCGGCCTTCGCTACACCACGTCCGACGAGCGCACCGATCGTTGCTACCCCGTCAGCGGCCGGCCCACCCTGCTGCACCTGCCGGCCGCCGACAACGGCCGCGACACCGTCCTCCTCGGCTCCGCCGACTTCCTCTACAACCAACACCTCGCCGAGCACGGCAACGCCTCGCTCGCCCTTCAACTCCTCGGTGCTCACCACCATCTGATCTGGTACCTCCCCTCCGTGAGCGACCCGTCATCCGCTCATGACCAGCGCAGCTTCCTCGATCTCATCCCCTCCGGCTGGAGCTGGGCCCTGCTCCAACTCACCATTGCCGCCGGCCTCGCCGCCGTCTGGCGCGCCCGCCGACTCGGCCCTCTCGTCCCCGAAAACCTCCCCGTCACCGTCCCCGCCGCCGAGACCACCGAGGGCCACGCGCGCCTCTACGAACAGACCCACGCCCGCGACCGGGCCGCAACCGTCCTCCGGTCCGCAACCCGTACCCGGCTCGCCCCCCTCCTCGGCGTGCCACCCACCCAGGCCCACACTCCTGACCGCCTTCTCCCGGCTCTCCACGCCCACTTGTCCCCCTCCGCCGACCGCGCGACAGATCTGCACACCCTGCTCTTCGGCCCGGCCCCCGCGGACGACCGGGCCCTGGTGCAGCTGGCCGACCAGCTCGACGCACTCAAATCCTCGATCGTTTCCCAAGAGAGGCACGCCCCCCGTGAGCACCCCGACCGCTGACAGCGCCCGAGCTTCCCTCGAGGCCCTGCGCACCGAGATAGCCAAGGCCGTCGTAGGCCAGGACCCCGCCGTCACCGGGCTGGTCGTCGCCCTCCTCTGCCGCGGTCATGTGCTCCTCGAAGGCGCCCCCGGCGTCGCCAAGACTCTTCTTGTACGCGCCCTGTCGACCTCCCTCGAACTCGACACAAAGCGGGTGCAGTTCACCCCGGACCTGATGCCGAGTGATGTGACGGGCTCACTGGTCTACGACGCCCGCAGCGCGGAGTTCTCCTTCCAGCCGGGCCCCGTCTTCACCAATCTGCTGCTGGCCGACGAGATCAACCGCACGCCGCCCAAGACCCAGGCTTCGCTGCTGGAGGCCATGGAAGAGCGTCAGGTCACCGTCGACGGAACAGCCCGTCCCCTCCCCGAGCCCTTCCTGGTCGCCGCCACGCAGAACCCCGTGGAGTACGAGGGCACCTATCCACTGCCCGAGGCCCAACTCGACCGATTTCTCCTGAAGCTGACGGTCCCACTCCCCGACCGGCACGACGAGATTGACATCCTCACCCGTCACGCAGCCGGCTTCAGCCCCCGCGATCTGAACGCCGCCGGACTTCGCCCCGTCGCTTCTGTCGCCGACCTCGACGCGGCCCGAGCCGCCGTCGCAAAGACCTCGGTATCCCCCGAAGTCACCGGCTATATCGTCGATATCTGCCGTGCCACTCGCGAGTCCCCCTCGCTCTCCCTCGGCGTCTCCCCCCGAGGCGCCACCGCCCTGCTTTCCACGTCACGCGCCTGGGCGTGGCTCACCGGCCGCGACTATGTCACCCCTGACGACGTGAAGGCTCTTGCTCTCCCCACGCTGCGCCACCGCATCCAGCTCCGCCCCGAAGCGGAGATGGAAGGAGTCACCGCAGACTCCGTGATCAACGCCGTACTCGCACATCTCCCCGTCCCCCGCTGAGGCGACACCGTGACCCTCACCGGACGCACCGCCCTCGTCTCCGCACTCGGAGCCCTGTTTGTCGGCTTCGTGCTGCCCAGCTGGCTCGGCATCGCGATCGTCCAACTCGCCTTGCTGATAGCAATTTTGTGCGACCTCGCGCTCGCCGCGCCAGTGCGAACGCTCCGTTTCACCCGAACCGGTGAAACAACCGTTCGACTAACAGGCGAAGCCCACACCTACCTCACCCTCACCAATCTGAGCCGCCGTCCGCTGCGCGCCCACGTCCGCGACGCCTGGCCCCCGAGCTCCTTCCATCCCGGCTCGGAAGTCGCCGCCTCCCGGCACCATGTCCGCATCCCCGCAGCCGAGCGCCGGCGACTGACCACCACCCTCCACCCCACCCGCCGCGGTGACCACCACGCCGTACGCGTCACCGTCCGCTCCTACGGCCCCCTCGGCCTGGCAGCACGACAGGGAAGCCACCACGTCCCCTGGACCCTCCGTGTCCTGCCCCCCTTCACCAGCCGCAAGCACCTCCCCGCCAAGCTCGCCCGGCTCCGCGAACTCGACGGCCGGACCAGCCTCCTGACACGCGGTGAGGGCACCGAGTTCGACAGCCTCCGCGACTACACCCCCGGCGACGACGCCCGCTCCATCGACTGGCGCGCCTCCGCCCGCCGACAGGACCTCGCCGTCCGCACCTGGCGCCCCGAACGCGACCGCCGCATCCTGCTCGTCCTCGAGACCGGCCGCACCTCAGCCACCCGTATCGGCGACATCCCCCGCCTCGACGCCTCCATGGACGCGGCCCTGCTGCTCGGCACGCTGGCCGCACGCGCCGGCGACCACGTCGATCTCCTCGCCTACGACCGCCGCATCCGGGCCTCCGTACAGGGCCGCACCGCCCGCGATCTCCTCCCGGCACTGACCGATGCTCTGGCGCCCCTCGAAGCCGAACTTGTCGAGGCGGACGCCCGCGGCCTGGCCGCCGAAATCCATCGCCGCACCTCGCGCCGTTCCCTGATCGTCCTGTTCACCGGCCTGGACGCGGCCCCCGTCGAAGAGGCCCTCCTGCCCGTCCTGCCCAGCCTCACCCAGCGCAACGAAGTCATCGTCGCCGCCGTAGCCGATCCCCGCATCGAAGAGATGGCCACCGGCCGCCACTCACCCCAGGCCGTCTACGCCGCAGCAGCTGCAGAGCAGGCCATCGCCGCCCGCCGCCACACCGCAGACCGCCTCCGCCGCCAGGGCATCACCGTCCTCGACGCCACCCCGAACCACCTGGCCCCCGACCTGGCCGACGCCTACCTCACCCTGAAGTCCACCGGCCGCCTGTAGAAACGCCGCTCGCGTCCCCGCAGGCGCCTTGCGTGCACCCGGCCGGTCACTCGAAGCCCCCTCCTTGGCTCTCTCTGCCACGGAGGGGGCTTACCTTTGGTCCTACGTTGGGAAAGGGCATCACTCGGCCAGTGCTCAGCCCCCTGTCGGCCGCTGAACCGCAGCTGGAGCGGAATGAGTGAGGGACTGCGGTGGCTTCAACGCACACAACAAACTCACTCCAGCGTGCCTCCCCCGCCGGCCACGACGTTGGGACGCGGCGGAAGCCGCAAGGATGCCTTACGGATATCGTCCTCTCACCGACCCAGAACGCAGAAAAGCCCCGCACCATACGGTGCGGGGCTTTCCCCAAAGATTGTTCGGCGGCGTCCTACTCTCCCACAGGGTCCCCCCTGCAGTACCATCGGCGCTGAAAGGCTTAGCTTCCGGGTTCGAAATGTAACCGGGCGT